>NZ_JAHWGL010000070.1 GCF_019334315.1 Hymenobacter profundi
GAAGCATCTCGCTCGCTCCGTTGGATAGTGTACAACGGAGCGAGCGAGATGCTTCGACAAGCGGACGCCAGATCAAACATGACGTTTTAACTACATTCTAAATACCCTAAAGAATCAGCATTTCCTTACTGCACTTCCACGCTCGGTACAGCCGGCGGAGTTGGTTCGTCGCGCACGGTCAGCTTCATAGGATGGTTAACCAGCTCTGGTAGCAAGGCTACGGCCAGCACGTCATCCACGCGGTCGGCGTAATGAATAGTGAGGCCTTTGATGTATTCGGTGGGAATCTCGTCGATGTCCTTGCGGTTCTTCTGACACAGAATCACGTCTTTGATGCCTGCCCGACGTGCCGCCAGAATTTTCTCCTTGATGCCGCCTACCGGCAGCACCTTGCCGCGCAGGGTTATCTCGCCCGTCATAGCCAAATGGCTACGGATTTTACGTTGCGTAAACACCGACGCGATGCTGGTGAAGATGGCAATACCGGCACTGGGGCCATCCTTGGGCACAGCGCCCTCAGGAAAGTGAATGTGCAGGTCGTACTGGTCGAAGAGGCGGTAATCAATGTCTAGCTCCTCGGCCCGGCTGCGCAGATAGGAAAGCGCCGTAATGGCCGATTCCTTCATTACATCACCTAGCTGACCCGAGAGTGTGAGCTTACCCCTACCCCGGCTCAACAAGCTTTCAATGAATAGGATGTCGCCACCCACCGAAGTCCAGGCCAAGCCCGTTACCACACCGGCGGTGTCGTTGTCCTGGTATTGGTCGCGGTCGAAAATGGCGGCGCCCAGGATACGGGCTACGTCTTTCGGTTCCAGGGTTGCCGGATATTCTTCCTCCAAGGCCTTGTGCTTAGCCACGTTGCGCACCACTGCGCCCAACTTGCGCTCCAGGCTACGCACACCCGATTCGCGGGTGTAGTCGTCAATTACGCGCTGCAAGGCGGGCGTGGTGATACTCACGTCCTTGGGTTGCAGGCCATGGTCGGCGAGGAGCTTGGGCCACAGGTGCTTCTTGGCAATTTGGGTCTTCTCTTCCAGTGTATACCCCGTCACGTCGATTATTTCCATCCGGTCGCGCAGGGCGGGCTGAATGGTATCGAGCGAGTTGGCGGTAGCAATGAACAGCACCCGCGACAGATCGTACTCTACCTCCAGGTAGTTGTCAGTGAAAGTGGAGTTCTGCTCCGGGTCCAGCACTTCGAGTAGCGCCGACGACAGGTCACCCCGGAAATCGGCACTTACCTTGTCTACTTCGTCTAGAATAATCACCGGATTGGAAGCGCCTGCTTTTTTGATCTGCGACACAATTCGGCCTGGCATAGCGCCCACGTAGGTTTTGCGGTGCCCCCGGATTTCGGCCTCGTCGCGCACGCCGCCCAGGCTCATGCGCACGTACTGCCTACCCAGTGCTTTGGCAATGGAGCGGCCTAGGCTGGTTTTGCCTACACCGGGCGGGCCATAGAGGCACAGAATCGGTGCCTTCATGTCCTGCTTCAGCTTGAGCACAGCCAAGTACTCCACGATGCGCTCCTTCACCTTTTCCATACCATAGTGGTCCTGGTCGAGGATTTTGCGGGTGCGCTTCAGGTTGAAATTGTCCTTGGTGTATTCGCCCCAGGGTAAGTCGAGCAGAAACTCCGCGTAGTTCACGCTTACCGGATATTCGGCGGCTTGCGGGTTGAGGCGCGTGAGCTTATCCAGTTCTTTGTTGAAATGTTTGGCTACCGCTTCGGGCCACTTTTTGTCTTTCGCACGGACGCGAAACTTGTCTATTTCCTGATCTGGACCATCAAACCCCAACTCATCCTGCAATACCTTGATCTGCTGGCGCAGGAAGTAGTCACGCTGCTGCTGGTCGATGTCGGTATGGACTTTCGTATGGATTTCGCGCTTGATTTCCAGGTGCTGAATCTCCTTGAGCATCAGTTCCAGCAATCGTGTACCGCGCTCCACACCGTCGTTTATCTCCAACAGCTGCTGTTTCACACCTACCTCGGCGTTGATATTCGAGGACAGGAAATGCGTCAAGAAAGACGGCGAGTCGATGTTATCCAACGCCACCTGCGCTTCCTGTGGAATCTCAGGATTCAGCTTCATGATTTTGGCGGCGGCCTCTTTCAGCGAGGCCACCAGAGCCTTCACCTCCTTGCTGTTCTTATTATGGAAGGTCTCGGTCAGGTAGCTTACCCGCGCCGTGAGGTAGGGCACGTCCTGCTCCTGTTCCTCAATCTGGAAACGCTGCTGTCCCTGAATGATGATGGTGGTATTGCCATCGGGTAGCACCAGCATTTTCAGGATGCGCGCCATGGTGCCGGTCTGGTACAGATCGGCCAGTACGGGGTCGTCGCTCTGGGTATTTTTCTGGGCAACTACCCCAATAATCTTATTGCCCCGGTAGGCCTTGCGCACTAGCCGCACGCTTTTCTTGCGCGACACCGTAACGGGTAGTACTACTCCGGGAAACAATACCGTATTGCGTACGGCCAGCAACGGCAGTACCTCGGGAGCGTCTTCGCCGGTAAGTGGCTGGTCGGGGTCGGTGGCAACAATAGAAACCATCTCTACCGTGTCTTTCGCCAGCAGGTAGGGAGTAGCGTCTTGAAAAAAGGATTTACTCATGAGAATAGCGGGGATGCACGATTAATTCGTGCCAGAATGACAGCCTGCTCCGGCACAAACCTGTCCGGTTACGACTGACTTTTGTAAGATTACGGAATGGGCAAGCGTCGTGCCATCAAGGGCCAAAATTCTTTTTTGAAACAGGCTACGCCAACACGGCACGGCACTTGCCCCAGCTTGGGATACACTCCTGCCTGGTAGTATCAGGAATTTGCTATTTTTGGTACCCTCCTTTCCATTCTGACAACGGTGGCGTTGTCTTATTTCTTATGCTACGCTCCCTTTGTTTGTGGCTGGTGCTGCTTGGCAGTTGCGCGGCTTTTCTTCCCGCCCAGGCCCAGCAGAAAACCCCTGCCCCTCCCCTTGCGCAACGAGAGCTGACACGCAATGCCTCTGCTACCAAAAAGTTACGCGTGCGCTCCGATGGCACGCCTACCTTTCCCAACGTCAACCGCATTGCGTTCTACCAAAATAAAAAGGAGCTGAAGGCTATTCAGCAGGCCGAAAAGCGCCGCAACTGGGGACAAGCTCGCAAGTTGCTGGCTGCGTACGTAGGTAAGTTTGGCATCGAGAACTTCGCCAAAAACACGGATATGCTCTGGCGGCTGGGCCAGCTCTACGAGCGCACCAACTACGAGCAGCAGGCCAAGACCTACTATAGCCTGGCGCTGAAGCACCGCCGCCGCGAGTTGAAAAAAGTGCAGCTGTACTACGATTCGCTGGAGCAAAAAACCGCCGATCTGTATGTGCCTATGCAGGAGTACTACGCTATTGTGGAGTACCGGAAAAACCTGGCTACGTTCCATCCGCCTGTAGGCGTGTATACCAGTATGGGCGCAGGCATCAACTCGCCGGTGGAGGACTACGGACCCGCGCTGAGTAGCGAAGCCGGCCTCTTTGTGTTTTCCTCTAAGCGCAAAGTGCGCGGCAACATCAAGCAGGTGGTAGATGAGGACCTGTATACCTCGCGGCAGGAAGGTGAGTATTGGACCGATGCCGAGCCCCTGCCCAAGCCCATCAACTCGCAGTACAACGAGGGCTCGGCGTGCTTCTCGCGCGATGGCAAAACCATCTATTTCGCCCGATGCGAGTGTCCTGACTGCCACGGCAACTGCGACCTGTACTCGGCTACCTTTCAGGATGGGCAGTGGTCGACGCCCAAGAGCTTGGGCCCGACTGTTAACTCCGGGGCCTGGGACTCGCAGCCTACCCTCTCGCCCAGCGAGGACACCTTGTATTTTGCCTCCGACCGCTTGGGCGGGTTCGGTCTATCGGATATCTGGTATACCTACAAAACCAAGAACGGCGAGTGGGCCAAGGCAGAGAACATGGGCCCCGTGGTGAATACTCGCGAAAGCGAGGTGAGTCCATTTTACCACCCTTTGTATAACGTGCTGTATTTCAGCTCCCGAGGGCAGCTGCTCAATTTCGGTGATTTTGATATTTACAAAACCTACCGTGTGAACGGGCGCTGGCAGGAACCGCGCAATATTGGGCCGTTGGTAAACGGCAAAGGATCAGAATATTACTTCACCATTGACCGCGATTCTAAGAACCTTTACTACGCCAGGGCCGAGGCCAAGACGCCTCATAACCTCGACCTCTATTCCTTCCCCCTACCCATGGAGGCGCAGCCGCTGGCTACCACGCACTTCGAAGGCTCCTTGGTAGACTCTGTAACCAACAAGCCCCTCAACGGCATCGTCAGCATTATTGATACAAATAACGGCATCGAAGTCGCCAGTAAGTACCTGCGGCCCGATGGCTCGTTTGACTTCGATCTGATGGAAGGCTCACACTACGTGATGCTCATCCGCAGCCCCGATTATTTCACGGTGGAAAAGCAATTCGACCTGAAATCGGATACGCTGATGAAGCTGATGACGGCCAGTTTCGACAGCAGCCTACCCCTCATCTTCCACAATATTGAGTTTGAGGCCATGAAGGCCAACGTGTTGCCCGCCATGCACGGCACGCTCGACCGCATTGCCCTGTTCATGGTCGACCACCCTACCTACCGACTCCGCATCACGGGCCACACCGACGCCCGCGGCAACCCCGATGTGAACGAGAAGCTCTCCCAGGACCGCGCCGAGGCTATTCGCCGCTACATTGAGCAGAAGGGCAAGCTGCAACCCAACCGCATCGACAGCAACGGATTAGGTAGCACGAAGCCGATCAAGGAAGAAGTAACGGAAGAAGACGCGAAGGTGAACCGTCGGGTGGAATTCCAGTTGATCAAGCCTGAAGGCGAAGGCAAAAAGCCAGCGGCCAGTGGCGGTTCGGACTGGTAATAATCATCTGTCCTCCTGAACGCAGTGAAGGACCTTATCACGCGTGAACGAGTCGTCAGCACGATGGTCGTTCTAGTGTGATAAGGTCCTTCACTGCGTTCAGGAGGACAGACGGCTTTGCTGTTCTGTGACTATAAACTAACCTACAACTCCAGTTTCCGCACGTCTTCGCCGCCGCGGAACAGGGCGCTTTGCTTCTTGCCATTGGCTTCCACGTTCACGATGTTCATTTGATCATCGAAGGTGTCGAGCAACAAATGGTTGCGCAGGTAGAGTGCCGGCGGCGCACTAGACAGCGGCACGGCGAGGTAGAGCCAATGGGCATCATGGTCGCGTTCCATACCTACGTAGCGCCAAGGAAGTATTTCGCCGGGCTTGGTGCCGAATGCTAGTGCCCGTCGCAGCAGCGCCGAGGTAAGCGTAGCCAGTTGCGGCTTGGGGTCTTCCAGCACACTCACCGGCTTGGGCTGCCCCGCCGACAAGGCTTTTTCTAGATCATCGGTGAACACCTTCACCGCTACTTCCAGCTGTTTTTTTTGCGGGTTGTAATGCACGTCCATGATGCTGGCGTGGTAGGTATGCGCCTGTGCCCGGCTCATCATGCCTACCATCAAAAGCAACAAAAACAGCCAACTACGCATTAGAGGAAGTTTTTCAGGATGGGATTGATAATCAGAACGAATGCCATCAGACCCAGAATTAGCACCATACCTACTTTCTGGGCACCTTCAAGGAAAGAGTCGGAGGGCTTACGACCGGCTACCATCTCGTAGAGCAAGAACAGCACGTGGCCGCCATCTAGGGCCGGAATGGGGAGCAGATTCATGAACGCTAGCACCATGGAGAGCATACCCGTGAGCGTCCAGAAACGCAGCCAGTCCCACTTACCGCCGTACTGTTGGGCAATTTCGATGGGGCCGCCCACCGACTTACGGAACGACGCTTCGCCCCGGAAAATCTTGCCGAATGCCTTGGCCTGTGTGGTCACGATGCTGAAGGCCTGCTTGGTGCCCTGCGGTACCGACTCAGCAAACGAGTAGTGACGCGTGTCAAAATGTAGCAGCGACTTGGGGCGGAAACCAATGGTGCCTTCCGGCTCCACCGTAACGGTGAGTTGGGTAGGGGCACCGGCACGTTCTACCGTCAGCGGGATGGTCTTGCCAGCTTGCTTTTTCAGCTCCTGCTGCAACTCGGGGAAGTAGTGAATGGGCGTACCCGCTACGGCTGCCACCCGGTCGCCGGGCTGGAGGCCGGCTTTAGCGGCGGCGCTGTTGGGTACTACTTCATCTACTTGAAACGGGTCGAGGGGCACTACAAACGCGCCTTGGTCCTTCTCAGCGAGGCGGTCCATAAAGTCGGCGGGCAAGTTGATGTCCACCAGCTTGCCGTTGCGGTCTACAGTGTAGTAACTATTGCTACCAAGAATTACCTCGGGCTCGTACACATCATTGAACTCAGTGAACGGATGGCCGTTGATTTTCACAATTTTATCGCCCATCTGGAAGCCCACTTCTTTACCCAACTCATTGGGCAACACGCCATAGCGCACTTCCGAAGCCGGCAGGTAGCTTTCGCCGTGGGTGTAGGTGAGAGCCGTAAAAATGACAATACCAGTAATCACGTTCATGACGATACCGCCCAGCATCACAATCAGGCGCTGCCAAGCTGGCTTCGCCCGAAACTCGTTGGGGGCGGGCTCGGCGGCCAGGCTCTCTGCATCCTGCGTCTCGTCGATCATGCCGTGGATGGCCACGTAGCCACCCAGCGGGAACCAGCCCAAACCGTACTCCGTCTCCCCGATTTTTTTCTTGAACAGGGCGAAATTGAGCACGCCCGGCATCGGAAACAGAAAGTCAAAGAAGATGTAAAACTTATCGACGCGAATCTTGAAATACTTCGCGGTGGCGAAGTGGCCAAACTCGTGCAAACCAACCAAAAGCGAAAGGCCCAGCAACAGGTTGCCGGCCATAACTAATCCTTCCAAAGTAGCGAAGAAATTAAAAATGTAAGATTGTCATCCTGACAGTTCCTACGCCGACTTTGTTCCGCTGCCGACCAGCGTTTGCGCCACGCGGCGCGTTTCCTGGTCGGTGTGCATGTAATCGTCGAGCGATGGGGTAGCAAGGTACGAAACCTTGGTGAGGCAACTTTCCACCAGGTCCGACATTTCCAGAAAACCGATTTCATCGCGCAGAAAAGCGGCCACAGCTACTTCATTGGCGGCATTGAGAATGCAGGGCGCGTTGCCACCCCGGCGCATGGCCTCGAAGGACAAGGCTAGGTTGCGGAAGGTAGCGGTATCGGGCTGCTCGAAAGTGAACTGGGGGTAGGCCAGAAAATCGAAGCGCGGAAAATCCGAGGATAGGCGCTCGGGGTAGCCCAAGGCATATTGGATGGGCAGCTTCATATCGGGCAGGCCGAGTTGTGCTTTCAAAGAGCCATCCTGAAACTGCACCAACGAGTGAATAATGCTTTGCGGGTGCACTACCACGTCGATCTGGTCGTCGCGGAGGCCAAACAGCCACTTGGCCTCAATCACCTCCAGTCCTTTGTTCATCAAAGACGCAGAATCAATCGTGATTTTGGCGCCCATGTCCCAGTTGGGGTGTTTCAGGGCCTGGGCTTTGGTGACGGTGGCCAGCTCCGTCCGGCTCCTACCCCGGAACGGCCCACCCGAGGCCGTGAGGATAATTTTCTCAATCGGATTCTGCTCCTCGCCTACTAGGCATTGGAAAATAGCAGAGTGCTCCGAATCGACGGGTAGGAGTTTCACCTTGTATTTCCGTACCAGCTCAGTAATCAGCTGCCCGGCTACCACCAGCGTTTCCTTGTTGGCCAGGGCAATGTCCTTCCCAGCCTGGATAGCAGCTACTGTAGGTAGTAATCCCGCGTAGCCTACCATAGCGGTGAGTACAATGTCCGAATCGGGGCGAGCGGCTATTTCCGTGAGGGCGGCGACACCGGCCAGCACCTCGGTTTCGGGTTGGTTGGCCAAGGCCGTTTTCACGGTTTCGTACTTTGCCTCATCGCCAATGACCACAACGGCGGGGCGAAACTCGCGGGCCTGTGCAATCAGCAGCTCAGCATTGGACTGCGCCGATAGCGCCGTAACAGTGAAGCGGGTAGGGTGCGCCCGCATAACATCCAGCGCCTGGGTTCCGATAGAACCAGTGGCACCGAGCAGCGCCACGCGCTTGGGGGTAGGGAAGGACATACGCAAAAGTAAGGCGAAGTTCTGCTTCGCAGGCAATATCTGTTCCGGCCTGTCAGCAGAGCAAATGAGGTAGGGGCAGCATGCAGCCGCCCGTTGGGGCGCTGGTCCATTTTATCAACCACAACGACGCGCCCCTACCCTACAGTCAGCAACGATGGGCGGCTTGCAGCCGCCCATATCATTTTATAGAATAGCCTTCACTAGCACCTTCTTCCCATTAAACGCTGCTTCCTCCCCTACCCTCTTACCGCTCAGCGCTGCCGCCACCGGCGCGGCCGGCGACACGGCGAAGTACTCCGTGCCCTCTACCACCATCTTGCCGGCGCTAATACTGAGGTAGAACTGCCCCATACTGGTAGCGACCAATGCACCTGGCCGTACTGTATCGCAGGCCGCTTCGGGGTTGATGCGCTCTAGCTCGGCTTTCAGGTTTAGGGCTTCGCGGAGCTGCACGGCATTGCGGTTGCGCTCCTCGTGGGCCATGGCGCGGCCGGTTTCGTACTTGTCGCCGGCACTGCTCTTGGTTTCGGAGTTGGCCGATTCCTGCGCGGCCAACATAGCCGATTGCGCTGCGTCGATGCGCTGTTGGAGGTAGGCGAGGCAGGCGGCGTGAAGGGCGGGTTTTAGTTGCATAAATGAGGTCCTCCCTTTAAACGTTTAGAGCTTATTCAAAATCGGTGGCCATGCTTGATCTGGCGTCTTAATACTGCCTATTTGAACAAAATTTCAACAAGTCTTAATTACTTCAACACCACATCCACCATCACCGGAAAGTGGTCGGAGGGGTAGCGGCCGCGCATGGAGTCGGTGAGCACTGCGTAGTTGAGCACCGTGTACTCTTTGCTTACAAAGATGTGGTCGATGCGGTCTTGCAGGGGTGCGTCTAGCTTGAAACCCTGGAACGTACCCACGGGGCCGTAAGCGGGCTTTTGGGTAACATCATAAGCGTTGCGTAGCGAGGCTTGGATGATCTTCACTTGCTCCGTATCAGGCGTAGAGTTCAGGTCGCCAACGAAGATGACAGGAGCGTTTTTGGCAATTTCCTTGATTTTCTGCACCATCAGCTTGCCCGATTCGCGACGGGCTTCTACCCCTTCGTGGTCGAAGTGGGCGCTAAAGAAATAGAACTCCTTCTTGGTTTGCGTGTCCTGAAACTTGGCCCAGGTGCAGATGCGGTTGCAGCAAGTGGCATCCCAGCCTTTGCCGGGCTTATCAGGCGTTTGGCTCAGCCAGAAGTCGCCGGTTTGCAGCAGCTTCAGGCGGTCTTTTTTATAGAAGATGGCCGAGTGCTCACCGGCTTCCTTGCCATCGTCCCTACCCTTGCCCACAAAGGCGTATTGCTTTAGTTGCGCCACATCGTTGAGCTGGCTCCGAAAGCCCTCTTGGGTACCAAACACATCGAAATCGTAGTAGCTGACGAGGTTGCGCACCATCTCAGCGCGGTTGGGCCAAGCATTTTGGCCGTCGCTGGCCGTATTCATGCGCAGGTTGTAGGTAGCCACGCGCAAGGGGGTAGCGGCAGTTTTTTGGGCAACAGTAGCTTGCGTGAGTAGCAAGCAGGCAAGAAGTAGCGAAAGAAAAAGACGCATGGGCAAGAATAGAGCAGAAAGATGAAAGATGACGCTTAGGGCATTGAGGGGCCAAGTTAGGCTTCTTACCGAAATTGGCCTTCTTACCTAGCTAGGGCTACCATTACACTGCCATTAGCCCCTCGGCCAATATCCGGTCGTTGCTGAGGCGGGGCACCTTGTTCTGCCCGCCCAGTTTCCCCTGGCTTTTCATATACCGCTGAAACGCACCAGCGGACAGGGCAGTGAGTTGCAACGGAGCCAGAATATTGCCGGCCATCAGGTCGTCGTAGTACACGTTGCGCTGGCGCAAGCCTGCATCCAGAGCCGCGGCAAAGGCGGCGGTATCACGTGGGGGCTGGGCAAACTCGATGAGCCACTCGTGGCGGGAGGGCACGGCAGGGTCGTCGCTGACGAGTGGGGCCACTGTAAATTCCACTACCTCTACCTCGGGGTGCTGGCGCATGGCTTCGCGCAGGGTTTGCTCTACCTCCTCCCCAATTACGTGCTCACCGAAGGCCGATAGAAAATGCTTAATGCGCCCCGACACCACCACGCGGTGCGGGAAGCGACTCACGAAGCGCACTGTGTCGCCGAGGGAGTAGCCCCACAGGCCAGCGTTGCTGCTGAGCACGACAGCGTATTGCTGATCTAGCTCTACTTCCCCAATGGTCAGGCGGGGCGGATTATCCTCAAAAAAACGCTCGGCCGGAATAAATTCAAAGAAAATCCCGGCATCCAACAACAGCAGCAATCCTGGGTTGCCAGGCTGATCTTGAAAGGCCAGGAAGCCTTCAGAGGCCGGGAAGGTCTCGATGCTGTCAACTGGTCCGCCAATGGTTTCAAACAGCTTCTTGCGGTAGGGCTCGAAGTTGACGCCGCCGTACACAAACAGGCCAAAGTCAGGGAAGACTTCCTTCACGGTTTTGCCCGTGCGCGCTACAATACGGTCGAAGTACATCTGCACCCACGGCGGAATACCGGAAATCAAGGACATGGGCTGCCCCAAGGTTTCCTCCACAATATGGTCGAGCTTGGTTTCCCAATCGTCGATGATGTTGGTAGCGTAGCTCGGCAGCTGACTACGGCGCAGGTAGGCCGGCACGTGGTGGTTGACAATGCCCGACAACCGGCCCGTAAGGATGCCGTTGACCAGTTCCAGCTCTGGACTACCCGACAAAAACATCAGCCGGCCATCCAGAAACTGGCTGCGGCCGGTATAGTCGATGTAGTGCAATAGCGCATCGCGGGCCCCATTGATGTGGTTGGGCATACTGTCCCGCGTGAGCGGAATGTATTTGGCGCCGCTGGTAGTACCCGAGGTTTTGGCCAGATACAGTGGGCGGCCAGGCCAAAGCACGTCGGCCTCGCCGGCTTGCACCCGGTCGAGGTAGGGGCGCAGGGCTTCGTAATCGCGCACCGGCACCTGGCGAGCCAAGCCAGCGGCGTCGCTGATGGCCCGAAAATCGTGGTCGTGGCCGAAAGCCGTACGACTACCCGCGCCCAGCAAGCTCGTCAGAACGCGCTGCTGCGTACCTACCGGGTCCTGCATCCAGCGCTGGTAGCGGTGGGCAACATAAGCCGCCAAAGGTCGGCTCAGAGTAGCTTTCAACGCCATATTTCTAAATCAGCTGAACAGTAAACTCCGCAAAGGTAGCAACCTGTGTAACCCTAGACGATGTGAGTTTAGCACTACCTACGTAGAAAGCGGCGCCTTGGTCAACTCCTCGGCTCGTATTACACAGCCACAAACGGGAAAACGCCCCTACCCTCTGCAACCTACTACTGCCAGTATTGGTATGTAGTACTGGTATTTTCCTCATCACCCCTTTTCTCTTTCCCATGATCAACCAACGTGGCAATGCCGTATGGAACGGCGACATCAAAGGTAGCGGCACCATCACCAGCCAGAGTGGCCAGCTGGATGCTCCCTACTCCACCGGCGCCCGCTTCGATGGCAAGCCCGGCACCAACCCCGAAGAACTGATTGGCGCGGCCCATGCCGGCTGCTACACCATGTTCCTGACCAGCCACCTGACGAAAGCCGGCTACCAGGTAAAGCAAATCCGCACCGAGTCGAAGGTGACCCTGGACCCCTCGGGCGACACACCAAAAGTGGTGAAGATTGCCCTGAAAACGGAAGGAGAAGTAGAAGGTATTTCGCAGGAAGAATTTCAGAAGCAAGCCGAAAACGCCAAAGAGAACTGCCCTATCTCGCAGCTTCTTAGCGCCGTACCCGAAATGGAATTGACTTCAGCCACGCTGAAATAAGCTGAGCATGAAGCAGAAAGCGGTGTGTTACGCTGAGTGGAGCGAAGGAACCTCTTCTATCAATACGATAAGCGTAACAATGTAAGAAGGTCCTCCACTCTACTCAGGATGACACACCGTTTTGCTGAAGGACATCAGAAAACTGAGTTACTTTGCTGCTGTCCTACCTTATTTTGCGCTGTATGCCTCCTACCTCTACCCGTATTCGTCTGCAACCTGCCAACAACTCCCGCATCCCGTTTTGGGGGCAGATGGCTATTGGCTTGCTCTGGATTTTCTACGTTGGCTCACGGCTGGTAGCTGACAGCAATAGTACTGACCAGCACTTCCTGGATTACGTGTTCCTGGCGTTCAGCCTGATTTATATTGGCTATGTACTGGTCAACAACGCGCCTATTTTCGGCACCCAGACCTACCTAGAGTTCACGCCGGCTTACATGGTACACAAAGGTGGGCTGTTTCGGCCCAAGCAGGCTTTTCCGGCCGAGGATATTGCCAAGCTGGAGTTGGCCCTGCGCCAACTGCGTGTGCAGCTCAAGGACGGCAATAACTATGTACTGAGCTTACGCGAGGTACGTGGTACCCGCCGCCGCCGTATTCTGCACGAGCAAGTGCAACGATTTGCATCAAATCACCAGATTCCGTTGCACGACTCTCAGGAGAAGTAGACCACAAGATAAATAGAACGTCATGCTGAGCTTGCCGAAGCATCTCTACCGTGAGTAATCAATTTACTCACGGTAGAGATGCTTCGGCAAGCTCAGCATGACGTTCTGCTTTGTAGTGCGTCTACCTCACTCCTACTTCCCCGCGAACTTCTTTCGTAGCTCCTGCACCGAACTGCGGAAGCTTTTGTCACTGTCGATCAGGTCCGACACGGTTTGTACGGAGTGGATGACGGTGCTATGGTCGCGCCCACCGAAGTGATGGCCGATGCTTTTCAGCGAATGAGTAGTGTGTTCTTTGGCGAAGTACATAGCCACCTGCCGAGCCGTTACCACCTCTTTCTTGCGGGTTTTGGCCTTCAGCAATTCCACGGGTAGGCTGAAATACTCGGCCACGGTTTTCTGGATGAAGTCGAGGTTGACTTCAGCTTCTACCTCCTCAATGATGTGGCGTAGGGCCTGCTTGGCCATTTCCAGGTCAATCTCGCGGCGGTTTAGGCTACTTTGGGCCACCAGCGAAATCAGCACACCTTCCAGTTCGCGCACGTTGGTATTCACGCTGTGGGCCAGGTATTCCACCACTTGCGGCGGAATATCGATGCCATCCTGCTGCATCTTGTTCTGGATGATGGCCATGCGCGTCTCAAAGTCGGGGCTTTGCAAGTCGGCGGTGAGGCCCCACTTGAAGCGCGAGAGTAGGCGGTCTTCCAGGCCGTTCAGATCGCGCGGGGGCCGGTCGGAGGTCATCACGATTTGCTTACCGGCCTGGTGCAAGTGGTTGAAGATGTGAAAGAACATCTCCTGCGTCTTGTCCTTGCCCGACATAAACTGCACGTCGTCCAAGATCAGAATATCCACCAACAGATAGAAGTTGGCAAAATCCTGCACCGAGTTGATGCGCACGCTCTCGATAAACTGGTTCGTGAACTTCTCCGCCGACACGTAGAGCACGAACCGATCTGGTGTGGTGGCCTTGATGTGGTTGCCAATGGCCTGCACCAAATGCGTTTTGCCCAATCCTACCCCGCCGTATACCATCAGCGGGTTGAAGGAAGTAGTGCCCGGCTTGTTCGCCACCGCCAAACCCGCCGAGCGGGCCAGGCGGTTGCAGTCTCCCTCGATGTAGTTCTCGAAGGTGTAAGTGGTGTTGAGTTGAGAGTTGACGTAGTTGCGGTCGACTACCTTAATGGCTTCGAAGGGGTTGCGCAGGGTAGACGGCGTAGCCGCCGGGGCTGCCGCCGCGCCCGCCACGTGCCGCGCCGACGACGACATGGGTCCCGCGGCTAAAGCCGCCGCTGGTCCGGCCGAAGGGGCCGGCTGGGCTGCCTTGCGCGAGGTAGGCAAATTGAGGGTACGCGGCTGCGACTGGGCATTGCCCTGATCCACTACAATCGAGTACTCCAGGCGGCCATCGGCGCCTAACTCCTGGAAGATACTTTTCTTCAGTACGTCCACGTAATGCTCCTCCAGCCACTCATAAAAAAATTGGCTGGGGACTTGAATAATCAATACGTTGTTGTGGAGCTGCACCGGCACAATGGGCTCAAACCACGTGCGGAAGCTCTGCTCACCAATATTCGCTTTGATGACGCGCAGACAGTTGACCCATACGGTTCTAAAATCCTTCAGCATCAAACAGTTACAGCAACAAAAAAGGCGAGCAAATAGTGTACAGAAAGCCGTCGTTACGAACCGGGGAGCAGTTCGTTTCCGGCAAAGGGAGACAAAAATGTGGAAAAGTCAGGAGACAAAAAAACGCCCCTTTCTCTTGCTTTTGTCAACTTTCCGTTAGGCCGTGTGAATAGGCACTACGGCAGCAGCGGCTACAGCTGGGCGGCGGGTAGTCTTCGTAAATGTGTAGTCGAGACGGCCGAGGTTGATACCCGACCAGCCTACCTGGTTGATGAGCGTCTGGTGGCCGTTGGAGCCGGCTACTACGTCGGGTTTGTCGAGGAAGGTGTGGGTGTGCCCGCCTAGAATCAGGTCGATGCCGGGGGCGCCGGCCGCCAGCTTGAAGTCGTCAATTTTGGGGCCTTTGTATTGGTAGCCCAGATGCGAAAGGCAAATCACCATGTCGCAACGCTCGGGGCCGCGCAGCTGGGTTATCATCTTGTTGGCAACCATGATAGGGTCGAGGTATTGGGTAGCCCCGAAGTTTTTATCAGCTACCAAACCGGCTAGCTCAATGCCTACCCCAAACACACCAATGCGGTGCCCGGCTTTCTCGAATACTTTATACGGCTTAAACTTGCCGGCCAGAATGGTATTCGAGAAGTCGTAGTTGGCAATCAGGAATGGAAAACCTGCATTGGGCAACTGCTTTTGCAAACCTTCCAGGCCGTTGTCGAAGTCGTGGTTACCGAGGGTGCTGGCGTCGTAGGCCATTTCCGTCATCAGCTTATACTCCAGCTCGCCCTCGAAGAAGTTGAAGTAGGGCGTGCCCTGCCAGATGTCGCCCGAGTCGAGGAGCAGCACGTGCGGCTCCTGCTGCCGAATCTGCTGAATCAGGGCGGCGCGACGGGCCATGCCGCCCATGTTGGCCCACTGCCCGCCGTTGTCGGGAAAGGGGTCAATGCGCGAGTGCATATCGTTGGTGTGCAAAATCACCAGCCGGCCCTTGGTATCAGCCGCAGTGGCCGAGTGGTTTAGGCCCAATAGCCCCAGACTGGCCGCACCCAGCGTCGAATGCTTTATAAAATCGCGACGGTTCACGTTGGAAATGTTGAAGTATGAATGTTGCGTTTTGAGTTGAGTTTCTATCACATGCATGAAATAAGAAGGATAGAGCGTCGCTTTCCACAACCTCTCTAAGCCATTCAAAATTCAACACTTGAAACTCAACACATCATTTTACCCTGCCTTCTACTCGGGCTTCTATGGGTTTGCCCTGGGCCGTTAGGCTCGTGATTTTGTCGGCAATGGCCTGGCGCAGCAGCACACCCGTGTCGCGCTGCGTGAGTGGTTTGAAGAAAAGCAGGTTGTCGCCGCCACCGGCCAGGTAGTCGGAAATGGCAATGGCGTAGACGCGGGCCGGGTTGAAGGGCTGTCCGCCAATGTGGATATCAGTAGCCTTACCATCGGGCGAAACGGTATAGATGGCCCCTGAAATAGGCATTTTGATGCGGGCGGAATAGTCGAATAGCTGCTGCACTACGGGGCCGGGGGCATCCAGCACCACCAACTTATTCTCGAACGGCATCAGCTCGAACACCGAGCCCAGCGTGATGGGGCCAGCCGGAAAAGCCGTGCGCAGTCCCCCGTTGGTCATCACGGCCAGATCGATGGGCTGGTGCAGGGCTACGGCGGCGCGCTCGCGCTGCAAGTCGGCCACAAAATTACCGAGCGGCGACTCGCCCGCATTTTTGGTGAGGGCTACCGGTGCCGTGCCCAGTACCGCCGACATCTGCTCCGTAACGCGCTGACGGTAGGGCGCAATTTCGGCGGCCATTTTTGCATCCTCGGGCTGGGTTTTATCGACGGGGCGGGCCGTGATAGGTGGCAAGGTAGCCTGAGCCTGGTAGGCAGCGCGCTGGCAGGCAGGCAGCAGGGCTACAGCCAGCAGCAAGCCAAAAGCAGTGGTACGAGTGCGAAAAAACGACATAAGCAGAAGGGGCATACAGAAGCACAAAGGTACGCGAATTACGCGTTGCGGCTGCGCTCCTATGCGTGTGGAAGTTTGTTGCCCAGGTTGACCAGCAGGTTGAATGTGGCCTGAACACCCACTCCCCGCAGCCCAACCGCGTATATTCTACCTCCGTAAGCAGGCACCGCTTTTTCCCATGTTCATTATTCCCCGATACGGTATCTTTAGCCGTTTCAGCTGTTTTGTTGCTCATCCCAGGCCCGCACCCACTCCTCTATGGCCGATACCCCAGCCTCCACCCCGCTTTCTTTCTCTGAGTTTACGCCGCTAAGCACGGCCGCCTGGCAGGAGCGCATCCGCCGCGACCTGAAAGGGCAGGACCTGGAAACGCTGCGTTGGCACTCGCCCGAAGGCGTGGTAGTAGAACCCTTTTACCATCGCGAAGCCTTGGATGCTCTGGCTACTCCCGCCACGCCACAAGTGCGCGCTGCTGAGGCCAATGCCTGGCTGAACGTACCTACCTACCTCGTACCGGCCCACGACAACGGCCACGCTGCCATCGACCGGGCCGCGGAAGCCCTGCAACGTGGCGCCGATGGTGCCCACTTCGACCTGGCCGACACCGCCGCTTTTGACGTTGCCTACCTAGCACAGCACCTACCCCTGGCCGCTACCTACGTGGGCTACTCGGTGCGCGCTACGCCCCTACCCTTGCTAGAACGCTTGCTGGCAGCCAGCAGCAACACCCTGCGCGGCTTTCTGCGGTTCGACCCCGTAACGGATCATTTGCTGGATTTGCAGGGGCAGCTTGCCGCGTTGCGAACCATATTGCAGCTAACGCAGCACCTACCAGAATTTAAGGCGCTGACGCTGAACGGAGCGTATTTCGGCAACCGAGGCGGCACAGCTACGCAGCAGCTGGCCTTTGCCCTAAGCACGGCGGCGTATTACCTCGATTGCCTACCCAGCAACGAACTGGAGGTGGCCACGGTGGCCGCTGCCGTGCAGGTGCAGGTGGCCATCAACCCCAGCTACTTCACCGAAATAGCTAAGCTGCGCGCTCTGCGCCGGTTGTGGGCCACGCTACTATTTGCCCACCAGCTGCCAGCCGAAATGGCCAGCCAACTGCGCATCTACGCCAGCACGGCCACTTGGAGCCAGACTACGCTCGATCCACCCACCAATCTACTGCGCACCACCACGGCGGCCATGGCCGCCGTGGTGGGCGGCGCAGATGCCGTGAGCGTCACGCCCTTCGACAGCCTGTTTGCGGCGCCCAATGCCTTTGCCGACCGCCTGGCCCGCAACATCCCTACCCTGCTACGCTCAGAAGCACACCTGCAACAGGTAGCCGACCCGGCAGCGGGTTCCTACTACCTCGAAACCCTGACCGACGAGCTGGCCCGAAACGCCTGGGCGCTGTTTCAGGAGGTGCAGGCGGCGGGCGGCTTGCCCCGCGCTACCCGGCTCGTCATCAGTCAGCTGCAACTTACTACGCAGGCCCAGTTCCGGCGCATTGCCACCGGCGAGCAGGTGATTGTGGGCACCAACCGCTACCAGAATCCGCGCGAGCAGTTCAGCTTCAATCCCAAGCGCCTGCTGCGCAGCGCCGAGTTCGACTCGACCAGGGCGGCCTACCCTTCGGAGGTGCTGCAACTAGCCACGGCGCTGCACTTCCAGCGGCGCGAGAAGAAGCTGAAGCGGGCGGCCGTGGTGCTGCTGGGCGCCCACACCAACCAGCATATTCTGGAGTCGTTTCTGCAAACGCTGCCGGCACACGAGCGGCCAGAGCTGCGCGAGAGCCACCCCGAAGGCACCGTATCGGTGCTGTTCTCGTCTTCGGAAGAAGCCACGCTGATGTATGCCACGCCCGAGCAGTTCAGCCGCCTGGCCCGCTTGGTGCACCGGGTGCCGGCCGATGATGCCTCCTTCATGCCACCTCCTCTGCTCACGTCTGATTTGGCTACCCTCCAGGAGGCCGTGCAGTTTTTTGGTCTGAAGGAGTTTACGGTAGAAGGATATAGTACAGAAGATGTATTAGCCCGCTTGCAAGGAAAAGTCAGCTAGCACTTCAGCGCTGTGCTCTGTTTAGAGGGAAAGCAACGTAGGTAATCAATCAGACTTGTCAGCATCGACCCATTTGTGTAGGGACTAGGACCAGTGCTACGCATCAGCCGAACACCCACTTGCACTTGACGACCTTGCAATGACCCAACAGCCACTCCGGCCCCGGCGCCGTAGCCGTATCCCATGCGCTGCGGCCGGCCAAAAAGCGCTTGCGTGCTTTCCGTATTATTGGAAATAAAGGTGAGTTTGTCCTGGCGTTGCGTGGTTACTATCTGTACCTGCACCCCACCTTCCACATAAGGTCTTATCAGGCGGTGGCCAAAGCTGCACCGAACAAATACGGGCAGACGCAGGTAGTCAAATGCCAGTTGCACACGCTGTTGTATGTTGCCGGGCAGCTCATAGAGCATCGTATAGTGCCGGTTGTATTCGTAGCACAATCCCGCGTTGGCGGAGAAAGGGGCTCCCTGTAGCCCTGGCGTGAATAACACGCTGAACCCAACCGTAGGGTAGTAGCTACCATCGTACACATTATCGAGTGGCTTGTTGCCAGTGCCTTTGCTCAACCGTAATCGGTCGATAACACCAAGACTTACAAAGGGCGCCCACTGCCAGTTACGACGCTGGGAGGCAGGCAACGCATCTGTTTGCTGTTGCGCCGGACTAGCGCAGGCGTTGTAGGCCCGTACGGCACGTGCTAGGCTCTCCACCTGAAATGACAGGGTACTCAACTCATTTACTGCACTAGGACAGCCTTGGAAGGCCCGTGCCAGGGTGTCGCGATATTGGGGGTGCTGTACGTATTGCACGTACTCTAGTCCCCGGTTGTACTGGATTACTTTTTCCGTTAGCAGGGGTAATTCTGTGAGCTGCGATGCACGGTAACCACTCAGAAAAAAGCGTTTTCCTAGCTCACTCTGGAAGTAATACAATGTGAGACCTCCCCGCACAACAACTTGTAAAAACGCTTTGCGGATGGTGTCCGTTTGGGCAGCAGACTTTGGTAACAGATGGCTTTCGTACTGCAAATCATGCGTGCCGTACGCCAGTAGCTGAGTAGGGCGATATGACTGGAAAGCGGCTTTGCCAGTGGGTTTGAAGGAACACAGTTGGCTATTGCGCCGGTCGCGCCCTACCTGCACCGTGCCCCGGAGCGTATCGCCGTCGGTAGATACAATGTAACCCCGTTGGGAACCGTGCTGCGCTTTTGCTTCCGCAGCACTTACCAATAGAATAAAAATAATAAAATAGTAGCTTAAAAGACGTTGTAAAGCTATTTCCATAGTGAATTTGTGAAATTGAATAGAACGCCGGTAAAGATAGGCCGTAACTGCCCATGAAAGTATGCTTCCGGAGAAAGCTGGTATCTTTCACTGTTTGAGTTCGAGTCCAAGCCCACCACCCATGACGCCCGATTTCTCCCAGATTCCCTACAACGCCGGTACGCTGCCTAACCCCGCCGCGCCGCCTGTTACCTCCCCTACCCCCGAAGGCATCGAGCTAAAAAGCTACTATACCGCCCAGGACGTGGCCGGTCTCGACCACCTGGGCTTTGGGGCAGGCGTAGCGCCCTACCTGCGCGGTCCGTACAGTACCATGTACGTGCAGAAACCCTGGACCGTGCGGCAGTACGCGGGTTTCTCCACGGCTGAGGAAAGCAACGCCTTCTACCGCCGCAACTTGGCGGGCGGGCAAAAGGGCCTCTCGGTGGCATTTGACCTGGCTACGCACCGCGGCTACGACTCCGACCACCCCCGCGTGGAGGGCGACGTGGGCAAGGCCGGCGTAGCCATCGACTCGGTGGAGGATATGAAGGTGCTATTCGACCAGATTCCGCTGGATCAGATGTCGGTGAGCATGACCATGAACGGGGCGGTGCTGCCGATTATGGCCTTTTATATTGTGGCGGCCGAGGAACAGGGTGTGACGCCGGACAAGCTGGCGGGCACCATTCAGAATGACATTCTGAAGGAGTTTATGGTGCGCAACACCTACATCTACCCACCCCTACCCAGCATGCGCATCATTGCCGATATTTTTGAGTACACGGCGCGGCACATGCCCAAGTTCAACAGTATCAGCATCTCGGGCTACCACATGCAGGAGGCAGGCGCCACCGCCGATATTGAGCTGGCCTACACCCTGGCCGACGGGCTGGAGTACGTGCGCACCGGCTTGGCGGCGGGGCTCAGCATTGATGATTTTGCGCCGCGGCTGTCGTTTTTCTGGGCCATTGGCATGAATCATTTCATGGAAATTGCCAAGATGCGCGCCGCCCGGTTGCTCTGGGCCAAGCTCATTCAGCAGTTCAACCCGCAGAACCCCAAGTCGTTGGCCTTGCGCACGCACTGCCAGACCTCGGGCTACTCCCTCACCGAGCAAGACCCCTACAACAACGTGGCCCGCACCACCGTGGAGGCGCTGGCCGCCGTGCTGGGTGGCACGCAGAGCCTGCACACCAACGCCCTCGACGAGGCTATTGCCCTCCCCACCGACTTCTCGGCCCGCATTGCCCGCAACACCCAGCTCTACCTCCAGCACGAAACCGACGTGACGCGCGTGGTAGACCCTTGGGGTGGCTCCTACTACGTGGAAACCCTCACCCACGAGCTGGCCGACAAAGCCTGGGCCTTGATTCAGGAGGTGGAAGAGCTGGGCGGCATGGCGAAGGCCATTGAAACCGGCCTACCCAAAATGCGCATCGAGGAAGCCGCCGCCCGCAAGCAGGCCCGCATCGACTCCAACAAGGAAGTAGTTGTAGGCGTGAACCAGTATAAGATTGACGAGCCCACGAATATCGAGCTGCTCGACATCGACAACGCCGCCGTGCGCGAGTCGCAGATTGCGCGGCTGAACACCATCCGCCAGGAGCGCGACTCGGCGGCCGTGCTGCGCGCCCTAGATGCGCTGACTGAGGCCGCTCGCTCGGGGAAGGAAAACCTGTTGGACCTGGCCGTACATGCCGCCCGCCTGCGCGCTACCCTCGGCGAACTCTCCGATGCCCTTGAAAAAGTATACGGCCGCCACCAGGCTACCATTCGGGCCATTTCGGGTGTATATTCGGCGGAGATGAGCTACGACGAGCAATTTGCCCAGGCCCGCCACATGGCCGACGACTTCGCCGCCCGCGAAGGCCGCCGCCCGCGTATGCTGGTCGCCAAAATGGGCCAGGACGGCCACGACAGGGGCTCCAAAATCATTGCCACCAGCTTCGCCGACGTGGGCTTCGACGTGGACATTGCGCCCCTGTTCCAGACGCCCGCCGAGGTGGCCCGCCAAGCTACCGAAAACGACGTGCACGTGGTGGGCGTCAGCAGCCTCGCCGCCGGCCACAAAACCCTGATTCCGCAGTTGCTGGAGGAGCTACGGCAGCTCGACCGTGAGGATATCCTTGTCATTGCCGGCGGCGTGATTCCGGCGCAGGACTACCAGTTTCTGTATGATGCGGGCGTGGCCGGGGTGTACGGGCCGGGGACGGTTATTGCTGTGGCGGCGCAGGAGATTTTGGGGAAGTTGGGGGAGTAAGCTTCATATCACTTACTAATTTCAAATAACACTATGTCAAAAAATATTTTCCGAGACTGGTCAGAAGCTTCTGAGAATTTTGATGAAATTAAAAAATACGTTCAAAAAAGAGATTTAACTTTAATAAATGAAGCTCAAACTAGATTTGACATCATTGACAGAATTGTAAAATATTTTCTATCATGGCAGTACGGGGATATTGAGGTTGAATCATATTCCAGAGGCGAAAAAGCCAATTATGTTGATTACATATTAAAGAATGGAGATTATACAATTATAATTGAAGCAAAAAGAGCAGGCGCATCATTCCCGAACCCAGGGTTTAAAAGTAAACTTAAGCTAAATGGATCTATTCTCGGCGAAGGCGAAATAGCTGATGCCATTAAACAAGCAGAGAAATATGCTTTAGAAAAAGAAGCAGATATTGTTGTTGTAACAAATGGCCTATGCTGGTGTTTCTACTCTACATTGAATAAAAATTCCGAAACATACGCAAGCATTTTATTTCCCTTTGATAAATATGGACATGCAGAACAGCTCTTTGATATCTTTTCAATACACAAAGTATCAAATAAAAGCTTAGACAGTTTACACAATAACCCTATATCTCCGGAGAACAGATTAATAAATATATCTACCAATAGAAATATGCGCGTAGATCGTAATAGCATTGCAGAATACATAACCCCTGCTCTAGACAATGCGCTTTATGCTGACGCCTTACTTAGCAATAAAGAATCTCTTGATGAATGTTTTGTTTCAACAGAGTCTAGAACAAAGTATGACAATGTATTAAGGATGTATTTGGCTGACCCCAAACCTAATATATTTGATCAAAATAATAGTGCAAAGCGAATAAGAAAAGAAAAACCTGATGGAGATCATATAGGCAATATACTTAGAAATCCCAAAGCCTCTTATGCCCCACCTGTGACTTTATTAATCGGTTCTGTAGGCTCTGGAAAATCTACGTTCTTAAAACATTTTGAATTAATATCAGGAAAAAATTTATTATCTACTACAAAGTCTCATTGGATATATATTGACTTTGAAAAGATGGGGCAAACTGGTAATCCCAGAAACTTTATATATGGAGAGCTATTACAGTATTTACACTCTAACACAGACTATAAAGGAACGATCGAACCTGCATACAGTGAAGAAATAGCAGCTCTTGCCCGCGGTCCTTATTCTGCCATTTTTCTTAACAAAGAAAAATTTAATGAAACAGTATTCACCAAGATAATAGAAAAAGATCTAGACAATATCGAGCCTTACGTAGACAAGGTATTTAAACATCTTGTCAAACATAATCTGTGCGCAGTAGTACTTGACAACGTTGATCTTTACGAAGATGAAAAATTAGAAACTTCTGTACTCGCCGAAGGACTGGCATTATCAAAAAGAATTAATATTAATATCTTTGTTAGCATAAGAGAAACTACATTTGTAAAACACAGCTCTACATCTACTTTCAATGCTTACGAACTAAGAAAGTTATGGATTGACGCACCTCCATTTAGAGAAGTATTATCTAAAAGACTTTCTTACTCTAAGAAGATATTAGAAAAAGAACAAGGTAAAATACCTTTGGAAAATGGTATTACCATCAACATATCTGACTTATCATCATTTTTTGATCTTGTACAAAAAAGTATTTTAGATGGAGATGCCGGGCATTATATAGAATCAATATCTGATCTAAATATCAGAAAGGGCATAGGTTTAGTAACTATTTTTTTGACATCTGGCCATATAAATGCAGATATAGCTTTACAAAATTATTTAGTTGGTGACAAGACATATCATTTTCCTTTTCACGAAGTCTTTAAAGGCTCCATGTTAGGATATTGGAGACATTTCAGAGAAGACACTACTGAATGCATCAATTTATTTGATTCAAAATTAAATTCAAAAAAACTAAGATTACTTAGGTTCTATATATTAGGCTACTTAACAGAACGCGCATCAAGCGCTTCTACTTTAGAAGTGATACTGAGTGATATTTTTAATACTTTTCATGGATGTGGAGCTACTAATACACAAATTATATTTATAATCACGTCTTTAGAAAAAAAAGGACTGATTCGTTCACTTTCTGCAAGCAATATAACGGAGGACTCTTCTATATCTGCAACTAAATCAGGTGGCTATTATATCAAAGTACTATGCAAAAGATTGGTTTATATAGAAGAATGCATGTTTGACACTGCTATTGAAGATGCAGATGTATGGCAGCAAATATTCGAGTTAACAAACGATATAAATAGAAAAACAAACACTTATAGTAAAATGACTTTGAGAAAAGAAAGAATGTCTATATTTATTAATTACATTAAATCATTAGAAGCTCATCTAACATCAGGACTTAACGAAAAGTTAGAAAATATGTTAACCATAGAAGATATAGAACAATCGGTATTAGGTGAAATAAATGGCGCGCTAGAGAGGATACGACGTAGAGACAGAAATAAATAGACATTATTTTTCTCTTCCGCTCGGCCGGATTATAAATCCAGCTGCCACGAGAAGCGGATTTGCAATCCGCCCGTTCGCGCCTTTCACTAAGCCCCTACTCCCACCACCGCCGTTGCGGCAGCGGCCCGGCGCCGAGGGTCACCGGCTGGCCTAGCTCGGGGGTAGTGAAGGGTACGTGGCGGCGGGCAGCTTCGGCGGTGGCGCGCTTCACCGATTCGTTCCAGGGGTGGTGGGCTTCGGTGAAGGCGCCCCAGTGCACCGGCAGAAACACCCGCGCCTGCACGTCGAGGGCGGCTTGCACGGTTTGCTCGGGCATCATGTGAATCTCGGCCCAGTTCTTATCGTACTGCCCGCACTCCAGCAGCGCCAGATCGAAGGGGCCGTACTGCTGGCCGATGCGCTGGAAATGCGGCCCGTAGCCGCCGTCGCCGCTGTAGAACACGCGGTGGGTAGGCGTCTTCAGCACCCACGACGACCACGAGGTACTATTGCGGTTGCCCAAGCCCCGCCCCGAAAAGTGCCGCGCCGGCGTGCTCACAATCGTGAGGCCGGGCAGCTGGATGGAGTCGTGCCAGTCTAGCTCCTGCACGCGGGCCGGGTCTACGCCCCAGGCCAGCAGGTGCGCCCCTACCCCCAGCGGCACGTAGAAGTGGGCCACCTTGTCCTTGAGCTTGACGATGGTTTTGTAGTCGAGGTGGTCGTAGTGGTCGTGCGAAATCAGGACCGCTTCGATAGGCGGCAGCTGCTCGGCGGTGATGGCCAGGGAATCGTTGTAGCGCTTGGGCGTGACCAGGGGTAGCGGCCCCATTTTCACGCTCAGCATGGGGTCGAACAGGATGTTTTTGCCTGCTATTTCCACCAGACTAGCCGAGTGCCCAAACCACGTGACGCGCACCATGTCCGACGTTTTGCGGGTGATGCTAAGTGAGTCGAGCTGGTGAGTAGGCAATGGGCCAGGCGGCTCGCTGTTGGGCGTTTTGCTGAACAAAAACTGACAGAACACCTTCACCGTGCTCCCCCCAGTCATCACTTCGGTCGGCACTAGGTTCCGAAACTCCCCATCCACATAGTGCCCCGACTCTGTATAGGCCGCCTGCTGGGCCTTGGTTGGCTTGCCGCCCAGCTCCGGGCTAAGCTGCGCAAACGCGACGCCTACAACAATCAGCACGGCCACGATACTTGCTACCAAGTAGCCAATGCCTTTCAACAGTTTTCGCATGTTTATCCAGAGAGCTAAGAACGTTCTGTGTATCCAAGCTGGATACTCGATTGTTTGTTCGGAGTTTGCATAACAATAGCTTTTCCGGAGAACATCCGAAACAGGACGAGAGCAGGACAGCCCAAAAGCAAAAGCGTCATTTCGAACAGCGGGAGAAATCTCGCGTGCTGACAGAGGATAGTATCTGCCATCAGCACGCAAAATTCCCCCCGTTGGTCAAAATGACGTTCAGTTAAGTTCTGCTAAGCCGTTTTATATAATAGACGGCGCTTATTTCTTCGACAACCACAAGGCTACCGCGCCGCCTATCAGCGCCAGGAGCGCCCCCGAGGCTACCGGGTGCAGAGAGGCACGCGTGTAGTAGCTTTTCTGGAACACGTAGCCCGGATGGTCGCCGTGCATGCGGCCCCCAACGCCAGGCTGGTGCAAGCCGCCCTGCGGGTTGCTGGGTGCCTGGTCGGGCCGAACTTCCTGGCTAGGCATCACGTGGGCGTTCACCCAGTCTACAGCGGTAGGCGCTACCTTATTGAAAGAGCTGAACAGCTTGCTACCACCACCCACGTACACATCGCGCTCTGGATGCGCGGCGGCGTGCACAATGGCATACGCTACCTCCTCGGGCGCATACACGGGGTCGGGTAGCTTTGGCTGCCGGTCCAGGTAGTTGCGGGCATTCTGCATGAAGGGCGTATTGATGCCCGCCGGCTTGATCAGCGTGACCGATACCGGCGCTTCCTCGTGCTCCAGCTCGGCCCGCAGCGAATCGGTGAAGCCTTTGATGGCGTGCTTACTAGCGGAGTACACGCCCTGGAGCGCCACTCCCAAATCGGATACTTCGCTACCCAAGTTAATGAGAGCACCACCCTTTGGTTTCAGGTGTTTTAGGGCTTCCAGGGAGCCGTTTACCACGCCCCAAAAGTTGGTATCGAACAGCTTGCGGTAGTCTTCCACGCTTCCCTGCTCAATCATCCCCACAATGCCTACCCCCGCGTTGTTCACCCAGGTATCTATCCCGCCGAAGCGTGCTAGGGCGGTTTCGGCAATGCGCCGCACATCGTCGGCATTCGCTACGTCGGCCGCTACAGTGGCTACTTCGCCGCCTAGCTCCTGGGCTACTTTCTGCAAGTCTTCCTCACTGCGAGCGGCTAGTACCAGCTTCGCGCCTTTCTCGGCGGCCAGCTTCGCTGTAGCCAGTCCGATGCCGCTGGTAGCTCCCGTAATAACGATTGTTTGTTCTTGAATGGGCTTGAGTTTCATAGGTGTAGAGATTAGAACTGAATTTCCTACCTCTTACGCAGCCTTACTCAACACGGCTAGTTCCAGCTGTTTGTTGATACTACAGCTGGAAATGATTCTGTATTTGTATTTATCTAACCAAGCACAAAATATTATTATCAAATAACGCTGTATAATAACAATTATATAACACCAAATTATTATAAACAGCCTCGCTTATCATCAATTCATAGTGAATATATGTAGTATGCTTATAGTGTTATTATAATAAAATAGTTCAACATAAATAATTCCAAAAAACACAATTGATGGAAGAGCTTAATTTGTTTCAAATTACTGACATTCAAATACTTATAAACAAAACATAGACACTATAAAATACCTTAAAGCGATAATATCTTAATTATGACAAAAGGATGATTATTAGGCTTATGTTTATAGTGGTTAAATGCTCCTCCTCCAAAAAAGTACAACCTTATCGTTCAGCAAGCGTATAGTCGAACTTATTTAAGACAATATTGGCTTGTATAAGCTATAGTTTCCTTGAAAAAAGCTATAGGATTAGAAAGATACGTCTCTTTGAAATTTACCACATCAGCATATTACTATTTTAACTCACTTGAATGGCATTTTTTATCAAAGAAACTTCTTAGCATAACTTTCTAGGGGCTGCGCATGGACACTGTAAATACTTTTGTAGCTAAGAGGCCAACTACTTTCTTAGATAAAGCCAATATAGTAACGGCCGTTACCCGCAAGCCTGCTTTTCTGGACTATATTCAGAACGCCCGCGCCATTGCTATTCTATTTATAGTAGCCATTCACTGCTACGGTATCCTGAAGCCGGAATTTGAGCCTATTATTCTGCAACGCGGCACGTTGCTGTTCATGTTCATCTCCGGCTTTCTGTTTCAATACCTCTCTAAGCGGTTCGATAAGAAAACGTATTGGTACAAGAAGGTGCAGAATATTTTGGTACCCTACGTACTTATCTCGCTTCCTATCTTATTTATCCGCTTCGCAACGCATCATCACAACCCAGATATAACGGAAGTATTTCCGGCCTTTTTCACGTATTCCCTACCCACGCAGTTAGTGGCCTATTATATAACCGGAATGCACTTGGTGCCTTTCTGGTTTATCCCCATGATCTGCTTCTACTATCTGCTGGCACCGGTCTTTATCTACCTCGACCGTAACAGAACAGTGTATTATTTCCTACCTGTTTTCATGTGCCTGTCGCTAGTAGTTACCAGATCGTCAGAGCTATACCGATTCCACTTAGCCTTTATTCACTACCTATCTATCTATCTGCTCGGTATGTTTGCCAGCCGCTACCACAAGCGGCTGCTGTCCATCACAGACTTGCTCTGGCCTATTCTGATTGGTCTTACGTTTGCCTTTATCGTATTGGGCGCCATATTCAACCAAAAGGAAATCCGCTTTATTGAGCAGTTCCAGTATTGCCAAAAAATACTCCTTTGCTGGAGCATCATTTATTTGCTGTGGAAGTTCAACGACAAGATTATGCAGAATAAATTCTTGTCTAAGAACCTCACTAAACTATCTAATATCAGCTTCGCTTTATACTTTGTACACTACTACTTCTTGTATTTTATAGATTACCTGACGGAGAACGGCACACTAAATTGGCCGCCTACCTTTTTCAATTCCACGGTAATTTTCGTTGCTGATTTACTTTTTTGCTTCGCGGCCATTGCTGTTATAAAAGCTATTGCTGGCAGCAAGAGCAAATACATTATGGGCTATTAGCTAGCCCTGGTAAAGACATAACACGTTGTATCTCCTCGTTGGTGGGGTTTCTTGCTTAATCCGCCCGATAGTAGTCGAAGTGCAAAACGCTTTACAAGCGTACCTTTCCTACCATCTCTCTGTCCCAGAACCAGGGAAACGGAACAGCCGAAAGGCCCGCTCTTTCTGCAACGAGTATAATAGCCACAGGGGTGGGGGCTCTGGGGGTGGTGGGAGGCCGGCCCCCTGGCCCATTGGGTGGCCGGGGGGGTTCTTTTGGGGGGCCCGTGGCGCGTCCGTCCCCCTCCCGGGGGGGGG
>NZ_JAHWGL010000071.1 GCF_019334315.1 Hymenobacter profundi
CTCACGTGTGAACAAGTCGTAATAACGAGTATCGTTCTCACGTGAGAAGGTCCTTCGCTGTGCTCAGGATGACAGCCATATTTTCACTCACCGCCTACCCCTCCCAGCCGGCTCTACCCAGCAGGGGCACGAAGCGGAACGTTTCGAACTCCTCGCGCACGAATTCTTCCTCGCTCTCGCGCACCACGCGCAGCATCCGCTGGCTTTGCGCGTCGCCTACCGGAATGACCAGCGCGCCGCCTACCCGCAGTTGGCGGAGTAGGGGGCGGGGGATGGTAGGCGAGCCGGCCGTTACGAGAATCTTGTCGAAGGGGGCGTGTGCGGGCAGGCCCAGCGAGCCATCGCCGCAGAACAGGTGCGCCGGCTGATGCATGGTGGCCAGGCGGCGGCGCGTGCGCTCAAACAGCACTTGGTTGTACTCAATGCTGAACACCTGGGAGGTGAGCTGGAGCAGCACGCAGCACTGGTAGCCCGAGCCGGTGCCAATTTCCAGCACCCGGTCGGTGGGCGCCAAGCGCAACAGCTGCGTCTGGTAGGCCACCGTATAGGGCTGCGAGATGGTCTGGCCTTCGCCGATGGGGAAGGCCTTGTCCTGGTAGGCGTGGGCCTGAAACGCAGGGTCAAAAAACTGATGGCGCGGCACGGCCAGCATGGCCGTGAGCACTTGCTCGTCGTGAATGCCTTTGCGGCGCAGCTCGGCCGCGAGGGCGCGTCGCTGGCCACGGTGCCGGTAGCTGTCGGAGTCCATAGCGGAAGGAAGAGGCCGGGCGATGTAGCGGGTTCCAGTGTATGCCCTACCTTTGTGCCCGGCCAGCCCGCAGGGCCAGGCTGGCGGCACGGGCTGCGAAACTACGGTTTCGACCCCACAAAACCGCTTTTTCCGCCTCACCTTTTCCTTTCTTTCCCTTGCTCCGAACTTTGCAGAAGCTTAAACTGGTGGCCGCCGACTTCGGCGCGGCGCTGCTGGCCTGGATCTGCTTCTTCCTGCTACGCAAGTACTTACTGAACGAAAGCAGCACAGGTTACCATCTCACAGCCGGAGTGTGGTTGTACTTATTTGGTTCAGCACTGCTCATTGCCTCCTTCTGGACCATTCTATACGCGCTCATCGGCGAATACCGCGATATTTTTCGCAAATCCCGCCTTACGGAGGTCATCCGATTGGGGCGCGTGTCGGTGGCGGGTGCCATGGTTATCTTCTTCGCGCTGCTACTCGACGACGAAGGGGTTAATAGTTACCAGCTGTATTATAAGACCATTACGGTTTATTTTCTGTTGCATTTTGTGCTCACGGCGGTGTTGCGTACCTGGGCTGTATCGAGCGTGCAGCGGCTGGTGCGCAGCGGCATTATCTCCTTCAATACTCTGCTGGTAGGGGCGCAGGCGCTGGCCCACGACACCTACCACGACCTGCGCCGGACGGGCCAGCACCTGGGGCTGCGACTGGTGGGGTTTGCGCAAGTAGGTGAGGAGCCCGATGCGCGCTTGGCCGCCGAGCTGCCGAGCGTAGGCTCCTACCAGGAACTGGTCAGCATCATCGCGGAGCAGAAGATAGAGCAGGTGGTTATTGCCATTGAGCCTTCCGAGCACCGCCTGATTCAGGATATTCTAACGCTTCTGCAAGGCGTGCCCGTGCGCATTAGCGTGCTACCCGACCTTTACCAGATGTTGCTGGGTTCGGTGAAAGTAAATCACTTGTTCGGGACGCCGCTCATCGAGATCAAGCATGATCTGTTGCCCGTGTGGCAAGCGGTGCTCAAACGTAGCGGCGACATAGGCTTGGCCATCAGCTTTCTGCTGCTGGCCTGGCCTATCTACCTATTCACGGCCCTGATGGTGAAGCTAACCTCTACGGGACCAGTGTTTTACGCGCAGGAACGCATTGGACGCCATGGGGAGCCGTTTCGGATCTATAAATTCCGCTCGATGGTGGTAGACGCCGAGAAAATGGGCCCCGCCCTCAGCTCTGATCATGACCCGCGCATTACGCGCTGGGGGCGTTTCATGCGCAAGGTGCGCCTCGATGAGCTGCCTCAATTCTGGAACGTACTAAAAGGCGACATGAGCGTGGTTGGCCCCCGCCCCGAGCGTCGGTACTACATTGAGCAAATTGCCAAAATAGCGCCCCACTACCGCCACCTGCACCGCGTGCGTCCTGGTCTTACCTCCCTGGGCCAAGTGAAGTATGGCTATGCCGAAACCGTTCCGCAGATGGTAGAACGCCTCAAGTTTGATATTCTCTACATCGAAAATATGAGCCTGGCTATGGACCTGCGGGTGCTCCTCTACACGCTTAAGATTATCGTGGAGGGTAGGGGGAAATGATTGTTGAACGAGACTGAAAAGCTGGGATAGGCGTATCAATCCAAACGTTCTGCCTCATCATCTGTTCTCATTTCATACAGTAGCACATCACCAATCAGCACATCAAATAACGTGTTTACCGGAATCATTGAAGCCCTGGGCACCATTGCCGCCGTGCGGCGCGAAGCAGCCAATATCCATTTTACGGTTGAATCGCCCTTTGCCGGGGAGCTGCAAATCGACCAGAGCGTGGCCCACGATGGCGTGTGCCTGACGGTGGTGGCTGTAGATGCCGCGGCCGGCACGCACACCGTCACGGCCATCGACGAGACGCTGCAAAAAACCAATCTGGCCAACTGGCAGCCCGGCCGCCGTGTGAACCTGGAGCGCTGCCTCTCGGCCAATGGCCGTTTCGACGGCCACATTGTGCAGGGCCACGTAGACCTGACCGCCGAGTGCGAATCGGTGGAGGACCAGAACGGTAGCTGGCGCTACCGCTTCCGCCACGCGCCCGGTCCCGGCCGCATCACCGTCGAAAAAGGCTCCATCTGCATTAACGGCACCAGCCTCACATGTTTCGATAGCACCGACGATGGTTTTTCGGTGGCCATCATTCCCTACACCTACGAGCACACCACTTTCCAAGACCTGCGCCCCGGCGACCGGGTAAATCTGGAGTTTGACATCGTAGGCAAGTACGTAGCCAAGCTGCTGGGTCGATAAAAACGCGAGGCCTACACTCAGCAGAGCGTAGGCCTCGGATATAATACAAGGGTAGCAGGAAAACCTTACTGCGCTGAAGGCGGCGGGGTCTTGGTACCCCAGGTTGTGTTGGGTTTGCTACCCATCGTAAACACCAGCTTGCCGCCCTGCATCAGCTCGTCGCGGTACAGCCAGCAGTTGTTGAGCGGCTTGCCATTCATCGTGGCCGACTGCACGTACACGTTTTCCTTGGAGGTGTTTTTGGCCTCAATGATGAGCTTTTTCTGGTTGCCGAGCTGAATGGTAGCCTTGCTGAAAATGGGGCTACCCAGTTCCACAATGGGGCGGGCATCGGTGAAGCCCTTCACATCAAACAAGCCCAGCGCCGTGATGACGTACCACGAGCCTAGTTGGCCCTGGTCCTCATCCTGCCCGTAGCCGTAGCCGTGAATGGGCTCGGTGCCGTAGAACTCGTTGCAGATCTGGCGGGTCCATTTCTGCGTGAGCCAAGGCTTGCCCGAGAAGTTGAACAGCCAGCTGATGTGCAGGCAGGGCTGGTTGCCGTGGTTGTAGATGGCGTTGACACCAGCAAAGGCATCGATTTCTTTGCCGCCCCCAAAGTCCGTTTTGGCCGAGGCCGTGAAGATGCTGTCGAGGCGGTTGTTGAACTTCTCGCGGCCCATGGCGTCAATCAGGCCCGCGGGGTTTTGCGGCACGTAGAAGGTGTACTGCATGGCGTTGCCCTCCTGAAAGCCGCGCCATGGCTCGTACGGTTTGAAATTGCTTACGAACGTGCCGTTGGCCAGCTTGGGCTGCATGAGCTTGTTCTGCGGGTTCAAAATCTCTTTCCAGCCGTTGGAGAGCTTAATCAGGCGCTCGTAATCATCCTTTTTGCCTAAAGATTTCGCCATTTGCGCGGCTGCAAAAGCACTATAGCTATACTCCAGGGTATGCGAATTAGAGAAATAAGCGCCCGTAGAATCCGTCTTGTACCACTCGCCTTTATACTCTTTATATTCCTCCTTGAAGGGCACGTAACCGTATTGGGTAAAGGCCTTCACGTCCATCTTGCCCGAGCCAAACGGGCGGTTGCGCCAGTTCAATTCGTTAGCCCGCACGGCCTGATAGGCCAGATTTACGTCGTAGTTGCGGATGCCAGTCTGGTAGGCGGCGGCAATGGCTAGGCCCACGAAGTTGGTGCCTACCCCCGATACGTACTGGCTGTTGGCCAGGCCATCGGCAAACCAGCCCCGGTCGCGATAGAGTTGCAGCTGGGTGTTCACGAAGCTACCGTACCACTCGGGGTAGGACAGTGCCCACAGCTGCGTGATGTTCCAGTAGCCGCCCCAAATGGCGTCGGTATTAATATACTCAGGCTTGGGGCCGCGGCCGCTAGTCACCAGCTTACCTGTTTTGCCGCCATGGCGGGGGTAGTCGCCGTTCACGTCGCTGGCAATGCCGCGGCCTAGCAGGGCGTGAAAGAGGCCGGTGTAGAACTTGGTCTTGTCCTGCTCATTGGGGCCTTCTACTGCGAGTTTGCCCAGCTCGCGCTGCCAGGTTGCCTGCGCGGCGGTGCGGGCCTGGTCAAAGGTCAGGGTGCGGGCTTCGGCTTGCAGGTTGGCCTTGGCATTGGCAATGGAAGTATAGGAGAGTCCTACCTTCATTTCGATTTTTTCCTGCGCAGCGGTTTGGTAGTTCAGCACTAAGCCCGCGCCTTTGCCGGTGGCTTCATTCTTCTTGCCCTGCGTGCCTGCGGCCGTAAAGGCCTCCACGCTCGCCGGCTGCTTGCTGATTTCGCCGTAGAAATACATGTTCACCTTGCCCTCGGGGTCGTAGGTTTTCACATACTTGGGGTAGGTGCTCACGAAGCCCTCCACGTGCGTAGCGTCCACCATCCGAATGCTGGCGTCGGTCACTTCCCCGCTCTCGCCCTGCGTGTTGCCGATGTCGAGGATGATATGGGCCTGATCGTTTTTGGGGAAGGTGTAACGGTGGAAGCCTACCCGCTTGGTGGCCGTCACCTCGGCCGTGACGTTGTAGTCGTCGAGCAGGACTTTGTAGTAGCCGGGCTCGGCCACCTGATTTTTGCGGTCGAAGCGCGAGCGGTAGCCGCTGGCGGGTTTGTCGAGGTCGCCGGGCTTCACGCGCAGCTCGCCTGTGGTGGGCATGAAGCTCACGCCGCCTACCTGCCACTCGTGGAAATGCACGAAGCCCTCGATGGAGTTTTGGCGGGTGTCGTAGCCCACGGCTTCCCAGCCCGACTTATTGCCGTAGTGGCCGTTGGTGGAGGGCGCCAGCTTGGCCATGCCGTAGGGCACAGCCGCCGGGGTGTAGAAAAACCACCGGCTGTGCGCCGTGCCGATGTTGGGATTTACGTACTTCAGTACGTTTTGCGCGCTGGCTTCGCTTATCGACAGCAGCAAGGCCAAGGGCAAAACGCCGGCAGAGAAAGACAGTTTCATATAAAGGGTAGTATTAATTTTCAAGAGTTGATCAAGCACATCAAGCTTGCGCTCAGCATGACGTGCTGTAAACTATTGCCAGCTGCGCTCGATTTCTTCCAGGGTCCGGCCCTTGGTTTCGGGCACGGCCCGCCACACAAAAAAGAAGGTGAAGGCCGACAGCACCGCGTAGAGCCCAAAAGCACCGCCTAAGCCGGCCACCTTCACCAGCGACAGGAAAGTGTAGGAGATAAGCGTACACGCTATCCAGAGGGCTACTGTGGCCAGGGAGGCGGCCCGGCCCCGCACCGCATTCGGGAAAATTTCGGTGATGACCACCCAAACGCCCGGCCCCAGGCCCACCGCAAAGCAGGCCACGTAGAGCATAATCAGCCCCAGCAACAGCGTGCCCGGTGCGTGCAGCTGCAAGGCTACCACCAATGCACCCAGCGCTAGCGCCATGCCCCCCGAGGCAAAAAGCAACAGCGGTTTGCGCCCTACCCGGTCAATCACGAATAGGGCTACGACCGTGCCCGCGAAGTTGATGCCTCCAATGAGCGCATTCGCCCCAATGGCCGACGAGGCGCTTTGTCCGTTGTACTCGGTGAAAATGATGGAGCCGTAGTAGAGAATGGTGTTGATGCCCGTGATTTGCTGCAATACGGCCAGCACCACCGCAATCCGTAGCGGCTGGCGCAGGCGCGGCTGGTATAGGTTGGCATCTTCGCCGCGCTCGGCTACCAAGGCAGCCTGGATTTCCTCGGCTTCGGCGGCTGCGGCTGCCGGTCCGTTGAGGCGGGTGAGCGTGCCCAGGGCCTCGGCCTCGCGGCCCCTACCCAACAACCAGCGCGGACTTTCGGGCACCAGCAGCAGCGTAAGCATGAACAGCAGCGAGGGCGCCGCCGCCGACGCAAACATCCAGCGCCACGATGCCAACCCTAAATCGGCCAGGTAGTAGCTAGCCACGTAGGCCAGCAGAATGCCCGTTACAATCGCCAACTGGTTCAACGTCACCAGCTTGCCGCGAATACGAGCCGGGGCAATTTCGGCAATGTAAAGCGGCACCAACAGCGAGGCTACCCCGATGGCGAGGCCACCGGCCAGCCGCGCTACCACAAACTCGGTGAGCGTGCGCGGTATTGCCGCCGCCAGCGCCGACAGCGTGAACAGCATAGCGGCCCCAAACAGCAAGCGACGACGGCCGTAGTGGTCGGTAAGCCAACCGGCTACGGCGGCGCCAGCCACGGCCCCAAACAAAATAGCGCTGGCCGCCAGCTCGGTTTGCGCATCCGTCAGGCCAAAGTCCTTCTTCAAAAAGACTAGGGCGCCGTTGATGATGGCCGTATCGAAGCCAAACAGCAAGCCGCCCAGCGCCGCTACGGTGGCAATCAGGTACACGTAGCCAGCACTACCGGCTGGGCCATCAGCAGCATGGCGAGGAGTAGGGCCTGGGGCAGCGGGTGTAAGCATCAGATGGTGGGTAGGTTAGGGTAAGGACTAGGGTAAAGCGGCGCTCTGCCGATAAATAAGCGTATTCGTAGAGGCCGGCCGCCTACCTTTCTAAATAGGCAGCGAGCAGGGTAGGCAGGTAGCGCACGGAGGCCGGGCGCCTCACACCAGCAGCACATCTATTCCTAGCGCGCGGAAAGGCGCCACTTGAGCCTCGGTCGCGCCGGTATCAGTGATGATTTGGTGCACATCCGTAGCGGGGCAGATAAGCGACGTTGCCACCGTGCCGAGCTTGGTGTGGTCAGCCACCACAATGCAGCGTTTTGCCTGGCGCACCATCACCTGAATCACGGCGGCTTCTTCGGGGTGCAGGGAGGTTAGTCCCTTCTGGGCGTCGATGCCATTGACACCGATAAAGAGCTTATCCACAAAGAATTGGCTGAGCGCCTGCACCGTAGCGGGCCCTACCACCGAAAACCAGCTACCCGTTAGGAAGCCGCCCGTCACGAACACGCGCACATCGTCGCGGTGGCTCAGCTCCATCGCCACGTTCACGGTATTGGTAATGACCGTCACGTTGGACCCCGGCCGCAGGCTGCGCGTCACTTGGGTAGTGGTGGTGCCGGCCGTGAGGGAAATCATTTCGCCCGTTTGGATAAGGCCCGCGGCAGCCAGTCCAATGCGGCGCTTCTCGGAGAGGTTGCGGTCAATTTGCTCGTGAAAGCTGGAGTTGTAGCGAAACGGCTCGTAAAGCAGCGGCTCCCGTGGCACCGCGCCGCCGTGCGTGCGTCGCAGCCAGCCCTGCTGCTCCAGCTCCGTCAGGTCGCGCCGTATGGTGGCCACCGACACGCCAAATTGCGCGGCCAGCTCCTCCACGACTACGGTGCCGGTATGGAGCATCTTTTCGACAATGGTTTGCGCACGGGTTGTAGCGGCGTTATCAGAAGTTTGTAAGTCAGACACAGTGAGTAGCGTTAGAGGTGAAAATGTGAAAGGTGAAATTGTAAAAGATTTCCCTTTCACTATTCAGCTGGCATTCCTCTTCTGGGGTAGCTGGGGATAGAAGCCTAACAGACACAGCGTTGTAGCTGGAAACTTCAGATTAGCTCTATGTCCGCACGTAGGCCTTCAGGGTAGCGCACTCCGTCCCAACTGCCGCGCCGTGGGGTCGGATGGTGTAGGCGCCTACCGCCGCGGGCACGATAAACGTCTCGGCGTAGTGCACCACGAAGGGCTCAAAGGCTCCCGTTGGGCTTTCGACGATGGCCTCCGTGCCCTGCACCAGGTTGAGGACCTGCACGCCACCGTGGGTGTGGTGCGGCACTACATCGGTGAACCAATGTCGGCGCGTTTCAATGAACTCGCGCTCGTGCAGGCCGGTGCGTTCCTCCCGCCAGCCGGAGCCGCTAGCCACGGGCTCTAGGTGGTTTACCAAGTTCTGCTCTACCCACGTGGTGGTGCGGTCGGGCTGAATGTTGGCCGCGCCGTGGGTGAGGTGGATGGGCCGGGGGCGGCCATCGAGGCCCAGCCGGTCCCAATCCCAGAGCTTGAAGGTAAAGATGTAGGGGGTAGCCGAAATTTCCAGCACCATCCCATTAGCGCCCGAGCAGTGAATGGTGCCCGCCGGAATCAGAAAATGGTCGTGCTTCTTGGCTGGAAACTCGTTGATGTATTTGGCTGCGGGAAAAGGTGCCGAGCTGTCGTCTTGGGCGCGCTGCAAATCGGCAAGCATCTCCGGGAAATCGGCCTCTTCCTTCATCCCCAAATACACTACCGCGCCCGGCTCAGCATCCAGCATGTAGTAGCTTTCATCCTGGGTGTAGGCTAGGCCAAACTTGTCGAAGGCGTACTCTGTGAGCGGGTGCACTTGTAAGGAGAGGTTGCCGCCGCCCATGGTATCGAGAAAATCGAAGCGAATAGGAAACTCGGTGCCGAAGCGCCCGTGCACGGCCTCGCCCAGCAGCTCGCGGGGGTGAGCAAACACCAGGTCGATGCTCGGAATTTCCACGCGCGCGTCGCCGAAGCCCAGCAGCAGCGAGTTTTCCTCGGGCACGCAGTCGAAGCCCCAGGCGTAGTTGGGCGGGCCGTCGGGTAGGTCGCAAACTTCGCGCAGCCACTGCCCACCCCACACACCGGGGTCGAAAAACGGCACCACCCGGAACGGCCGCCGCACGGCGGCCGCCAGCCCGGCTTGCAGGTCGGCGCCCGTAATGAGTTTGGGTAGGGTAAGGTCGTTGGTGTCGAGCAGGAAGTCGGCGCGGGGTAGGACTTGCTTTTTCAGGCGGTCGGCCGCCCGCCAATCCACAAAATACGCCCGTTTGTACTTCAAGCTGGCTTTTTCGGTGAAGTTGTCGCTGCCTAGGTTGGCAATTTCGTTGCGCCGCTGCCGTAGCTGAATCTCCCAACGGGCCAGGTCGGCATAGACTACAATAGCGGGGGTAGGGCATACCAAAGTGGCCCCGGTTCCTACAATTACCACCAACTGACCCGCTGCCGAAGCCAGTGCCGCTTGCGCCGCCTGAAGTTTCGACGGGTCAAAAAAGTCAGTCACCGTCAGGCCATTGAGCCGACCGAAAACGGGGTCGTCGGTGAGCGGGCCGGCCACCATGGCGTCGATGTCGGCGGGGGAGCGGTAGAGGTCATCGGCTACCAAGCACTGCGCCGGCTGCAAGGCCTGCACGAGTTCTTGTTGGAGTTGCTTGAGGTCGGTGCCGGGGTAGCATTCCACGGCGAGCACCAGGGGTTGGTCGGGGGCAGTAGGCGCGGCGGGTAGGGCCGCTCGCAGTGCTTCAGTAATAGCCGGCCAGTCGGTTTGGCAAGCATCTGGCCTCGCGGCGACCGGTACAAAGGGAAACTTATCGTAGTTGGAAGAGCGCATAAAAGGCAGCAACAGGGGTAGTGCAGGGCCGCGCATTACACCCTTAAAAGCTGATGCGCGGTCTAGTGTCATCGCGTGCCGACGTATGGTGCCGACCAATTAGCGGTGATTTTGTCGCTGCTATATTAAGAATAATATGATCGTTTTGATAGTAAACGATCAAAATAACTTGCGTGCTTTACTATATAATGCTCATTTAGCCGGTGTTACTCCCCACTGTTCGTTGGGATGAGGACCCATCACGAGAACCAATGAGCCGCCTTTCAATAGCTCTGTCGCCGGAAACTGAAAGGACTGCAACGGCTTGCCATTGAGCATGGCGGCCTGCACGTAGAGGTTGCGGCGGGAAGCACCCTTGGCCTCAATGGTAAACTTGCTACCCCGCCCGAACCGTTGCCCCAGGTCGATATCAACTTTAGAGTACAGCGGGCTGCCAATCTCGTACATCGGCGCGGCGCTGGTGCCGCCATCGGTTTGAAACAAGCCCAGGGCTGCCATCACCAGCCATGCGCTCATCTGGCCCTGGTCTTCGTCGCCGAGGTAGGCGTTGCCCACGCCGTAGCCGTAGTAGCGCTCCAGAATCGAACGGCTCCATTTCTGGGTAGACCAGGGCTTGCCCGCCCAGTTGAACAAAAAGGCAAAGTGCATCGACTGCTGGTTGCCCTGCACCACGGGGTAGTTCCAGTATTGGTCGTTCAGGCCATTGTAGCGCCACGGCTCACTTTCGCGAAAGCCCCATTCCAGCCGGTCAATGAAAGTTTGCCTACCCACTTTCTTGATCAATGCGGGCACATCCTGGGGCACGAAAAACGTGAGCTGCCAGGCGTTGCCCTCCACGTATTGCTCGTTGGCGCCGCTGCGGAACGGGTCGAAGGCTTTCGTCCAAGTGCCGTTGCTGAGTTTCGTGTGGCTGTAGCCGGCGCTGTCTATCGTGTTTTGCCACCAATAGCCACGGTCGTTAAATTTCTGATGAATAGCGGACTGGTTGAGCGACTTGGCCAATTGTCCTACCGTCCAATCATCGAAGGAATACTCCAATGAGTTGGAAAAGCGGCCTTTGTCGGAGGGCACGTAGTGGTAATGCTCGTAAGCCACTAGGTCGCGGTTGCCGGCAAAGCCCGTGAACACCTTTTGGGCTGGGGTGGTCTGCATTTTCACCGCGGCCGCCAGCACCTTGTTCGCGTCGAAATCCCGAATGCCCATCTGGTAGGCAGCTACCATCTGCGGAATTTCGTGCTCGGCCACCATCACCGGAATGTAGTTCATGCCGGCCGGACCCTTCGCCAGCCAGCCGTAGGCGTCGTAGAGGGCCAGTTGCGACCGTACCCAGCGGCTGCTCCACTCCGGCGTGACGAGGTTCCACACTTGGTTCAGATTCCAGAAGGTGTTCCAGAACGCATCACAGCCCAGCGCCACATCGTCGTCGGGGTGGGGTAGGCGGTGCACCTGGCCGTCGGTGCCGCGCCAGTCGCCGTTGGCGTCGCTCCAGGTGTTGCGGCTGCAAATGGAGCGATACAGGGCGTTGTAGAACCGCATCTTTTCCAGCCGGTTGGTGGTGGTGATCTGCACGCGGTTGAATAGCTCGTTCCACGTATCGAGCTGGTGCTGGCGGATGGCCTCGAAGCGCCAGCCGAACGGAGTGGTCACTTCGGTCTGCAGGTTTTGGGCCGCATTGGCAATGCTCACCAGCGAAATGCCGGACCGCACCTGCACTACGGGATGCTGCTTGGCGTCGAACTCGGCAAACAAGCCGGCGTCTTTCAAGTCTTTGCCAGTGAAGGTGGTGCCGTATTGAATCTGGTTGTTGCGCCAGCCGCCGAGCCGCTTGATCGGCTGATCGAACTCAACCACAAAATGCAGCGTGTAGTCCTGGGCCGCGTCGTTGCTCCACACACCGGGCGAAAACTGATGAATGCTGCCTTCGAGGCGGTTTGCACTCACTTGCTTCACCTGCACTTCCTTCAACTGATACTCGTACTCCGACGGAATGTGAAAGTCGAGCAGCACGCGGGCACTGTCGCGGTCGGCGGGAAACGTGAACCGCTCGAACCCGCAGCGGGTGGTAGCCGTCACTTCCGCCTTAATGCCATAATCGGCCAACTGCACCGCGTAGTAGCCAATGGGGGCCTTTTCCGTTTTCTTCTCAATGCGCGAACGGTAGCCCGATGCGGGCCGCAGCTCATCGCCGATGCTGGTCTGGAGCTTGCCGTTGGTAGCAAATACGCCGAGGCCGGCCATCGTCCACTCGTGGATGTGGCTGAAGGTACCCACGCTTTCATAGGTAGGCTGGTAGCCTGCTTGCCACCCGCTGTTCTGGTTATCGGGGCTCATCTTCACCATGCTAAACGGCATCCACGGCCCCGGCGCAATCATCCACCGGGAGTGGGCCGTGCCCATGCGGGTATCCACGTAGTCGGCCAGGGTTTGCTCTTTTTGGGGTGCCCGCTGCACCACGCCTTCCTGCACCACTTTCCCGTTTTCCAGAATCCTGTATTTACTTTGGGTAGGAACGGTTACGGCGGGCATCGGGGCTTCAAACTCGTACGCGCCCTTTTCTACTGGCTCTCTGAAAATGGTTTGGCCGTCCAGCTGTACGCTTAGGGTAGGCGTGCCCGCCACGTGCTGCACATTCACCAGCAGCGGCTGCCGACGCTTCCCATCGGCGGCTAACTCGTACGGAGCAGGTGTTACAGAGCGCACGAAAAGCTGTTGGGGGCGTTGCACCGTCACGCCCGATGGACCAAGCAAACTCACCTGGTCAAAAAGAATCCATGAGCCTTCCGTAACGGTGATAGTGACTTGGTTGCCACCCGCTTGCAGGACGCCTTTATCCAGCGGAATTTCGATGACTTTGGGAGTGGCCTTGACCAGATTACCGCTGATAGAGGCCGTATCAGCGGGGCTTTCGGTCATCGTGGGCCGGCGCTGTTGGCGCACGTCGTACCCCGCGGCGCTTAGTTGGATTCGTTCTTCCTGCCCATTGATGCTGACATGCAGCAGCGGCAAAAACGTTTTAGTGTAGTCTGCTAATCGAATGACGAGTTTGTAGCTACCCGCAGCGGGCAACTTCTTCAGGGCAAACAGAAGGTTCACCTGGTTGGTGCGCCAGCCGGCGGTACTCCAGGTGCCGCCCCACGTGTCTACCGGCCCCGGCAGCACGTACGGGAAATCCTGCTTTTCCTGGGAAGCCCCAATGAAAAAGCACTTGTCTTCGTAGCCAAAATCCTGTCCCACAAACTTGCGAAAACCAGCCGGCGCCAGGGCAAATTCTGCCCCCGATTGATCGGCTTTGCCTACTTGCCAGAGTGTGCGCTCCGGTTGTTGCGCGTGGGAAGGGGCCGCTACGCTCAAAAGCAGCAGTAGCCAAAAAAGTGTTTTCGTCATGCCTATCGTGCCAAAGGAAGGGGCAGAAGATAAGCAGAAGTCAGAGGAAACAACGAAGATGCGGTTGATAATCACCCGGTTTCTCCGCGAGCGGGCGTAGGGGCCGCACTGTGAACAAGCGCGTGCGGCCCCTAAGGCTCTACCTGGTTCGGGCCATAGTATGCGGCCACCACCGCGCCGCGCCCCATTTATATAGCTCGGCGCAGCCCCAGGCCGTGAGACTGCCCAGCGTGGCGCCGGCCACCACATCGGAAGGGTAGTGGGCGCCCAGGTAGATGCGGCTGTAACACACCACCACGGCCCAGGCCAGCGTGAGCCACTTGGCCAGGCGGTAGCGTGCAGGTAGCACCAGCCACAGAAAAATTACCAGCGCAAACGAGTTGGCCGCATGCGACGACAAAAAGCCAAACTGCCCGCCGCAGCCGTTCACCAGGTTTAAGGTAGTCGATACCTGCGGGTCATGGCAGGGACGCAGGCGGGCAAAGTAGGGCTTAAACAAGCGGCTGGAAATCACATCGGCCAGCGCCACGCTCAGGCCCAGCAGCGGCAGCAGCAGCAGGGCACGGCGCTGGTAAAGGTAGCCCAGCACCACCACCAGCACAAAGTACGCTGGAAACCACACGAAGCGTTCCGAAAAAAACACCATCCACTTATCCAGCGCGGGCGAGTGGTGCAGGTTGATGGCGATAATCAGCCACCGGTCTAAGGCGCGCAGCTGTTCAAGCAAGGGAATCGGCGTTTGGGGTAGAAGAAACCCAATCGACACCCTTACGCAGCCAAGCGAGGGTAGCAGCCTCCGGCGAGCCGGGCGCGGGCACACGGTTGTAGTGCCACTCGGCGCGGGGCGGCATACTCATCAGAATGCTCTCGGTGCGGCCACCGGTTTCCAGGCCGAAGCGCGTGCCCCGGTCAAAAGCCAGGTTGAACTCGGCGTAGCGGGCGCGGCGCACTAGTTGCCACTGCGTTTCGGCCGAGCCATAAGGTAGGGCCTGGTTCTGGCGCATCAGCTCGGTGTAGGTAGGGCCGAACAGGTTGCCCACGTCCTGCACAAAGGCAAACAGCGCGTCTGCTGAGCCATCTTTGCCCACCGTGAGGCGGTCAAAGAAGATGCCGCCCACGCCGCGCGTTTCCTGGCGGTGGGGTAGGAAAAAGTAGTCGTCGGCCCACTGCTTGAAGCGGGGGTAGGAGGCCACCTCGTGGCGCTGGCACACGGCCTGTATCTGTTCGTGAAACCAGCGGGCCTGCGCTTCGTCCACGTAAATCGGGGTTAGGTCGAGGCCGCCGCCGAACCACGCCTGCCCGTCGCCGGCCTCGAAGTAGCGCACGTTCATGTGGGCAATGGGCACGCGGGGGCTGCGCGGGTGCAGCACCACCGACACGCCCGTGGCGAAAAACGCCGGATTGGGCATGTGCAGCAGTTGGGCCGCCTGGGTGCTCATCTCGCCCGCTACTGCCGAAAACGCCACGCCGGCCTTCTCCAACACCGCGCCCTCGGTGAGCACGCGGGTGCGGCCGCCGCCACTCTGGTGGTGCTGCCAGGCATCGGTCAGGAACTCGCCAGTGCCGTCGGCCTGCTCCAACTGCTGGCACAGGCGGTCCTGGAAATCACGCATCCAGCTTTCCACGGTGGCGCGAAAAGTAGGGGTGGCAGGGGTAGGGGAAACGAGGGGAGAAGCAGACAAAAGCGCGGTGGATTGAGCCAAAAGAACGCGACGCGAAGAAACGTGCCGCTTGAGCCGGCAAAAATACGTACAAAACCTGCCCCGCAGGCACTTTTCGCCCAAAGCCGTACTTTCGCTTTTTCCTACCCTACCTGCATGACCACCCAGCCCGCCCCGTTTTCCGACCCTGCTTCCCCGTTCACCGTTCCCCGCCCGGATACCCAGATGCGCGCCTACCGCCTGATGCACACGGCCGCCGAGCTGGCGCGTCTTTACGAAGAAAACAAGGCCGTAACGGCCCGCTACGTGCACGCCACCGCCCGCGGCCACGAGGCCGTGCAACTGGCCGCCGCCTTCCACCTGCGCCCCACCGACTACGCCGCCCCCTACTACCGCGACGATGCCCTGCTGCTGGGCCTGGGCCTGGCGCCCTACGAGCTGATGCTGCAACTGCTGGCCAAGCGCGACGACCCCTTTTCGGGTGGGCGTACGTACTACGGGCACCCCTCGCTGCGCCGGGAGGGTTTCCCCGTTATTCCGCACCAAAGCTCGGCCACCGGTATGCAGGCCATTCCAGCCACCGGCATGGCGCACGGTATCAAGTATCTGGAAAGCCAGGGCCTGTTGAAAACCGCCGACCAGCGCCCCGTGGTGCTGTGCTCCATCGGCGACGGAGCCATGACCGAGGGGGAGGTGAGCGAGGCCCTGCAAATGGCTGTGCTGCACCAGCTACCCGTTATTTTTCTGGTGCAGGACAACGATTGGGGTATTTCGGCTACCGGCCGTGAGATGCGCGCCATGAATGCCTACGAGTTTGCGGCTGGCTTCAAGGGGCTGCATCGCCTGAAGATTGACGGGGCCGATTTTGCCGTGTCCTACGCCGGGCTGGCCGCCGCTTTTGCCCACGCCCGCGACACCCGCGGGCCGGTGCTGGTGCACGCTACTTGTCCGCTGCTGGCCCACCACACCAGCGGCGTACGGCGCGAGAAATACCGCGGCGACAATCTCGCCCAGCACGAACCCCACGACCCACTCCCGCGTCTGCATCGCCAGCTGCTGGATATGGGCCTGGCCACCGAAGCTGAACTGGACGACTTGGCCGCCCAGGCCCGCACGACGGTAGACGACGACTACCAGCGCGCTTTGCAAGCCGCTGACCCCGACCCCGCTACCTTCGCCGACCACGAGTTTGCCCCGCCCGCCGTGACCGAGGAAGCCGGTGAGCGGAGCCCCGCCGGTGCCGAGAGAGTAACAATGGTAGACGCCGCCTTGCACGCGGTAGACGATATTTTGCGGGAGTTTCCAGAGGCGCTCTTCTACGGGCAGGACGTGGGCGGCGCCTTGGGTGGTGTGTTTCGGGAGGCGGCGCTGCTGGCCCAGAAGCACGGCGCTCAGCGGGTGTTCAATACGCCCATTCAGGAGGCCTATATTGTGGGCAGCACGGCCGGCATGTCGGCCGTAGGTGCGAAGGCCATTGTTGAAATTCAGTTTGCTGACTATATCTGGCCGGGCCTGAATCAGCTGGTAGAGGAGCTGTCGAAATCATGCTACCTGTCCAACGGTCAGTTTCCGGTGCAGAGCCTGATTCGGGTGCCGGTGGGCGCCTATGGGGGCGGGGGGCCTTACCACTCGGGCTCGGTGGAAAGCACGCTGCTCAACATTCGGGGCATCAAGGTGGTCTACCCCAGCAACGCGGCCGATATGAAGGGCCTGCTGCGTGCCGCCTTCCTCGACCCAAATCCGGTGGTGTTGCTAGAACATAAAGGGCTATACTGGAGCAAAGTACCGGGTACTGAAGATGCCCGTACCCCTGAGCCAGCTGCCGGCTACGTGCTACCCCTGGGCCAGGCCGCCATTGCCCAACCCGCCGACCCTGAGCAGACGCGCCGAGGCGCTACCTGCGTGGTCATCACCTACGGTATGGGCGTGTACTGGGCCAAAGCCGCCAGCCAGCAGTTTCCTGGCCGCGTCGAAATCCTGGACCTGCGCACGCTCAATCCCCTGGACTATGAGGCGGTGGAACGGGCAGTGCGCCAGCACAGCAAAGTGCTGGTGCTCACCGAAGAGCCCCTGCTCAACTCCTTCGCCGAAAGCCTCGCAGGCCGCATCCAGCGCACCTGCTTCCAGCACCTCGACGCGCCAGTGTTTACCCTGGGCGCTGCCAACCTTCCCGCTATTCCGCTGAATGTAGCGTTGGAGAACCAAATGCTTCCCAACGCTGAAAAAGTAGCTAAAACGCTGGGCGAGTTGCTGGGGTGGTAGCGAGGAGTGAGTACAAAACGGCTGTCATCCTTCGTAAGCGCAGGATGACAGCCGTTTTGTACTCACTCATTCATTAGAACGGATAGCCAATACCCAGGTTAAATGCTGTTTGGCGGGCGCCGAAGCCGAAGTTGCGAATCACCCATCGGTTGCCGGGGTAAGTGGGGTCGTAGACTTTGGTGGCTATGTCGAGGCGCAGAATAAGGAAGGTGAAGTCGAAGCGCAGACCAAAGCCCGAGCCCACGGCAAACTCTTTGTAAAAGCGGTTGAACGCAAACTGAGCGTTTTTATAATCCGGATTTGTTTCAATGCGAGACTCGTCGGCATGCAATAGCCAGACGTTGCCAAAGTCTGTGAATACAGCACCATTAATAAAGCTATACAGCGGAAAACGGTATTCTACGTTGCCTTCTAACAACAACTCGCCGGGTTGTTCTTGTGCTAGGTTTTGCTTGCCGTTGATCAAAGTAGAGAAGGAGCCTGGGCCTAAGCGACGCGGTGCCCAGGCCCGTACACTGGAACTGCCCCCGGCAAATACAAATTTATCGTAGGGTATAATCAGACCAGTTTGTTGCTCATCAGAGCCGGGTGGGTAGTAGGTGGTAGGGGTAAGAGCCCGTGCCGCGCCCACATTGAAGCGGTAAACGAAATACGATTTTGAATCCAGCTTGATATAGCGACGATAATCCGCGCTGAAACGGGCGAAGTTGAATACGTTCAGGTCCGGAAAAACCGCCTGATAGATCTTACGCGTGAGGCCACCTACCTCCGCATACAACCGTAAGTAGCGGGCGTCGCGGGTTTCATTAAAATCGTTGGAGTTGTAGAGGGAAGTGAAGTTGATGCTGGGTACCAACTGCCGCGTAAAGCTCTGGATTAGCGGAAAACCTTGGTTTGATAGCTCTTGTAAGTTTGCTAAGAACGCCGGATCAATTGAGTTAAAGGGCGTATTCACGATGCTCAAATCAGCAGGCGTGAATACGTACTGGTGAAACTCAGAGCGCTGCCAGATATAGTCGTACGTAGCCTCGGCGTTGGTGCGGGTGTACTGCGGCCGGCTAACGAAGGTATACGAAGCGTTGATGCGCGTACGTGGATTATATTGTACCAGGTAGCGCTGGGGCCGGAAGGGAATAATGAACTGCGGAATCACCAGGTTCACGTTGCCGCCAATTTGGGTCGTGAGTACCGCATCTGGGTTACCGCTGGTTTCATCGTCGGTACTGGCAATGTTATACTGCCCCTCGAAGCCCGAACGGATGCCAAATTCCAAGACCTCGGCCCCACCAAACGGGTTGCGCACGCGCAGGCGCACGTTGGCAAAGGGCCCTACCAAGCCGCTCACGTAAGTGCCGCCAAACTCAGTGGTTTCTTGAAATTTTTTGGCTGGTGAGGCATTCACAATGGCCGCCAGCTGGCCCCGCACCGAGTCGGCCAGTGTGTTCGACTGGCGGGGTAGGCGGCGGTAATTCACCGTGTTGAAACGGAACATATCCAGCGTACCCAACTGCCGCTGCGTGAGCAGCGTGTTGGCCAGGCTGTAGTGGTCACCGGGACGTACTTCCAGCTTATTATCCAAAATACGCGGCCGAATTTTGTGCTCGTAGGCTAAAAACTTCACCGAGTCGCGCACGATAGTGTCGCGCGCTACCCCGAAGCGGACAATGCCGGCATCGGAAATAAAGCTCACGCGCTCAATGGTGTACAGGCGGTGCGATTGGCCGGGTGCTGGATCGGCAACGAAGGTGCGCAGGCGCACGGTGGTCGGCGCAAAGCTGGTATCGGCTTCCAGGGTGATGTACTGCTCCCGAAAGTCGTAGTAGCCTGCGTTTTTCAGCAACGTTTCAAGCCGGGTGCGCTCCTGCCCAATCACTTCCTCGTCGTACTGGTCGCCCACATGTAGCAGCGACTGTGGGCGGGAAGCTAGTATCCGCCGCTCCACGGCCGTGTCGGGGATGGTGTAATCGAGCTGGGTGTAGTGAAAGGGTAGGCCCTCGTGCACGTGGTAGGTTACGGTCACGCGGCGGTCCTCCACCGTGTCGGTGGCGTATACGCTGCTGCGGAAGAAGCCCTTGGATTTCAGGAAGATATCGAGCTGCGTGACCGTTTGGCGCGTGAGGGCCGTATCGTAGACCACCGGCGGTTCGCCAATGCGCATAATGGAGTTACCCTTTTCGAGCTTCTGCTGAAAGCGGCGGTTGCGCCGCTCCCGCTTCTGCGTGAGCTTGGCTACCTCCACCGAGTCGGGTCGGGCCTCAGCAATGAGTTGGTTGTAGCGCTCCAGGTCCTCGTTGAGCTTGCGCCGGACCTTTGTCGAATCATAAAAATTCGTCCCCAGCTGATAGATGAGTAGCTTTGGGATGGGAAAGCGGGAATTGGGCTGCTGCTGATAGAGCGTTTGCATGCGCTCGGCGTCGGCCTTGTCTACCCCCTTCAACTCAATCTCATTCAGCAGGTTCTGGCCGGGCGGCAGCAGCTTGGTAGGTGCGCAGCCAACCAGGGCCAGCAGCAGCCAGCACACGAGCAATAGGCGCCGCCAGAGCTGGCTGGCCCCAAGCGTATTAACGAATAACGATGGTTTCAAAAGCAGTAGCGAAATATGTGCACGCCCTGCACCAAAAAAAATACCGGTTGCGGCACGGCGCTTTTCTGGTAGAAGGAGGCAAAAGCGTTCTGGAGCTGCTAAGTTCCACACTTCTGACCGAACGGTTGTTCGTGACGGCGGAGTTTGCGGCAAAAATTTCGCCATTCCCGCCTCAGGTACCCGTGGAGGTGTTATCGGCGGAGGAACTGACCCGCCTGGGTACGTTGGCTACCAACCAAACGGCGCTGGCCGTAGCCCGCCTGCCCCAGGAGTCGCCTTTGCCCACAGTGCCCGGCTTGCTCTTGGCGCTCGACGAAGTGCGCGACCCCGGCAACCTGGGCACCCTCATCCGCCTGGCCGACTGGTACGGCCTGCCCGGCGTGGTATGCTCCGATACCTGCGCCGACCCGTGGAGCCCCAAAACGGTGGCCGCTACCATGGGCTCGTTCACCCGCGTGCCCGTGTGGCAGCGCGACCTGCCCCAGTGGCTCGCTTCCCTACCCCCCGAGATGCCCGTTTACGGCGCCGACCTGCACGGCGATAATGTGCACCACCTCCGGTTGCAGCCCCAAGGCGTGCTGGTGATGGGCAGCGAAAGCCACGGTCTCACGCCGGCTGTGGAGCAGTGCCTCACCAAGCGCCTGCACATCCCTGGGCGTGGCCAAGCCGAGAGCCTAAACGTGGCCATTTCAGCAGCCATCCTGCTGGACAATTTCTTCCGGGCGGGGTAGGGAATTGACTGAGGCGTTACGAAAAAAGGCCGTCATGCTACGCTTGCGCTCAGTATGACGGCCTTTTTAGGTTTTCCTACTCCTTAATCAATCCCGAAAAACGAGACGCCGAAGCTCAGGCTCTGGGCCTGGGGGCCGCGGTTGTCCTTGAAGAGCTGGTTGAGGTGGTACTTGGCAAACAGGTCTACCTTACGGAAGCCGATGCTGCCCTGTAGCCCGTACTGGAAATCCTCCAGATTGTAGCTGCCGCGGTCCTTGTCTTTCCGCGTGTCACCATCCTGGTCGTACTTCAGCTTGGTGTGCGTACCCAGGCGGTAGCCCACGAAGCCACCGGCTGCCAGCCGGAACGTTTTGTGGTACTCTTTGTCGCGCAGATTTGCTTGCAGCATCACGGGTAGGTTGACGCTAGACATGGCCAACTTGCTTTTTTCCAGGTTGTAGCCTACCCGCTCTACCGTTGTGTAATTGGGTTGACCGCTTACCAAGCTCGTGTTCGATACAAATCGGGTATCATTATCGAGCATGAAGTTGTTGAAGGAAAACTCGGGACCCAGCAGCAGGTACATGGGCGAGCCTTTGCTGCCCAGGCGCTGGGCGTAGCGCCAGTACAGGCTCACGTAGCGCGAACCAAAAGGCCGTAGATCTATGGGCTGGCCGCTGGCAGGTAGTCTTTTGTTAGCCAGCGCATTCAGACCCAAGTCCATCCCGAAGGCACTCTGGCTGCTGCGGTTGGCCTCGCGCTGCCGCCGCGCCAGGCGCAACGAGTCGCGGTCTACTTCCTTCTTGCCGTCGTTGTCGATGTGGATGGACACGTGGCCGTTGCCGTGCTCATCCTTGTTTTCTTCTACCCTGATGTTGCCCATGCGGCCCAGGGTCACGTCTACGCGCTCGGCGGTGGGTTTCTGGGGCTTGCCTTGCGCATCCTCGTTGCGCACCGTGATGCGGATTTGCTCGGGCACGCCGGCGCCAGGGTGGTCTTTAGCAGGGTAGAACTCCGTCGTCACTTCACCCGAAGAAGAGTTTTTGCCGGCTGCCTCGGCCTGGCTGATATAGCCGTTCAGCACCGTCATCAGCGAGTCGAGCTTGTAGTTCTGCAATTGGCGCAGCTGGGCTTTATTTTTCACATAAAGCGTCATCACGGCTTGGTTGGGGAGCCGTACAATGATGGTATCATCGTTGAGAACGGGGGTAGGGCGGAGCGAGCGAGCGGAGAAAAGGTCGGTAGCACGGGCCGAGCAAGGCGCGGCCAGGGCCAGCAGCGCGGCGGCAGCTAGCAGGGAAGTAACGCGTTTCATGGCGTAGGAGCGTTAGAGTTGAATCGTTTTGTTGAGCTGATGGCCGGCCACGCGGGCCTGCACCGTCAGGGTTTCGGGTAGGCCTACTTGCTGTAGGTCTACCGGGTCGCCAACTACGGCATTGCGGGCCTGGCGCAGCACGGCACCCAGGCGGGTACGCTGCTGCGGAGCCGAAACCGGGGTTTGGGCCGCGGCCAGCACCGGCGCTGCCACTTCACGCACCACTTCCACCTCAATGGGGCGGGTAGGCACTTGCGTGGTGGTCAGCGTGGCCGGCACGGCCGCCACGGCTACTTCCGGAGCTGCCACTTCCAGGCGCTCCGGACGCGCCTTGGGGGTAGCAAGCGTTGCCACGGCAGCCGGCGCCGGGCGAGCAGAAGTAGTAGTGGCCGCAACCATGCGGGAAGCCGCCGCGGAGTGGCTGGCAGACAGCACCGATTGCGCTGCCGAAGCACTGGGGGCGGTAGCAACCGGGGCTTCTGAAGAGGTAGATGCGAGGTCCTGGGGAGCAGTTGCCTGGGTAGGCAAATCTTTTTTCGGAGCGGAAACGGCGGGTGCCGTGGTAGCCAGTCGGCCCGCCATATCGGTGGTGCCAGGGGCTTGTAGCAGCCAGCCCAGGCCCACTGCCAGTAGTAGGGCTACCACCGCGGCGGCTGAATATAACCACATGGCTGGGCGCTTCTTAGCGGGTTGAATCTCTTCTTCTAGTTGAGCCCATAGATGGTCGGGCGGGGTAGGGGCGTGGCCCTGGAGCCGGTCCCGAAACAGTTGATCAATATCTTCCGGTAGCATAGTATTCTTTTGGTGGGGTGGTAGAAATGGCCATAGCGTTGGCCACGGTCAGGCGGCGCTGCAACATGGCCCGCGCCTTACTCAGCTGCGATTTGCTGGTGCCTTCCGAAATGCCCAGCAGCTCGGCAATTTCGGGGTGGGAATAGCCCTCCAGCGCGTACAGGTTGAACACCGTACGGTAGCCGGCGGGCAGCTCGGCCAGCAGGGCCAGCATGTCGTCGGCCTGAAGCTGGGTGTCGGCGGTGGCGGGCGTCACGGCGGCGGTGCTGGGTACGTCGTCGATGGCCAAGTGCAGGGGCTCCTTGCGGCGCAGTTGGCCCAGGGCCTCATTCACCATAATCCGCCGGATCCAGCCCTCAAACGAGCCCTCGTGCCGGTACTGGTCTAACGCCCGAAACACCTTCACAAAGCCGCCAATCATCACTTCTTCGGCATCCTCGCGGTGCCGCAGGTATCGCAGGCACACGGAGAGCATCAGCCCCGCAAACCGCTCGTAGAGCAGTTTTTGGGCGCGGCTGTTGCCCTGGCGGCAAGCGGCAATGAGGTCGGCGTCAGTCACGGGTGTTGGGGTAGAGGTCTAGGGCGATAGCAAGCGTGTTTGGGAAGGTAGATGGGCGATGGGGAGTAACGGTTGCCTGACGGCAAAGAAAATTTTAGAGTATTTGCCAAAAGCAAAAAGATCATGGATATCATTAGGCTGTCGAAGCAGGGTAGGCATGCTGCCGTTGGCGGCTACTTTTCAACCTGCACGACATCGTACGTCGCGCACAAGTATCTTATTCACAATGCTATGAAAGAACCCAAGGAAATTGTTCAGGTAGACGCGCTGGAGCTGCGCTTTCTGCTGGATGGCGATGACACCGACCAGCGCCTGGTGGTGTTTGAGTTTTCGGTGCCACCCGGCGCGAAAGTGCCCGCCCCGCACTACCACCAAGACGTAGACGAAATGGTGTATGGCCTAGCCGGCAGCATGACCACCACGGTAGCCGGCCAGAGCCGCACGCTAGAGCCAGGCGACTCGTGCTTCATCCCGCGCGGTGTGGTGCACCACCATGCCAACGTAGGCTCCGAAACGGCTACCCTACTCACCGTACTAACCCCGGCCCTTATCGGCCCGGCGTATTTCCGGGAGCTAGGCGCGCTGCTGCAAGCGGGTGGCCCACCCGACCCAGCGCGGGTGCAGGAAATCATGGCCAAGTACGGACTGGTGGTGGCGTAATAGCGTGTGCATTATTGCTTTAGATGTGATGTCAAAAAGAAGACGCTACCTACCCCAGCACAGTGCTGGGGTAGGTAGCGTCTTCTTTACGGAGGTGGCAGAAAGAAACCTTAGGTCGGGAAGCGCTGGATTTATACGCGTGCTACCCCAAATGCTACGTTTGTCTCTGTCATGCAAGCTTAGTAATTGCCTATCGACAGCATCACCAGCGTGCAGGCTTCTTCGGTCCGGATGCCCTTGGCCTGAGCCATCTTTTCCAGCTCCTCGTTCTCGGTGCCGGGGTTGAAGATGATGCGTTTAGGCTTGAGGTCCAGAATGTAGTCGTACCAACTGGGCTGGTTATGGGGCCCTACGTAGAGCGTCACGGTGTCCACGGCGTCTTCGGCGGGGCGGTCGGTGTGAATATCGAGTCCGGCCACCTGGCCTTTGCGAATGCCGACGGGCACCACTTCGTGGCCGTGGTTTTTGAGCATGTTCACGGCCCGAAACGAATAGCGGGCGGGGTTATCACTGGCCCCGATAACAACGGTCTTTTTCATAAATAGAGTCTTGGGGTCTTGGAAAATTAGATTTTTACTTGAAGGTCATTAGGCTGAACGTTCAAGGAATACGGGTAAATAAAGGTGTTGTTAAACAAATAGGAGAAAACCTCCGACTCGGGCTCACGCAGGTTGATTCGGTGATGTTGGCTAGGCGGTAAGCAAATTCATAGCAATACCGCTTAGCAGCAAACCCTTACCAAGGCAAGACGCCAGTGGAAGAGGATGCCGTGCCGGTGGGGCCATCGGCTGGCAACAGGGCCAGCCGGATGGCCTCTGCCGCGCCCTGCGCGGGCGTGTCAGTTCCCTCAAAGCCATTCAAGTCGGTGGCCGTATAGCCGGGAGCGGCTGAATTCACCTTGATGGCCGTGGCTCGTAGTTCGTAGGCCAACTGCACGGTGAGCATATTCAGCGCAGCCTTTGAGGCCGAGTACCCCAGCAGGGCCCAATCGTGCTGCCCCACGATGGTGAGCGAGCCCAGCGGGCTCGACACGTTGACGATGCGCCCCGCCGCGGCCTGCTTCACCAGCGGCAAAAACGTTTGAGTGACGGCCAGTGTATCCAAAAAATTGGTTTGTAGCACTTGCGCTACGCTGCGCACATCGGCGGTGCCCGGTGAGCCGTCGCCGGGCACATTAATGCCCGCGTTGTTCACCAGGATGTCGAGGTGGCCTGTCTCGCGTTGTAGGCGCGCCGCAGCCGCGTCGAGCGTTGCTTGGTTGGCTAGGTCTACTTCGAGGAAGCGAACATCGCCTTCGGCAGCCAGTGCCGCTGCGGCTTGCTCACCTTTGGTGGCCTCGCGGGCTCCTAGGTATACCTGGCAGCCTGCCTGCAATAGTCCCCGCACTATTTCGAAGCCAATGCCTTTGTTGCCGCCCGTCACCAGCGCAATTTTCTTGTTTTCCATGTCAGTTGTGGGTTTAGCCTCCTACTTAATAAGGAGGCGAGTAAGTACCCCACAAAGGTCTGGGCAGTAGCTTAGGGGCAAACTTCGTCAGTCAACCCATCTGTTGTAGATTTCAAACATGGCAGCGCAATTTCAAATGCGCCACACAAGCTGACGCCCGATAACTACACCCCAAATACGGCCAAGCGCCGGAAATCTCCTGGCGTTTGGCTGGCCTGACGCTTGAAAAAGGTGCAAAAATGCGCCACATCGGTAAAGCCCAGGCTGTCGGCAATTTCTGAAATACTCCAGGCGGTTTGCTTTAGCAAGAGTTTGGCTTCCTGCGTTAATCGGCGGCTGATGAGGGCAGTAGTCGTGTGGCCCGTCATCTCCTTCAGCACGCGGTTAAGGTGGTTGACGTGCACGGCCAATTGATCGGCATAGTCCGTGGCGGTGCGTAGGCGAAGCGGTGGTTGCGGGCTTTGGCGCGGAAACTGCCCTTCCAGTAGCTCCGTGAATTGGGTGGCTACCCGTTCGGCGGCGCTGTGGGTAGCTAGCGGGGCGGGGGCCGGCTGTAGCTTCTGCACCAAGTGAATCAGCTCCCAGAGATAGGTGCGCAACAGGTCGTGCTTGTAGGCGTAGCCAGACGTGAGTTCGCGGGCCATCTTCTCGAAAATAGCTTCAAGCACTGCGCAATCGGCCTCGGCTACATCCCACACGGGGTAGGCCCCAGGCTGAAAAATGGGTAGCTCTGCCAGTTCCACCCCGGTGCGGGCGGGTAGCAGAAAGGCGTCATCGAAGAGGCAGCTATAGCCCGTAAAATCCTCGGTGAGCGGCAACCACCGATAGGGTACGCGCGGCGTCACCAGAAACAAAGTGTTATTGCCGACGTGCGGAGCCTGATCGGCACACTCTACTTGGCTACGCCCCCGACAGAGCGTGATTTTGTAGTAGGACCGCCGGTTAAACGTCATCGGGGGTGCTCCGCGAAGGTCTGCCAACGGGAATACGTTGAAATGCCCTACCCCCTGTTCCATATCGGGCGGCGGCAAGACGCCTACTGCTGACTCTGAACTTGGAGCACACGCAGCGTAAAAAGCAGGTAGGGAATTCGGTTTCATACAGGCAATTATACGTAGTAAGTAAGCGTGGCAGTAGGCAGCAGCGACGACACGTCGCCACAAGAAACAGGAAGCTACTCTCACGGGGTTGATTCCTGCTATAAAGGCTGACTTGGTCGTTTTCGCTTAGCTTAGGTAGAAGTCAGCGGTTTATCCTATTTGTTCATTAACATCTACAAAGCAAAAAGGTGTTGTCGGTTAAACAACACCTTATTCCAACAGCCAAACCAGCCAGGTATTTGCTCCAATTAAAGCGCTAAGCTCCCACTAACTGCCTCTGCGCACCGCTCGCCGTCCATGGCGGCCGATACGATGCCGCCGGCGTAGCCCGCGCCCTCGCCGCACGGAAACAAGCCCCGCACCACCGGGTGCTGCAAGGTGTCCCGGTCGCGGGGAATGCGCACCGGCGACGACGTGCGGCTCTCTACCCCCACAATCTGCGCGGCGTTGGTGGCATAGCCCGGAATCTTACGCCCGAAGTTCTCGAAGCCCTGCCGCAGCCGGCCCGCCAGGTTTTTGCCCAACACCTTATCCATGGGCACCGATACCAGGCCAGGCTGGTAGGAGGTTTCTAGTAGGTCCGCTGAAATTTTACCTTTCAGGAAGTCGCCCAGGCGCTGGGCGGGGGCTACCTGCGTGTTGCCGGCCAGTTGGCAGGCGCGCTGCTCAATTTGTTGTTGCAGGCGCAGGCCAGCCAGCGCACCGTGCTGGCGCACGTCCATATCCTCCAGCTCCACGGCCGTCACGATGCCGGAATTGGCATATTGCGAGTCGCGGCGGCTGGGGCTCATGCCGTTTACAATCACCTCGCCGGGGGCCGTGGCGGCCGGCACAATAAAGCCGCCGGGGCACATGCAGAACGAAAATACGCCCCGCTGCCCGCCCTGGCCCTGGGTCTGGTGCACCAAAGCATAGGACGCGGCCGGCAGTAGGCCACGGTCGGGGAGGCGGTACTGGGCACGGTCGATGAGCTGCTGCTGGTGCTCCACGCGTACGCCCAGGGCAAACGGCTTGGCCTCGACGAGCACACCGCGGCGGTGCAGCAGTTCGTAAATGTCGCGGGCCGAGTGGCCGGTAGCCAGAATCACGGCATCGGCCAGCAGCTCCTCGCCATTGGCCGTGACGACGCCGCGCAGGTGGTTGCCGGTCAGCACCAAATCGTCTACCCGCGTATCAAACCGCACCTCGCCGCCAGCCTGCCGCACCGAGTCGCGCAAGGCGGCTACCACAGCCGGCAGCTTGTTGGTGCCGATGTGGGGGTGGGCATCGACCAGAATATCGGGGGTAGCGCCGTGCTGCACCAACAGGCGCAGGATGCGCTGCACGTCGCCGCGCTTGGTGGAGCGGGTGTAGAGCTTGCCGTCGGAGTAGGTGCCCGCGCCGCCTTCGCCAAAGCAGTAGTTGGAATCGGGGTTAACGAGCTGTTGCTTGTTGAGAGCCGCCAGGTCGCGGCGGCGGGTGCGCACGTCTTTGCCGCGCTCTACCACAATGGGCTTGATGCCCAGCTCAATAGCCCGTAACGCCGCAAACAGTCCGGCCGGGCCAGCACCCACAATCAGCACCGTGCGGCGGGCGCGACTTACATCCGGAAACTGAAACCAGGGTCCGAACAACTCGGCTGGGGGTGTCGTGCGGTAGATGTCGGCGCGCAGGCGCACTAGCGGTTGTCGGCCGCGGGCGTCGATGCTGCGCTTGCGCAGGTGCACAAAATCGGCTTGGCCGGGGCGCAAGCCGGCAGCGGCCAGCAGGGCTTCGTAGCGGGTAAGCTCGTCGTAGGCTTGCTCGGGCGCAAGCAGCAGCTCGACTTCCTGGGGGGAAGGGGTAGGCATGGGTGAAAGGAAGTTAACCTTTAAACCGAAGTAGGAAAAGGATTGCAAAGATACGGCAGGAGTGGGAGCTTGTCATTTCGAACGCAGT
>NZ_JAHWGL010000072.1 GCF_019334315.1 Hymenobacter profundi
TCCGAGGTGCTGGCGTTGCCGATGGTGCCAAAGGCTACCTCGTTGCCCTTATTAGAAAACTGCGTGAATTGGTGTAGTTCGGGGTTGTTGCGAAACAGCTTGGAAGCGTAGGCCAGCCCTACCAGGCGCGGCATCTGGCCGGCCGTGGGCGAAATATCGGCCGAGGAGTTTTTGCTGGTCGCCAGGTTCTGGAACTGCCCGTCCTCATCGAGCAGACGAGTGCCAAAGTGCCCGCCCATGCTCCGGCCCGCCGAAGCTGGGTCGGCCTCGGCGTCGGGGTTGGCGTAGAGCTGGGCGAAATACTGCTGCAACGTCAACTCGCCAATGGCCAGCATAAAGGTTTGGTCGCGGTAGTAGCCAGCGCGCCAGTCGCCGGGCCGGAAAGCGCGGGCCATAGCCAGCTGTGGCAACTCCTTCCCATCTCCGAAAATGCCAAACTTGGCCTTTCCCATGAATACTTCCTTGCGCCCGGCCAACGAGGCGTGCCGACTTTCCCACCCCAGGCGGTAATCGTGCAGCAAGTCTTCCCGGCGCAAAGCAGTAGCGGTGAGCAGGTCGGCAGTTTCAGGAGTAGTAGACATAAACAAACAGAGAAAAGAGAGACGGGTAGGAATCAGAAGGAAGAACGTATGCGACGCAAAAGTACGGAAAATGCCGGGGCAGGAGCGCGTTGCAATTGGTAGCCTGCGCTCGTGCGGGGGTAGGCCAGGCAATGCGTATCTTTGCCGGAACTGATAGCCTGCCGTTTAAGTTACGACCTCCGAGAGAATTTCGGGCTGCTGACTTCTTCCTGTTTCCTACCTCTTTGCTACGCACGTATGACGATTTCCTTACGCTTAGCTGCCAGCCTGCTGCTGTGCCTTGTGGGCTTCACGGGTGCCCGTGCCCAGGGCGTGATAACATTTCAGGAAGAATTGCACGATTTCGGTAAAGTGCCCGAGGGCACAGTAGCCACTCACGAGTTCAAGTTCAAAAATACCGGCAATCAGCCCCTGGTACTTGGCAACGTGCAGGCCAGCTGCGGCTGCACCACCCCGGAGTGGACGCGCACACCCATCCTACCCGGCAAAATGGGCGTGGTGAAAGCTATGTACAGCAGCGCCGGTCGGCCGGGCGTGTTCAACAAAACCATCACCGTTACGACCAATACCACCGCGCCTAGCACGGTGCTTACCATTAAGGGCACCGTGCTGAACAAGGAGGAAATTCGGAAGTCGCTTACGCCGGCCGAGCTGGCGGCCGCGCCGCGGGCCGTAGTGGCCCAGCCGGTGCACAACTTCGGCCGCATGGAGGCCGGGCAGCAGCCAGTGGCACGCTTCGAGGTGCAGAACACAGGCAAGCAGGACTTGGTGTTCAACGGCATCACATCGAGCTGCTATTGCATCGGGTTCAAAACGCCGCCTACCCCCATCAAGCCCGGACAGAAGGGCACCTTGGAAATCATCTACACCCAGCGCAAGCTTGGCGCGATGGTTGACGAGGCCACCCTCACCAGCAACGACCCCCACGGCGACCTGAAACTGACGCTGAAAGCCGAGGTAGTCAAAAGCCTAAACGCCGCCAGCCTAGTGAAAGAAAGCGACGTGAGCGTTCCGTTTAAGTAGTGAGATGGTGAACTAGTGAGTTTGATGTTCTGGTGGCGCTACTTGCGCAAACTATGCCGGTGGCGCAGCTAAAACGCCAAACTCATCCGTTCACCACCTCACCCCTACCTATATTTGCATTTCCTTTTTCAACTTCTCTACTTTTTCCTTCTCAGCCATGTTAATCGGCGTTCCGAAAGAGATTAAAAACAATGAAAACCGCGTAGGTCTGACGCCCGCCGGCGTTGCCGAGCTGCGCAAGCACGGCCATACGGTGTACGTGCAAGCCACGGCCGGTTTGGGCAGCGGCTTTCAGGATGCTGAGTACCAGCAGGCAGGCGCCGAAATGCTGCCTACCATTGAGGACGTGTACGCCACGGCCGATATGATTATCAAAGTAAAGGAGCCCATTCAGCAGGAATATTCGCTGATTAAGGAAGGCCAGCTACTGTTTACGTATTTCCACTTTGCCAGCAGCGAGGAGCTGACCCACGCTATGCTGGAGCGCAAGGCCGTGTGCCTGGCCTACGAAACCGTGGAGCTGCCCTCGCGCGCCCTACCCCTACTCATTCCAATGAGCGAGGTAGCTGGCCGCATGGCTCCGCAGGAAGGAGCCAAGTATCTGGAGAAGCCCCTGAAAGGCCGCGGCATCTTGCTGGGTGGCGTACCCGGCGTGAAGCCCGCGCACGTGCTCGTGCTAGGTGGTGGTATTGTGGGCACGCAGGCTGCGAAGATTGCCGCCGGCCTAGGCGCCCAAGTGACCCTGATGGACATCAGCCTGAACCGCTTGCGTGAGCTGGACGACATCATGCCCAAAAACGTGTCGACGGTGTACAGCAACGAGTACAACATCCGCGAGGCCATCAAAACCGCCGACCTCATTGTGGGCGCCGTGTTGATTCCGGGTGCCAAAGCGCCCCACCTCATTACCCGCGACATGCTGAAGGACATGAAGCCCGGCACTGTGCTCGTAGACGTGGCCGTGGACCAGGGTGGCTGCATCGAAACCTGCCGCCCCACCACGCACGAAGACCCTACCTTCATCATTGATGATGTGGTGCACTACTGCGTAGCCAACATGCCCGGCGCAGTGCCCTACACCTCTACCCTGGCTCTCACCAACGCTACCCTACCCTACGCCGTGAAACTGGCCAACCAGGGCTGGCGCGTGGCCTGCCTACTCAACGAAGACCTGCAAAAAGGTCTGAACGTGGTGAACGGCGAGGTAGTCTACAAAGGCGTAGCCGATGCCTGGGGCCTATCCCTGGCCAGCGTTGAATCGGTGCTGAAGCCCATGCCGACGCCGGTAGCGTAAGCTGCTTTTTAACTGAAAGGACGTCATCCAACTAGAACGTCATTTCGAACGCAGTGAGAAATCTCGCGTGCTCCCGGTAATTCCCTGACGATTGGGGTTACCTACGAGCGAGATTTCTCACTGCGTTCGAAATGACGTTCTATTTTAGGTATATATAGTACCGTATGAAAGGAGTTATTTACCAAGGCGAGCCGATATCGGACGCCGCTACGTTTGCCCGCCTACCCCTGGCGTTGCAGAATTACCTGTTGCAGTGCAACGGCCTGCTGGCCTATCAGGGCGGCTTGCACCTGCGTGGCTGCTGCCTGGCCCCTGAGTGGCACTCGCTACGCCACGCCTGGGAGGGCGAGGCGGCACTGGCCGCCCGCTACCAAAAAGTACGCCCCACCGACATTCCGTTTGCCGAGGATTACGCCGGCAACCAATTCCTGCTGCGCGGTGAGGAAGTGATATTCCTGGATGCCGAAACCGGCGAAATTGCTTACCTGCAAGTTGATTTTGAGAAGTTTATTGCGGGAGTAGAGAAGTTTCCGCAGCAGGCGCTGGGGCTGGAAATACTGATTTCTTACCTGAAAGGCGGCGGGCACCTGCGCCCCGGCGAGCTGCTGAGCATTCAGCCGCCGCAGTGCGTGGAGGCACCCAACCAGCAGCGCACGCTGCGCCCCCAGCCCACGGCCGAGCGTCTGGCTTTCCTAGCCGATTTCTACCGTCAGATTCGCAACCTCCCCGATGGGCAGGCCCTGCGCATTTCGCCATCTTCCGACCATTAGCCGCTGCCTATGCCTACGCTTGCGCTTCGGCTGCTGCTGCGTCGTTTTTCGCTGCTGCTGGCGGTATACCTGCTGCTGCGCCTCGGCTTTTATTGGGCCAACCACACCACGTTTCAGGAGGCTGCTACCGGGCAAGTGCTGCTGGCCTTCTGGCACGGCTTCCGGTTCGATATAGCGGCTTTGCTGCTGCTGAACCTGCCGTGGGTGGTGCTGTCGGTGGTGCCGGCGTATGGGCGCGGGTGGCAACGGCTGCTGCGCGTGCTGTATGTGCTGCTGAACACGTTGGGCATCACACTCAATATTATTGATGCTGAGTATTTTAAGTTTATTGGCCGACGTACTTCCAATGAGCTGACGACCATCGGCGACGATGTGCGCCGGCAGGCGGGGCAGCTGGTAGAGCAGTACTGGTATTTGCTGCTCCCCTTGCTGGGGTTGTTGGCTCTGTTGTGGTGGTGGTACCCCATGCCTACCCAGCGAACCGTGCAGGCCGAACAAACGCGTCAGCGTACGCAACGCCCGGCCCAGCGCTATGGCAGTTGGGCGGCGCAACTCGTGGTGTTGATTGGGTTGATTGTATTGGGCATCCGGGGTGGGTTGCAGCTGAAACCCTTGCGCACCGGCGCGGCCTTTGTGCAACAGCCGGCCGTGCTGGGCCATTTGGCGCTCAACAGCACCTTCACCTTCATCAAGAGCCTAGGCTACCAGAGCATCGACCACCGGCAATACTTCGCCTCCGATACCGCTTTACGGCAGGCGCTGGCGGCGCGTCCGTTACCAGCCCCTACCCTACCCCCGCGTCCGGATAATGTGGTAGTGCTGTTGCTGGAAAGCTTCGCTTCGGAGTATGTAGGGGTCGAAAACAACGGCCACGGCTACACGCCATTTTTCGATTCGCTGGCTACCCAAGGGCTGTTTTTTCGGGAGCATTACGCCAACGGGCGGCGCTCTATTGAGGCATTGCCGGCCACGCTGGCGGGGCTGCCGTCGTTGCTGGAAAGCCCGTTTATCACCTCCAACTTCCAGACCGATGAGCTGCACGGCTTGGGCGAAATTCTGACCCGTCAGGGCTACAGCACCAGCATGTATCACGGTGCGCAGAATGGCACGATGGGCTTCAATACCTTTGCTGGGGCCGCTGGTATGCAGCGCTATCTGGGCTTGGAAGAATATCCCAACGCCACCCAAAGCCCCGATTTCGACGGTCACTGGGGTATTTTCGATGAGCCCTACCTTCAGTATTTTGCTCGGCAGCTGGGGCAACAGCAGCAGCCGTTTTTCAGCTTGCTGTTCACGCTCAGCTCGCACGAGCCATTTGGGTTACCGGCCGGTTACGAAAAACGCTTTCCCAAAGGCACACAGCCCATTCATCGCACCATCGCCTACACCGATTTTGCGCTACGGCAATTTTTCAAAGCAGCGGCCCGGCAGCCGTGGTATCAAAATACGCTGTTTATCCTGCTGGCCGACCATACGTCTCAATCGGACCAACGGGGCTACCAGAATACGCTGGGCGCTTACAAAACGCCGCTATTGCTGTTCCATTCTAGCCACGCCCTACCCCCGGCCGACACGCACCGCATCACCCAGCAAGCCGACGTGCCCGCCACTGTGCTCGACTACCTCCACCGCGGCGCAGGCGTCCCCCTCCTACCCTTCGGCTACTCCGTGTTCGACCAGGACACCTCAGGCCGCGCCGTATTTCTGAGCGGCGGCAGCTACTTTTTGGTTCACACTGATTTTGTGACGGAGCTAACGGCCGATAATCAAGTGCGCCTCTACCCCTACCGCACGCACTTCATCCCGGCTACTCCTCTGCCTAACCCTGACCCGCAGAAGTTGCGACAGTATGGAGACGAGTTAAAGGCCTGCGTGCAGTTTTACGTGAATGGATTGGTAGATAACACGTTGTATAAATAATGCTGTATCAAGGGAGTTTTTTGACTTGAGTAATACTATCAGGGTATGAACATTACATCAAAAGAACGCCCTGCTAAGCTTGTCGAAGCATCTCGCTCTGAACTACTGCAAAAGCCGCTTTTCTGGTAGTATCCAAATATCATAGCACCAACAAAAAGCCCCCACCAGCTTACGCCGGTGGGGGCTTTTCTTATTACTCTTTCCGTACAGAGCAGCTTAGCGGAGCACGAGCTTCACTTGCTGTATGCCGCTGGCCGTGGTCAGGCGGGCCAGGTAGACGCCGGCGGGTAGGCCAGCGGGCTGCCAGGTTACCTGCACCGGCTGCCCTGCCGTGGCCGTGCCGGTGGGTAGCTGCTGCATCAAGCGGCCGCTCACGTCGTAGATGGCCAGCGTGTAAGCTTGATCCTGAGCTAGCGTGAAGGTCAGCTGCGTTTGGTCGGCGAAGGGGTTGGGGTAGCTGCGCAGGGTCACGGCGGCGCTGGTGTTACCCTCTTCAACCAACGTCAGCGAGGTGCTGGTAGCGGAAGCAGCTAGCGTGCCGGCCGGCTCGGTGCCGTACACTAGCTGGCCTTGCAGGTATACCGTCACACGGGCATTCTCCAGCAGGGTGTTGCCCTTGGCTTGGTAGGAATAGTCGTTGGCCTGTTGGAAGACCGACCAGTCCTGCTTGTAGAGGCGGTACTGAATGTTGCCCGTGCTGCTGAGCGGCCCAAACGTGCCCAGCGCGGCGCTGAAGCGCACCTCGGCGTAGGTTTGCGTGCCCGAGCGGCCCGTTACAATCCGCACATTGTTGTTGCCCAGTTGAGCGTAATCTACGGCAGAGAGCAAGGCGGCCGTGCCCTCGGGGCTTAGCCAGTAGCGCACCGTCAGGTCCTGGTAGGTGACAGGCGTGTTGCCCTCGTTGCGCAGTTGCAGGGTAGTGCTGATGGTATTCGACGTAGTAGAAGAAGACGTGTTCTGCACGTACACGCGCAGGTTGCGGGAGGCCGCTACCGGAGCCGGCTCAACGCCCCCTACCAGCAGCCCGTTGCGGTACACCGTGATGCGTGCATTCTTGGTGTAAGTGCTGTTGCTGGCGTAAGAATAATCATCGGCTTCGTTGAAGCTGGTCCAGTTCTGCTTGTAGAAGCGTGCTTGGATGGGGCCAGAGTTGGCACCGGCAGCCAGGTTGCCCGCCGCGGCCGAGAAGCTGTATTCCATGTAACCAAACGCCCCCTGACGCGGCTCTGCGAGCGGCACGTAGCGCAATTGCACGTTATTCGTTCCCAGTTGGGCGTAGTCCACGGCACCTTGTAAGGTGGCGTAATCTTCGGCCGTCAGCCAGTAGCGCACCGTCAGCTGCTGGTAAGGAATAGCCGCGCTGCTCTCGTTGCGCAGTTGCAGGTAGGGCTTGATGGTGTTGTTGGTGAGCTGGCGGTCGGCATCCTGATGCAGCACGCTCAGGCTGGCAGCCGTGGCTTGCACCGTCACCGTAAACGGCTGGCTTACCGTGGCGCAGCTATTGGTAGCGGTAGCCGTCACGGTGGTAGTGCCCACCGGGAAGATGTAGGGCGAAGTAATCGGCGTTACGGTGCCGTTCTGCACAATAGAGTACGTCAGCTCAGGAGCCGGACTACCTGTAACTGTAGCGGCAAATGCTACGGAGGCGCCTGTCTGGCCATACGCGGCCGCTACAGGTGCTAGGGTAGGCACGGTTACTACGGGCGGTGCATTCACCGTTACGGCCTGCGTGTAGGTGTCAGCGCACGTACCCTGCGTAATCGTCAGCGTGGCCTGGTAGGTGCCGGCCGCGGCGTAGGTGTGCGTGAAGCCGCCTTTGGTGGTGTAGTCGGTTTTGCCGTCGCCATCCACATCCCAAGCGAACGTAGCATTGCCTTCCACCACCGTAGAGGTGTTGGTGAAGGCCGTGGCCGTGCCAGCGCAAGCAGTAGTAGCCGTAAAGGCTGGCTGGGGCGTTTCGCAGGTGATGCCGGTTTGCACGGTTCGGTAGGTGGTGCCTACCCGGATGCCGTCGATAACCAGCGCCGGGGAGCTGGAGCCCTGGCGCAGGGCCAGCGTGCCGATATCGGAGGGCGAAGAGTTACCGGCTTCACTGACGCTGATAGTGGCGGTGGCCGGCTCGGCGGCGGCGTCCGGATTGATGAATAGCTGGCTCACGTTGCCGCTTTCGTCGAACACATACTTCACTACCAGTTGATACGTGGTGTTCAGCTCATACTCCGTAGTGGTATAGGTAGCCGCACCGCTGCCGCTGATGCCGAATTGCAGCTTACCCGTGCTCGTACGGCGTACAAACACCCGCGGCCGGAAGGTGGAGCCCAGGTTGGCAGGACCCAAGTGCAGGAAGTAGTCGCCGGTGGTAGTAGCATTGCTCACGTTCACCAAAAACGACGCATACACCGGCGTGCGGGCATACACCGGCGCAAACGGCCGGTTCACGTCTTCGCCGCTACCCGTCAGGGCCGTGGCGTTGCCGATGTTGCTGGCGTCGTAGCCAGGGTAACTCAGGCTGGGCGTTACCACGGTGAGGGCGCGGGAGCCTGCGCCGCTGTGGGCGGTCCAGTTGTTGTCAGTCAGCAGCGTGCCCGCAGGGTATTCGAAGTTTTCTACTAGCAGTAGCTGCGCTGGGGCGGCCGGCGTGGTCTGCTCCAAAGTACCGGGCGCCGTGGTCAGGTAGTTCTCTGCGAAAGGCGTGTTGTTGTCGTTGAACGCTACCACGGCAAACGTGTAGGCCGTGGCGGGACGCAGATCAGTAACCAGCACGCTATCGGCGCTGCCGCTGTACACTACGTAGTTGCCGGTGCCCACTTGGCTACCCTGCCCGAAGGCTGCGTTGGCAGTGTAGGTGGTAGCATCTACGGGCAGCGCACTTACGGCGCTACCCTGGCGCACCAGCACCAAGCGTTTGGCACCGTCGCCACCTGCTAAGTGCAACTGTATGGATGTGCTGGTTACCTGCGTGGCCGTAAGCGTGGGCTGCACGGTAGGCTCGGCGGCCAGCGCCACGGTGGCGGTGGTGAAGGTAAATTCTTCTCCATAGGCCGTGCTTACAGCCGTAGTGGCGTAGGCGCGCACATAGTATGTGGTACCGGGCAACAGGTCAATCAGCTTGCTTGTGAAAGAGCTGGCGCTGGTGCTATCTACCGTGCGGTTGGTGCCTAGGGTAGGATTCGCCTCCGTACCCCACACGATGCCGCGGGCCGTTACAGGGCTGCCGCCATCATTAGCGATAGTGCCCCCGGTGGTGGCGCTGGTAGTCGCCACAGCCGATACGGCCGTAGTGCTCAGCGTGGCCGGATACACGGGTGCCGTGCCGGTGCCGCTAACCGTTACGGCTTGAGCAGGTTGGCCCGTGCTGGTCACAGGAATAGCGGTCTGATAGGCCTGCGCCGCCGTGGGGGCAAAGCGCACGTCGATAGTGGTGCTACCCACGGTGCCGCCGGTAGGCGCCAGCGAAATGGTGCAGCAGGCAAACGGATTGCTACCCGTACGAATCTCAACACCCGCCGGGGGCGTGAGTAGAACAGGCGCCGTGAGCCCGACACCGCTCACCGTAAACGACTTAACTGCCGAAGAACCACCCGCTACTACGCTGCCGAAGTCGGCCAAGGTAGTAGTCGAAACGGCTAGCTCCGGCTGGGGGGCCGTCAGGGTGATGGTGATGGGAGTGCTGCGGCCAGTTACGTTGCCGCAGTCGGTGGTGGCGCTGGCTACTACATAATAGGTACCCACACCAGGAAAATCGGAGCCGCTTACGCGGTAGGAGGATCCCGTAGCGTCGGCAATGGGCGTAAATGGGCCGGCTGGGCTAGTGCCGTACTCCCAGCTGAACGTAGAAGGCGCAGCGGCAGTGGCCGTCAGCAGATTACCGGTGCCCGTGGTGGCCAGCGTTTGGCTACCCGCAGGCGTTACTGTTACGACGTTGGTAGGCGAAGCCAACGTCACCGTCAGGTCGGTACCGTTGTCGTTGCCGAGCGTCGCGGGCGTATCGTTCACCACCCGAATGCGGTAGCCGGTGCCACTGGGCGTGCCAGCCGGCAGCACCGCCGAAACCGGCGAGCTAGTAGCTGTGCCGATAATGCTAGCCGTGGTATTCGCCGGAAACACACCATTGGCGTCCGACAACTGCACTTTGAACGGGCCACTGAACGTGCCCGTAGCAGTGAAGGGCACCTCAAACGCGGCGCTGCCAGCACTGGTACTCAGGCAATAAGAGCCCGCGTAGGCCGAGGGCGTGGTGCTGATGCTGGCCGTGGGCGTAGGGGTAGTGCCACCAGCCAGGGTAGGCGTCAGCACTACATCATCCAGCCCAATACCCTGGGCGTTGGTGGCCCCTCCTACCCCCAGGTAGGTCCAGCGCAGGTAGTAGGTAGCATTGGCAGGCAGGTTGAGGCCCGTGAGCGTCAGCTGTTTGGTGGCCGAAACAGGTGGGTAGTGGTAGGCGTTGGCACCCGCCGGCAAGCTCTCGGTAGCCGCGGGTTGCGCCTCCCAGGTCACGCCATCAGTACTCACAAAGAACTGCCATTCAAACGCGCGAGTGTTGGTGCGATACTTCTCCACCGCAAATTCCACCGCCAGGTCCTGAATGGTAGCGCCAGACGTGTTTTGCACGGCCAACAGCACATGGCGCGGCACCGTATAGCTACCACTGGCCAGAAAGCCAATGGCGCGGTCCGGTGAAGACGCGGCTGCCCCGAAATTGTAGGTGCCACCCGCCGTGAAGTTATTGCCGTTGGCAGCCTGCGTGAAGGCTGTATAGTTGTTGGCGCTGGTGTAGGAAGGCGCGGCTTCGGCCGAGAAAGTGAAGCCGGCCGGCAGCACACCGGCCGCCGTGGTGCCCAACTCGTTGAAATCAACGGTGGTAGCGGTGCCGGTGAGGGGTAGCTGGGCCTGTGCCGGCAGAGCCAAACTACCTAGCGCCGTAAGCGCCAGCAGCGTACGGGCGCGCCCCAGTAGGTGCTGCGCAGGTCGCCGGAAAGAGGAAAGAGTAAAACGTGTATCCATAGAAAAGCGGCGGGGCCGCGACAAACCGTGAGAAATCAAAGGTTAATTAGTCGGGCCGTTGTCTACTTTCGCTTCCACCACGGCCTGCACTTCCAGGGGTAGGGCCGAGAGCAGGTCCAGGCCCGTGGCGGCCTCAATGGCATCCACGGAGGTGCGGTAGTCGCCCCACTGCTCGCTGAGCGAGTTGATATTGGGCGTGTCGATGGCGATGATGCGGGTGCCGGCCGTGACGCGAGCCGCGTCGTTGTCGCCGACCGGCAAAATCACCAGCACCTTCCACACGCGGTTGGGCACCGTTACGCGGCCCTGGTCGATGGTGGTGGTAGTGCCGCCGTTGCTGCCCGAGCCGCCCACGCCATAGCTACCCATAATGATATACACCTCGTTGTCAGGCAATAAGGTGCGGCCGTAGTTTTCTAGGTTGGCCCAAGTTTTCTGGTTGTTGTTGGGCGCCTGCGGAATCATGTTCGTCATCAGGAACGTGGCCGAGTTGTTTTCCCGCGTAGAGGTACGGTCGGCGGAGGGGCAGTTGTGCCCCCTATCAAAGCCCGAGCCCGTGTAGCTACTCGACTGCACCTGGTACCAACCATCGGGCAGGCTGGTGTCGTTGCGGAAGTTATCCTGCCGGCCCACGCTGCCGCGGTCCGAGGCGTCGAGGTGCCAGCTCACCCAGTTGGGCGTGCCCCGGTCGCGGCTATACGACACGGCGTACTGTGGCTTGTCGAGCAGGTAGTTGTTGGGGTAGCTTGGGTCGGCGGTAGCCCCGCTGGGGTTGCCCAGCGCCAAGTGGGAGTTGTCTACCGACGGCAGCGTAGCACCAAAAGGCGTCACCGCAAAATCGTCGATGTTCAGCCGTGCCGCGCCGCCTGAGGTCTTGCGAATCTCAAACTTGACAGCACCCGGAATATTGGCCGTGAAGGCAGCGGCCTGCAGCGTGCTGCTGGTGGTGAATACCGTGCTGCCTACCTTAGTCCATTTGTCGCAATTGCAAGCGGTTTGGGGCTGCGCCCACAGCTCCCAGCTGCTGCTGGCATCGGTGCCGTAGAGGGCGTGCTGCACCGTGATGGTCGCAGCGCCGTTGGGTAGGAAGAACTGCATGGTCAGGCGCCCCGCCTGTTGGAGGCGTACGGCCTGCGCACCGTTCTTGTGGTCGGCTTCGGCGGCGCCTACTACGGCGTCGGTGAGCAGCCAGGTACCGGAGGGGAAGGTCACTTCTCCGGCCGGGTAGGCGGGTTTTGTGCCCGTATCGAAGGTTTCCTGCGTCGCGCCTGTGGGCGTGGTTTGCCCCAGCACACGCGGTACCGAGAGGGCAAAATAAGACAGGCAGAGCAGCCAAGCGGTGCGGCTACCCAAGCGTAAAGGTGTTGGCATGAAGTAGATAAAAGGATCCAAAACAGCCCCCTACCAGCAGGGGCACAAAACAACGCACAAAGCTACGATGCCCAGTAGGATCCAATCATCACCAAATTGTTAAATGTTGAAATTTTGCACAAAAAATTGGTGATATAATAATATTAACATAAGCGGCTTAAAAATCGGACAACATTCTGTTAAACAATTATCTCCCCATATACTTATAATTATTCTATTTTATACCTACTCTATACGAATCCTATCTATATCAGCATCTTTTCCTACTATGTAAATAACTTGTCATTTGCTTCCAAGATTCTCCTTCTGCCTCAGAAGCGTAATTGCACTCTACCTCTCTCTATTTAAGTAGTCGCAAGTATTCTCGCTCAATCTCCTCGCTTTCCCCGAAAAAGCTGCTAGCCTGAGAGTTCCATCCTGCCTGCTTGGCCCACCAGACTGTTGATACGGGAGTTACTTCCGGCGTCTGCGACGCCCTGTGGTGAGGAAAGGTTGGCTGGGCTAGTATATGCTGCACCACGGCATCGGGAAGACGCACGGCATGACACTCGAGGTAGTGCACCAAACCTTCAGGCCAACAGTAGGTGCCATCCGTCAAGTCACAGCTGCCCAACTGATTATTAGCTATTCCGCACCGAAAGCGACACCAACTGTAGCCCATCCATGCTGATAGAGGATACCCCTGTTTTAAGTATAGGACCACAGCTTGACGCGTCTTAGCATCCCACTGCTCATCTACAAACCGGGCCGGATCAGGCAAGGCAGGTTCAAACAAGCTACGCCAATATCCGAATCCTATAAGTTCTTGCATATCATTTGAATACATCCTTAAAAAACACTATCTAGGCTGCACCAATTAGAGAGAACGATACATTATAATAGAGTCTCACGTAGAATTTTACGCCATGGTGGAGTTCCAGGAAACGCAAAAAATGACCCAGTGGTGGTTGTGGCTCCTACTGGCGGGGGTTGTGGGTATTTGGGTGTGGGGCATTACGCAGCAAGTTATTCTAGGCCAGCCTTTCGGCAACCATCCTATGTCGAATACCGGGTTGCTGGTTTCCTCTGTCTTTCTAGCAGCCATCGTCGCCTTTTTTTATTCCCTCACCCTCCGCACGAACGTCAACGCGCAAGGAATCCAGTTGCGCTACACTCCGCTAACCAGCACGCAACTAACCTGGGCTGACATTCAGAAGGCTGAGATCATCCGGTACGGGTTTGTAGGGTATGGCATCAGAGCCTCCCCTACCTACGGCACGGTATACAATGCAAAAGGCAAGACCGGCCTGCTGCTGCACAAAAAGAGCGGAGAAAAGTTCTTGCTCGGCACGCAACATCCCGAGCAATTAGCGCAGGTGGTAAGCCAATTTGTTCCAACCAGCTCCATCGCTGGCTAAGACTACTCTACGTGCCCGATGCTGAACAACTTTTGACCTTTGCTGACTGGCGGCGTGCTGAATAACGGTGCCGCTCAGCTGGGTAGGGTCCAGCGAACAAACTGCTGGGCGGCCACGATGGGCGGGTATTCGTAGCCGTGTACGCCGTCTATGATGCCCACTATAGGCCCCTTTTTGGTGCCATAAAATACGCTTACCGGTATCATCGTGCTGTCCTTATCATCTGTAAAAGGTAGTAGATAGATAGCTTCGAGCTGGTTTAATAATTTGGTTTTGGAAGACGAAGGGCTTTACCGGCGCAGCATCAGCGTTGAAAAACACGGTCATGCAAGCCAGTAAAAAAAAGCGTTCGGGTGAGCATACTATGAGGTAAGCTCTACGTGTTGGTCGAACACCTGTGGCGTCCGACCAACACGTAGAGCTTAGCGCGGGGCCACGGGCCGCGCCCGGAACAGTAGCAACCCCACGGCTCCTACTACCCCCGTGCTAATCAATAGCTTCCACAGCCCCTGCACGGCCGTAGGGGTTTCGGAGGTGCTAGTGAACGTGTGGGTAGGCTCGCCGGCGTAGTCGGTGTGGGTGAAGGGGGTTTTGTTGAATATGAAAGGGTAGTAATAGGTGCGTAGCGCGTCGTGATAACGCACCGCGCTTTGCTGAAACGCCAGGTGGGTAGGCAGGTCGGAACCGGCCAGGGCGTTAAGGCTGGTTTGCACGTTGATGGCCGGCGAGAGCCAGTTGAGCTTTTCGACCAGCTCGTAGCGCTGACGCAGGCCGGTGGTGTAGGCGGCTGCCAGGGGCTGCACCGACACGTCGCCGAGGTGCTGGAAGGCGTAGTACCAACGCCACACAAACCGCTCCCGAATAGTAGCCGTGTCGCGCCATTGGGGGTAGAGTGCGAAGAAACGCTGCATCGTTTCAGCCTTGGGCTTGTCCCAGCCGCCGTGGATTTCCTCGCGCTGCTTCACCGTCAGTTCGATGCCCTGGGGCACAGGGCGCTTCGCGGCTACGTACACGTTCAGCAGGCCCGGCACCAGCACTAGCAGCAACAGCCACACGCCCACCAGCGCCACCGCATTAAAGGCCGACGGCCGCTGCCACGCCGTTACCACCAGCGCCACCCCAAACCAAAACAGGCAATACAGCATCACCAAAGCCAGCCATACCCCTACCCTACCATCCAGCGGCACTTGTGCCCACAGCATGCCCAGCCCCGACAGCCCCCACGCTAGCCCGAGCACCAGCCCCAACCGAAACGTGAGCTTGGCCCCTACCACCACGCCCGCCGAAACCGGCTGCGCCAGCAGTAGCGGCAGGATCCCCTGCTCCCGCTCACTCGACAACAGATTAAAACACAAGGCGATAATCAGCAACGGAAACAGGTAAACCAGCACAAACGCCAAGTCGAAGTTGCCGCTGAGCATTTTGGTGGGGTTCACGTTTTCGGCGGCGTAGAGCTGACCTTGCAGGCCCAACAGCCGCAGCTTCACGTAAGAAGGGTTCACATCGCGCTGGCCCAGCGAGAGGCTTGCCCAGTTTAGCGGGTGGTGCACGGCAAAGGTGGTGTGGTAGTACCCAATTTCGCCGGCATCGGCAGGCTTCGGGAATTTAACTTTCAGTTCCTCCACGTTGTGGTGGGCTAGGGTAGGCAGCTCAGCCAGGTGCTGGCGCTGCCGGTTTATTTCGGTGGTGCCGTAGTAGATGCCGTAGAGCCCCACCAGCAACACTAGGCCCGTGAGCACCACAAGCCCTTTGGCGGCTTTAAAGTGCCGCCATTCGTATTGTACTAAAATCCAGAAAATCTTCATCAGCCTACACAACAGGGGTTTTATCAATTACTTTCAGCCCGAGCCAGCTCAACCCCACAGCCCACAGCAGCAAGGCCAGCGCGGGCAGCAGCAGGTAGCCCAACGCCCAGCCCACGGGCGGCGCCTGGTAGGCGAAGGTGGGAATGGCCCGCCAGGTGGCGGCATCCAGCTTGCGCTCTTTATCGCCGTAGCCCATGCCAGCCTGCAAGCGGTTGAGGCGCTGCACCAGCTGGTAGCGGTAGCTTTCGGCGGCCTGCTGAAAGTGCACGTAGTGGGCAAAGTCAGAGCCCGCCAGGCCCATCGACAGCGGCCGGATGGCTTGGTAGGGATTCAATAGCCCGGCCCAGTTGGAAATAGCGTTTTGACGCTCGTAGGTGCGGGTGAGGTCGGCAAAATGCTGCTGGTACACCTTGCTGGTGTAGGCCTCGCTTTCGGCCATTACCAGGCCGCCCACGCTCACGGGCAATTTCTCCTCGGAATCGACGCCATATTGTTTTAGCAGATTGGCTTTGAGGGCGGCCGTGCGCTGGTCCTGCGGATCGTGGCCGTTGATGCCTTTTTGGGCCATTTCGTGCACGTCGGCGTCCATTTGGGCTTTGGTGATGGTGGGGAACAAGGTAGCGCCCAGGTTGGCCGTGGCTTTGGGGAGAATGATGCAGCCCAGCATCCAGCAACCCAGCAGCAGCACCAGCGCCGAGCGTCCGTGCCGCTGCCGTGCCGACACCACCACAGCGCCCACTATCCACAGGAAGAAATACACCGCGTAGCTTATCACAAACAAGGCCAGCCGCACCCATACATCGGTGGTGTGGGCAAACGACTCTTCCCCAAACAGCAGCCACGCAGCCAGCGCAAGGGCTGGCCCTACCACCAATGCCACGGCGCGGCCGTAACCCAAAATCTTCCCCCACGCCACTTGCCGTAGCGGCACGCCCTGACTAACAAGTAGCTTGAGCGTACCCGTCTCGCGTTCCTCCGTGAAAGCGCTGAAACACAGGAAAACAATGAGCAGCGGCACCAGCACTTGCAGCACAAACGCCACCGTCAGCTCCCCAAACCGAATCAGAGAGCCCGACTGCTGGGCCTGACTGAAGTTGACGCTGTTCTGCTGGTGCGCCTCCAGAAACACCGACGCGCCAGTGAACGAGTCCAGCCCCGCATCCAGAAAGCTTAGCCCCGAGCGCGGCCGGAAGGCAAACGAGCCGTAGTGCGCCACCCGGTGCGGGTGGCGGTTGGGCTGGTGGTGAAACTGTTCGTTAACGGTTTGCTGTGCCACCATGCGCTCCTGTTGCAGGGTGCGGTAGCTGGCCCTACCTACCAGCGTGGCCGCCAGCAGCAGGGCCAGCAGCAACACGCTCAGCACCACAAAACGCCGGTCGCGCAGGGTGCTCACGAATTCTTTTTGGGCAATGCTCTGTATCATGGGCTAGAACTAGAACTGTCTGTTTGTTTTGGTGCGAACTGTCTCACGGGTCCCGCCGGTCCGATGCCGCAGGCGTCCGAACGGTTGTCTTGTAGGGCTTCGTGCTGATGTTGCAGACGCTTGGTGCAAGCGGCACGGATGCCAGCAAACGACGACCGTTCGGACGCCTGCGGCGTCGGACCGGCAGGCGACTACTGCATGTAGGTGAGGTAGAGCTGCTCCAACTCGTTGGCGTTCAGCGCGGCGGTGGGGCGCACGTCCACCAGCTCGCCTTCGCGCATAATGCCTACTCGCGTGCCTACCTCCTTGGCTCGGAAGATGTCGTGCGTGGCCATGAACACGGCCGTGCCTTGCTGGCTCAGCTGGCGCAGTAGTTCCGAAAACTCGTTGCTGGCCTTGGGGTCGAGGCCCGAGGTAGGCTCGTCGAGCAGCAGCACTTTGGCGTGCTTGGCCACGGCAATGGCAATGCCTACCTTTTGGCGCATGCCTTTGGAGTAGGTGCCCACGCGCCGCTGCACGGCCTCGACGGGTAGTCCGGCTTGGTCTAGGTAGGCCAGTAACTCCTTCTCTTTGTAGGAGAAACCCGCTAGGCTACTGAACAACGACAGATTCTCCAGCCCCGTGAGGTGTGGGTAGAGCATCACGTTTTCGGGAATGTAGGCCAAGTGCTGCTTGATCTTGAGCGGGTTGGCGGCCACCTCCAACCCATTCAGGTAGGCCGCCCCGGCCGTTGGCTCAATGAAACCCAGAAACAGGTTAATGGTCGTGCTCTTGCCAGCGCCGTTCTGGCCCAGGAGGCAGAACACTTCGCCGGCTTCAATCTGTAAGTTCAGGCCACGCAACGCCAGCTTATCGGGGTACTGCTTGCGTAGGTCTTTGGCTTCGAGGATGTAGGTCATGTGTTGTTTGTGGTTTAGCATTAGCTCCCCTCCCTTTCTGAGGGGTTGGGATGGCTCCGGCTAGAGTTAAAGAGCTAGATTTAGCATCGTTCTGACAAGTTTTACCACCCCCTACCCCCTCCTTAAAAAAGGAGGGGAGCTAGCTTCTAGAAAGTATACCCCAGCGTTGCCATGAAATTGCGGGGGGCACCGGGACTGGTGCGGAAGAAATCGTAGCCGCCCACGAAGTAGTATTTGTCGAACACGTTGTTCATGTTCACATGGAAGTTGAAGCGGTTGATGGTGTAGAACAGCGCCACATCGGCCACGGTGTAGCTAGGCCACTGCGCCCAGTATTCCTCGCCTGTACCCACTGCTTTCACCTGGTTTTCGCTGCGGCGGTTGCCCACGTAGTTGCCGCCTATCCCTACCCCAAAGCCACGCAAGCCTGGCACTGTGAAGACGTATTTTGCCCACAGGCCGCCCATGTGCTTGGGTGCATTGGCGAGCGGCTGCCCGTCTTCGGCCTGCAAATCGGCATCCAGCACTTCCGTGCGGTTGAAGGCGTAGTTTAGGTTTAGACTGAGGTTCGGCAGCACGTTGCCGGTTAACTCTACCTCTGCGCCACGCGAGCGGGCTATTCCGTTTTGGCGGTACACCTGCCCGCCTTCGGCCGTGAGGCCGTTGGTGGCTACCAGTTGGTTACGCTTCTCAATCTGATATACCGCCACCGTACCAAACAGCGCCTTATTGAAGAACTCGCCCTTCAAACCAGTTTCTACTTGGTAGCTGGTTTCGGGGCTGAAAGCCGAGCTGCGGCCGTAGCGCTCCGGGAACCGGATATATTCGGGCTTCAACGGCCGGAAACCGGAGCTGTAGCTGGCGAAGTAGTTCAGGTTATCGAGCAGGGAGTAGGTCAGGCCGGCGCGGGGTAGCAAGCGACGCTGCGGAACAGTGGTAGAGCCGTCGGGGTAGTCGCGCTCGTCGGCAAACAGCTCGTAGCGCACACCCAACAGCAGGCCCAGACGCGGCGTCACTTCCAGCTGGTCTTGGGCGTAGATGCCCACCGTGTGGTACACCGAGTTGATGTAGTCGACGAAGAACTGCGGCAAGGGCCGGCGGATGTACTTGGTCGGGTCCTGAATTTCGTACAGCGGGCTCTTCAAATCGAAGGTCAGCGGAGTGGCAACACCGTTCACCAGCTTCTGCCGAGCCTCAAACATGGTGCTTTGCTTGTCGGTGTTGAACCGGATGTAATCGGCGCCTACTACCACTTTGTGGGCAATTGGGCCAGTGTTGCGGTTCAGCGAGAAGTAGGTCGAGAGGTTTTTGGTGTACTCCTCGGCGCGGCGGTCGAAGTAGCGCAGGTTCACAACTGTGTTGGCGGGCGCATCGGCAAAGCTGTTCAGGGTGCGGTGCTCGCTCAGGTTCTCGTTGTAGGTGAAGTCGAGGTAGGACGCGCTCAGCGTCAGCCAATCCGTGAATTTGTGGGTGAGCGAGGCGTTCAGGTAATAGGTGTTGGTGCGGAAGTAGTCGCTGGGCTGGCTCAGCGTCAAGGAGCGCGACGTCGCGTACAAGTCGTTGGCCCGGATGGGTAGGCCGCGGTCGAGGTAGCCATCAATATGGGTGTAGACCAGCTCGGCGTTCAGCGTGGTTTTGTCCGACACCAGAAAGGTCACCGTGGGCGCTATCATCAGCGACTTCGTGTCGTTCACGTCGCGGAAGGTGTTGGTCTTTTCGTAGCCCGCGTTGAAGCGGTAGAGCACGTTCTTCTGCTCGTTGAGCGGCCCCGTGAAGTCGGCCGTGGCGCGGGTGGTATTAAAGCTGCCCGTGGAAAACGTAACGGCTTTGCGAGCTTCGGCCAGCGGCTTTTTCGTGACCATATTAATGGTGCCGCCGGGGTTGATATCGCCAAACAGCGCCGCGCCGGGGCCTTTCAGCACCTCCACCCGCTCCAGGTTCACCGTGAGTGGCGCTTGCGTAAACGAGTTACCGTAGCTGAAACCCGAGCGCAGGCCGTTCAGCAGCCGGAAGCCACTTTCGTAGCCGTTGCGAAAGCCGCGCACGGTAAAGTCGTCATAGTGCGAGTACTGCGCCACGCCGGCCACGTTGCGCACCACATCAGTAAGGCGAAATACCTGCCGGTCCTCCATCAGCTCCTTGGTCACGGTTGAAATCGACTGCGGCACATCAATGAGTGCCGTGGCCGTGCGCGTGCCCACAAAGCTGTAGTCGCTCTTATAGGTAGTCTCTTTGCGGCCCAGTACTTCTACCTCCTGCAAGGCGTTGGAGCTGGCGTTCAGCCGTATTTCGACGGTGGCACGGGGTGCCTCGGCCGTGAGCAGCACCGTGCGGCGCTCCTCGCTGAAGTTGAGGGTGCGCGTGACGAGCGTGATTTGCTCCAGCGGCAGCTGATCGAGCGTAAAGCGGCCCTGCACATCGGTGAGGGCAGAAAAGCGCCCCGTGGTTTCTACTACTGATACGCCCTCAATGGGCTTATTATCAGCGCTGAGAATGCGCCCTGTAATCTGTCCTTGCTGTTGCGCGAAGGTCAACAGTGGCATCAACCAGAAAAAAGCGAATAAGAGTTGTCGCATAAAAGTGCTGTGAAACCTATGGCGTACGCCCAGGCCGGCCACTAGGAAGTGGCAGTTGAGAGAAGAAGTTGAAGGGATGGCTCGCAACGCGAGACTAGGCGCGGCAACCGCTAGCGCATTGCAACCTTACAAAGGCGCCCGAATGGCAATTGAGAATAGGCATGCTACCCTTCTTCGGGCCTAGTGGGCTACGTGCAAACGCTACCCACACACGATAAGATGAAGGTATGTTGCACTTAAAAAGGTAGCCCGAAACCGGCGTAGAGCCCGAAAGACAACCAGTACAGAAACACGGTAGTAGTTCGGCAGAATAAGTCAGCTTGCTACCGAAACAAGACTACCCCACTGGCGGCCCACGTAAGGCAGGTCGGCATCCAGTATAAGAGACGCGATGTACAGCAGCCAACGGCCGATAGCAACGGTAGGCCGGTGCGCGCCACGGTGCTACTATGCGCAACGCAGCTACACGCTGAAGAGGCGCATTATAAAAATGCTCCACCGCACAATGCTGGTGCTGAGACGTTAACAAGGCCTTGGCGCTACCCTGGCCTGCCACTGCCCGAGCCGGCTCGACGGTAGTATGCTTGTGCGCGTGCAGGCTCAGCACAGCCGTCTCTGGCGTTAGAATACGCCCGAGCAACAGCAGCAGCCACCAGGCTACTAGTTGATGACGGCAAGCTCGTGTTAGCAGCAACGCATGAAAACTAGATGAACCACAAAGGTAGGCAGGCATTTTACAATGCAACTCTGTTGCGGCATAAAAATATCTTCCGCGTCTCTATTCCTGCCTTCCTCTAATTTACAGAAGTTGCTTCAACACTAGTTGCCAGATGCTGGCCCCTACCCTGCCACTACGTAAGGGGGCACTTCGCTCAGCCGCTCGTTGGTGCGCTGCTCAAAATCGACGCGCCAGCAATAGTGCTCCAGGCCATTGGTGAGCAGCAGCAGCGGCGCGCCGATGGTCTGGTTGTAGGTAGCGGCCTGCATGGCCACCCCAGCCGTAATAGGAACGGAGGGCGCTTTGCACTCTACCAACAGCAAGGGTTTGCCGTGGGCATTGTAAGCACAGAGGTCGGTGCGTTTGCGGCGCTGGTTGTAGGCGTGGCCGCGTTCCAGAGAAAGCAGGCCCAATGGGTAGCCCAGGTGGCCGGTGAGGTAGTGTACCACGTGCTGGCGCACCCATTCTTCGGGCGTCAGAACTACGTGCTTGCGGCGCAGCACGTCCCAGATTAGGATATTTCCGCCCGAATTTGTAACTTTGTAGTCGAAAGGCGGCAGGTTTAAGGCTTGCATCACCTCCAAAGGTACGGCCCAGAACTTCGGTTCCCGCTTTTTCGCTCCGTGCCGTCGTATCCTGAATTTTTCAGGGACCGACGGTTTTTTTGTACCCGGATATATGGTTTTATGGCTATATGCTTGAATGGTTGTTTTCACAGCCAGCGACTTGGCCGCACCCAAAATCTGTGGGGTCACAAGAACGTCATGCTGAGCGAAGTCGAAGCATGACTAACCAGAAAATCAAAAATTCAAAAATCAACAACTTAACTATAAAACCACTCTATGAAGACAAAAGCTGACATTGTAGAAAACTGGCTGCCACGCTACACGGGCGTACCCTTGAAAGACTTCGGGCAGTACATCCTGCTCACCAACTTCCTGAACTACGTGCACATGTTTGCCGAGCAGTTTGGGGTAGAGGTGCAAGGTCTCGATAAGCCTATGCAAACGGCAACCGCCGACGGCATCACCATCATCAATTTCGGGATGGGCTCGCCCATGGCGGCTACCGTAATGGACTTGCTATCAGCCGTGAAGCCAAAGGCAGCGCTGTTTCTGGGCAAGTGCGGCGGCTTGAAAAGCAAGACCAAGCTCGGCGACCTGATCCTACCCATTGCCGCCATCCGGGGCGAGGGTACTTCCGACGACTACCTGCCCGCCGAGATTCCCGCCCTACCCTCCTTCCGGTTGCAGCGTGCGGTATCCTCTACTATCAAGAAGTACGAAAAGGACTACTGGACCGGCACCGTATACACCACCAACCGCCGCGTGTGGGAACACGACACGGCCTTTAAAGACTACCTGCGCCAGATTCGGGCCATGGCGGTGGATATGGAAACGGCCACCATCTTCACGGTGGGCTTCGTGAACGAGATTCCGCACGGCGCGCTGCTGCTGGTGAGCGACAACCCTATGACGCCCGACGGCGTGAAAACGTCCGAGAGCGACAAGAAAGTAACCGCCGACTTTGTGACCACGCACCTGCAAATCGGCATCGAGTCGCTGCTGGAGCTGCGCAACTCCGGCGAATCGGTGAAGCACATGCGCTTCGAGTAGGGAGTTCCTACCTGCGCTTTCGGCCCTGCCCTACCCGGCAGGGCTTTTTTTGTGGGTTGTAATCATCTGTTATCCCTACCTTATCTGTCATCTTTCATCTGGTGTCCGCTTGCGAAGGACCTTCTCACGGTAGAACAACAGGCGTAACAACGACTCGTTCTCGCGTGAGAAGGTCCTTCGCTACGCTCAGGATGACAATGACAAGTGGAGTTGGGATAACAGGTAGGCATTGTACCTTTCGATTCCTTTTCTACCTTCCTCTATGACCCGACGCCTACTACCGCTTCTGTTCCTGCTTCCGTTTCTGGGTTGCCAGTCTACCAACCGCCAGCAAGCCGATCTGCTGGTATACAACGCCACCGTGTACACCGTTGACTCCACCTTCAGCAAAGCGCAGGCGTTTGTGGTGCAGGACGGCAAGTTTGTGGCAGTGGGCGCAGCCGATGCGTTGCGGGCGAAGTATCAGGCGAAGGAGGAAGTGGATGCCAACGGCCAGTTCATCTACCCCGGCTTCTACGACGCACACTGCCACTTCTACCGCTACGCCCTGGGCCTGCGCTCCGCTGACCTGGTAGGCACCGAATCGTGGCCTGCGGTGGTAGGACGCCTGACCCAGCACCACCAGGAGCAGCCCAATGCCACCTGGCTTACGGGTCGTGGCTGGGACCAAAACGATTGGCCCCGCAAGCAATTTCCTACCAAAGACACCCTAGACGCGCTGTTTCCCGGCACGCCCGTGTTCATTACCCGTGTGGATGGGCACGCTGCCCTGGCCAACCAAGCTGCCCTCGATTTGGCCGGCATCACGGCCAACACGCCTATTAGTGGCGGCGTGATTGGTCGCGACCGTCAGGGCAAGCTTACGGGCTTGCTGGTGGATAACGCCGTGAAGCTGGTATCGGCTAGAGTGCCGGACCCTACCCCTACCGAGGCCGAAGAGGCCCTGCTGCAAGCCCAGCAGAACTGCGTGGCCGTGGGCCTCACCAGCCTCGCCGATGCCGGTCTGGACCGCGCCGACATTGAGCGCATGGCCGCCTTGCAGAAGCTCGGTAAGTTGAAGCTGCGCCTCTACGCCATGCTCAACCCTACCCCCGAAAACAAGACCTATTACCTACCCAAAGGCCCGATGTTTCAGGACCGGATGACCATCTGCTCCTTTAAGGTGTACGCCGACGGAGCGCTGGGCTCGCGCGGCGCTAGTTTGCTGGCGCCCTACACCGACCACCCCGAGGAAACCGGCTTCCTGCTCCAACACCCCGAGTACTACCGCGACTTAGCGAAAGAATTGGCTGCCACCAAGTTTCAGATGAATACCCACGCCATCGGCGACTCTAGCAACCGCTTACTCCTGGATATTTACGGCGCCGCGCTCCAAGGCCAAACCGACCGGCGCTGGCGCATCGAACACGCCCAGGTGGTCAGCCGGGCTGATATTCCGAAGTTTGGTCAGTATCACATTGTGCCCTCCATTCAGCCTACCCACGCCACCTCCGATATGTACTGGGCCGGCGAGCGGCTGGGCCAGCAACGCCTCGAAACCGCCTACGCCTACCAGGAGTTACTGAAGCAATACGGCCAGGTAGCGCTGGGCAGCGACTTCCCGGTGGAGGACATCAACCCGCTCTATGGCTTCCATGCGGCCGTGGCCCGGCAAGACGCCAAGAACTACCCCACTGGCGGTTTTCAGATGAGCAATGCCCTGAGTCGCCCCGACGCTCTGCGCGGCATGACCACCTGGGCCGCCCACGCCGCCTTCGAGGAAAAACAGAAAGGCCAGATCAAGCCCGGCATGGCCGCCGATTTTGTGGTACTAGATACGGACTTGCTGCAAGCCCCCAACGACAAGCTGCGCGCTGCCAAAGTGCGCCAAACCTGGATTGCCGGCGAGCAAGTGTTTTCAATTAAAAAGAAGGATTAAATGCTGGGATGGCGCGGGGCTGTGCCTCGCGCCATCCCAGCATTTCTAATCCCTACTTCTCGTCGGCGCTAGGGCCATAGAGACCGGGTATCGGAATATCGAGCAGGCGCAGGTACACGGTGAGTTGGCCGCGGTGGTGAATGCTGTGGTTGAGGCCCATCAGGCGGATGGCCGTGGCTTTGGGCGACTCAAAAATGGTATGCTCGCCGCGGTGCAGGCGGAAGCTGTCGGTCAGTTTTTCGTCGTCGGAGGCTTGTAGCGCTTGGCGAAGGGTAGCGCTGTGCTCGTCGAAGCGCGCCAGCAATTCTTCTTGGCTGGTGGGCGTGGGGCCGGGCTTCGGGCCGTTGGAGTCAAGGAAATCGCGGGAGGCATGCTCTACAAACAGCTGCTTGAACGCCAGCAGGTTTACCACGTGCGTAGCCAGTTGCCAGAGCGTCATGCTCTTGGGGTGCGGGCGGTAATCGGCTTGGTCGTGGGGGACGCGTTCTAGCACCCGGCGGGTACTAGCTAGCTCGTGGTCCAGTTCGCTCAGGATATTCTGTTGGATGGAGGAGGTGTGCATGCGTAATGGGAAAAGTGAAAACAGATCAATAAACCCAAAACTCGTAAAAAGTTATGGATCGAAGAGCCGCGGATCTGGTTCTTTCTAGCTGCCTTTTCGTCCGTTTTCGGCGGTTTGGTTCGCTTTCCATGCACAGGATGGGCCAGGAGGGTAGGCTGCATTGCGGACCGTAGCTTATTGGCTCAGAAGATGGAAGGGACCTGCACTTGCTGTTTTTTTGATAGTATGCGGTCCGAAACGTTCTATTCTCTCTTTCCCTGATTGCATGAAACTGATCCGCTACGGCCAGCCCGGCCATGAAAAACCCGGTATTCTACTCCACGACCAGCCCTATGATGTATCAGCCTTTGGCGAGGACTACAACGAGGCGTTTTTTGCCAACGATGGCTTACAACGCCTCGCCGAGTTTGTCCAAAGTCACGAAGGCCGGCTCACGCCTCTCGCTGATGGCGAGCGGCTAGGACCGCCGGTAGCGCGGCCGTCTAAAATCCTGTGCATCGGCCTCAACTACGCCGACCACGCCAAGGAAACCGGCGCCACGCCCCCGCCTGAGCCAGTGCTGTTTATGAAATCAACCACCTCCTACATCGGCCCGCACGACGACATCATTATTCCCAAAAACTCGGTGAAAACCGACTGGGAAGTGGAGCTGGCCGTGGTGATTGGCAAGCGCGCCAGCTACGTAGAAGAGGCCGACGCAGCCGACTACATTGCCGGCTACGCCCTGCACAACGACGTGTCGGAAAGGGAGTTTCAGTTAGAACGCAGCGGCACCTGGGACAAGGGCAAGGGCTGCGACACCTTCGCGCCGGTAGGGCCTTTTTTGGCTACCCCCGACGAGGTAGGCGACGTGGACAACCTGCGTTTGTGGCTGTCGGTGAACGGTAAAATGATGCAGGACGGCACCACTGCCAACCTCATTTTCAAGATTCCCTTCCTGATTTCCTACCTCAGCCAATTCATGACCCTGCTGCCCGGCGACATCATCTCCACCGGCACGCCGGCCGGGGTAGGGCTGGGCTTCAACCCACCCGTGTACCTGAAGCCCGGCGACGTGGTGGAGCTGGGTATCGACGGCCTGGGCACCGCCCGCCAGCAAGTGAAAGCGTATGGCCAGAATTGACGCCCACCAGCATTTCTGGCATTTTGATGCCGTGCGCGACGCCTGGATAACGCCCGACATGGCCGCCATCCGGCGCGACTTCCTCCCCGCCGATCTGGCGCCGCTGCTCCAACAGCACAACCTGGATGGCTGCGTGGCGGTGCAGGCCAACCAAAGCGAGGCCGAAACCGACTGGCTGCTGACGCTGGCCAACGAGCATGCCTTTATCCGGGGGGTGGTGGGCTGGGTGGATTTGCAGGGCGACAACGTGGCTGAGCGCCTAGCCCACTACGCGCAGTCTGAGAAGCTGAAAGGCTTTCGGCACGTGTTACAAGGTGAGGAAGACCGCGCCCTGATGCTACGGCCCGCGTTTCGGCGCGGGCTCGCGGCGTTGTTCGACGCGGGCTTCACCTACGATCTACTAATTTTGCCCGACCAGCTCGGCTACGCCGCCGAGCTGGTAGAGGCTTTCCCTACCCAGCCCTTCGTGGTCGACCACCTGGCCAAGCCCCTCATCAAAGCCGGCACGCTGGAACCGTGGGCCCAGGACATTCGGGCACTAGCCGCGCACGAAAACGTGCTGTGCAAGGTGTCCGGCCTGGTCACGGAGGCCGACTGGCAACACTGGCAGCCCCAGGACTTCCATCCCTACCTCGACGTGGTATTCGAAGCCTTTGGACCCCAGCGGCTCCTGTTTGGCTCCGACTGGCCCGTGTGCAACGTGGCCGGGGGCTACGCCCGCATGTTGGAGTTGGTTGAAGGCTACCTCCGCACCTTTTCGGCCGCTGAGCAAGCTCAATTTTGGGGCGAAAACGCCACCGCTTTCTACCGACTTTAAAGGCTATTCGAGCTGGAACGGTGTAGAGACGCATACTTGCGTCTCGTCGTTGAACGACCGGATGCATATTACTGTCCGAATGACTCCAACGTGGTACAAATGGCGCGACTGACGAGACGCAAATATGCGTCTCTACATTGCTCAATCATCAACTCAAATAGTCTACAACCTCCCACCCCATGGATTTACAACTTCAGAATCAGGTTATTATCGTTAGCGGCGGGGCCAAGGGCATCGGCGAAGGTATTGTGCGGGTGCTGGCTGTCGAAGGGGCCATTCCGGTTATCATTGGGCGCAACGAAACCGATAACCAGCAAGTGGTAGCCGACGTAACTGCCGCGGGCGGCCAGGCCGGCCAGGTAGTCGCCGAGCTATCGGACCCCGCCGAGTGCGCCCGCGCCGTGCAAGCCGTAGTAGAGCAATTTGGCCGCATCGATGGCCTGGTGAACAACGCCGGCGTGAACGACGGCGTGAGCCTGGAACACGGTACGTATGAGCTGTTTATGCGCAGCCTGCACCGTAACATGGTGCATTACTACCTGCTGGCTCACTACGCCCTGCCAGAGCTAAAAAAGTCGAAGGGAGCTATTCTGAACATCACTTCCAAAACCGCCGAAACGGGCCAGGGCAATACCTCGGCCTACGCCGCGGCCAACGGCGGCCGCAACGCCCTCACCCGCGAATGGGCCGTGGAACTGCTGAAATACGGCATCCGCGTGAATGCTTTGGTGGTGGCCGAGTGCTGGACGCCCGCCTACGAAACTTGGATTCAAACCCTACCTAATCCCGAGGAGAAGCTCCACGAAATCACTAGCAAGATTCCGCTGGAAAACCGCATGACCACGGCTGAGGAAATTGCCAACACTACCGCATTCCTACTCTCACCGCGCAGCAGCCATACCACCGGCCAGATCGTGCACGTAGACGGCGGCTACGTACATCTCGACCGCGCCCTCGCCAACGCTTAGTAGGTAGCCATGGCGCGGGGCTGTGCCCCGTGTCTACTAATCGCAAGCCTCTGGCCTGCACCGCTAGAACACTAGGCCTAGTGGCG
>NZ_JAHWGL010000073.1 GCF_019334315.1 Hymenobacter profundi
ACGTGACCGCCACCGTGCAAGGCTTGGATTTCCACGCTTAATTCAGTTGCGAGTGAGAATATATCTGTCATCCTGAGCTTGCGAAGGACCTTATCACGGCAGAACGACTAGCGTAGCAACGACTCGTTCCACTGCAATAAGGTCCTTCGCTGCACTCAGGATGACAGATATATTCTCACTCGCAACTGACCACAACCTACACCTGATTACTCATCCAATGGACTCTTCCCATGCTGCTTACACGCCCCCTAAACCAGCCCCTCCAACGGCGGGTATGGCGTGGTGGCGTCGTCTGGCACTAGGTGCACTGGCAGCCGGCGCGCTCCTGCTGATTCTGCACTTTTCCGCAACCTATTTTGCTCAGCAGTCGGTGTGGACGTTTCTGAGCACATCCAAAACGTTCTACATTTTCGTTGCCATCGGCTTCGGAGCACAGCTGATTGATGGGCTACTGGGTATGGGCTACGGCGTGGTTACGGCCATTAGCCTGATGTCGATGAACCTGAATCCGGCTGCCGTGAGTGCCAGCATTCACACGGCCGAAATGTTTGCCAGCGGCGCTTCGGGCTTCAGCCACTACAAAGCAGGCAACGTCAACCGCCGCCTATTCAAAGCTCTGCTAATTCCTGGCATTCTAGGCTCGGTGAGCGGGGCACTGCTGCTCACGTATTTTGGAGAGCATTATGCCAACTGGATCAAACCGGTGTTAGCGGTATACCTGCTGCTATTGGGCATTCGCATTATCAGCAAAGCCTTCAAACAGGCCGCCGACCGCCGCAAAAAAGTGAAGCATGCAGGCTGGCTGGCCGGCGCCGGCGGCTTCCTCGACTCGTTTGGTGGTGGCGGCTGGGGACCACTAGTTACTAGCACGCTCATCGCCAACGGCCGTACGCCCCAGTATGTCATTGGCTCAGTAAGCCTTACCGAGTTCTTTGTAACCTTTGCCAGTGCCCTCACCTTTTTTGCTACTCTAGGCGTCACACATTGGCAGATTGTGCTGGGCCTGATCGTAGGCGGCGTTTCGGCAGCACCCTTCGCGGCCCGGCTGGCCGGCCGTATTCCCATCCGCGGCATGTTTATCGGGGTAGGGCTGATGGTAATTTTCTGGAGCCTCTGGACTCTGCGGAAGCTGGTATTTTAGAAATGGTGAAGTGGTGAGTTTGTGAAGTTGAGAAGTTGAAATAAAAGAGCTTCTGTCATTCTGAGCTTGCGAAGGACCTTGTTACGTGTGAACGAGTCGTTGTTACGATGGTCGTTTAACTGGCAGAAGGTCCTTCGCAAGCTCAGGATGACAGAAGCTCTTTTATTTCAACTTCTCAACTTCACAAACTCACCACTTCACCTTTTTCATCTTGGCCGACGATTAGCATAAAACTGCTCGTCGCTATAAGAAGGCTGATCGTAGAAATTGCTGCTGGTATGCTGCGGCAACCCCAGCTTCAGACTACGCAGCATAGCTTCTTCATACTCCCGCGTAATCTGAATTTCGGTATAAGGAGGATATTCCAGCACCGTTTCTATGGTGAGCGATGGCACGAACACATTATCGGCGTCCTCATCAATAGCTGCTACCCCAATGGGTAGCAAAATGTGCCGCTCCCATTTATTGACCTGCAACGAGGCATCCAACTCCACATCGAGGTAGCGCACCTTCAGGGTTTCCACCTCCACAATTAACTCGTACACGTCGCCAAACTTTTTGCCGTCGCCACCGCGTACCGACCATCCGCGCACGTCGGGGTTGCCGTCGGCCACCTCAAACTCGGTTAGGTCGCGCAGACGGCGTAGGTGCATGTGCTGGCCCGAGGGCACGGGCGTAGAGGTAGTTTCCATCTCGGATGTTTCGTTTAGTTGCTTCGGCCTACGAGGTGGGTCCGTTCATCGTTTTCATGAGCTGGGCGGCGTGCCGGAAAAAATTCTGCACCCACTCGCGCTCCTGCGCCGTGCCAGTGCGGCCGCTGAACTGGCTGGCTTGTAGGCCGAGGTCGTTAGCAGCAAACTCTTCGTCGGGGTAGGCTTTTTGTTGCATAGCTTTCAACAGCGAGGCCACCGCCAGAAAACCAGGGCGCAGGCTGGTGCCCTCTTCGTCAATGCGAGCTGTGGCGCTGGTCAACTGGTCACGCTGCTCGTTCACGTTTGGGTCACGAAATTCGGTGCGGTCGGCCATGCGCACCAGCGCTGCCGTGAACATGCGCAGACCCTCCCGGGCATATTCCGGTTGCGCAGGGTCGGTAGCGGCGTAGGCTTCCAGCTCGTCGGGGGTAGGCGGCAATTCGGTGGCAGCCATATCGGCTACGGCCTGCTCATCGGAGGCTGGCATAGCTCTGCTAGCGTTCAGGTCGGCGGGGGTAGAAGCTCCGTCACTAACTACTGGTGGCGCTGGAGTTGCCTCCGTGTCGTTCCGAAAAATAAAGTAGCCAGCCACGGCCAGCGCCAGCGCTACCAAAATAACCAATAGCCATGGGCTGGGAGAAGACTTCTTGCGTTGGATATTGATTTCAGCCATGAGAGCGAATAAAAGTGAGCACGCACTGAAGTACGCATACCGGCAAAAATGGGTACTATCCATACACCTTACTCTACCGTTTCTCGCCTACGCTTGTACAATGGGTAGCGGGATAAAATAGGTAACAGCGAGTATATCTACTGCACAGCCTGAAATGACGCTCCAGTTGGTATACCACTGTGCGTATATTGTTTTGGTTGCGACAACGGCGCAACAAGCGGCCTTCTGCCGCTATCCGTCTGAAACATTCTGTGACGAGGTAGGGCGTGACAGTCAGGCTAGCATTATACAATAACCAAGCCTTCAAGGTGGAATATTACGAAAGAGCTACACTGCTTCGCGGTGATACATTTTCGCTAATTGCGCTACCGCATAATCAACCTCCTCAGGTGTATTGTACTTGCTCATAGAGAAGCGAATGGCGCCGCGGTTCGGGTCGCAGTTCATAGCCGTGAGTACGTGTGAACCCGCATTGGCCCCGCTAGTACACGCCGAGCCACCCGATACCGACACACGGTTGATGTCGAGGTTGAACAGCAACATCTCGTTTAGTTCGGACGGTGGCAAGCTCACGTTCAGCACTGTATACAGGCTTCTGTCGGCTTCTGCGGAGTGGCCGTTGAACTGCACGTCATCAATCCCCGCCCGTAGCTTTTCGATAAACCGATCTTTCAGGCCTTGGATATGCTGATGGTGCGCAGCCATGTCACGGTAGGCAATTTCCAATGCTTTAGCTAGCCCCACAATACCATACACATTCTCAGTACCGGCCCGCACGTTCCGCTCCTGCGAGCCCCCATGGATAAGCGGCCTCACCTGCAACTCCGGATTGCGGTATACAAACCCTACCCCTTTCGGCCCATGAAACTTATGGGCTGACCCAACTAGAAAATGGGGCTTTAGCTGCTGCACATCGTGGCGGTAGTGCCCCATGGTTTGCACCGTATCGGTATGAAATACAGCTTGGTGCTGCCGGCAGATATCGGAAATAGCCTGCACGTCATTAAGATTGCCTACCTCATTGTTGCCGTGCATCAGACTGACCAGGGCGCGGGGCTGCCCGGCCAACAGCTCTTCCAAATGCGCCAGATTCAACGTACCTAGTGCGTCGTGCTGCACGTAGTGGAGCGTAATGGCGCCTGATTTTTCCAGTGCTTGCAACGGATGCAACACCGCATGATGTTCCAACGGCGACGTAATAGCCCGCGTTAGCCCCAGCGTTTGGATGCTGCCGAAGATGGCATAATTATCTGCCTCGGTGCCTCCTGAGGTAAACGTAATTTCAGCAGGCGCAGCATTGATCAGGTGCGCAATAGTCTTGCGAGCATTTTCTAGCACTGCCCGCACCTTGCGCCCATGACTATGAATGCTGCTGGGGTTGCCGTAAAACTCACGCATAAATGGCAGCATTGCTTCCAGCACCTCGGGGTCGAGCGGCGTAGTAGCAGCATTATCGAAATAAACGGTGGTAGGGGTAGCAGAAGCAAGCGCCATAGTAGCAGAGGGGTTACGTAAGGACTACACGTAGCACGTGTAGCCGCAACGGGTATATAAAAATAAAGGATTCCGGCGTGGGTCCCGGAATCCTTCACTCACACAGCCACACAATTAGCTGTTACTGTAGCATGCCAGCAGGCGGTACAACAACAAAACAAACAAGTGACTTGCATATGGTTTCGGGAAAAACTACGCCTTTTGAGAAATAATCTCCTTAATGTCGCCAATAATTTTATTGGCCAAGTGGTCAGCAGTGGCGTTCGATTCCGATTCGGCGTAGATGCGGATAATCGGCTCGGTATTCGATTTGCGTAGGTGTACCCACTCTTTATCAAACTCGATTTTCACTCCGTCAATCGTGTTGATAGGATGCTTGGCGTAACGCTCCTGCATCTGCACCAGCACTTGGTCGGTATCGATATCAGGCGTTAGCTCGATCTTATTTTTCGAAATGAAGTAATTGGGATAAGACGCCCGCAGCCGGGTCATCGTCATTTCTGTTTTAGCCAAGTGCGTCAGGAAAAGCGCAATGCCTACCAACGCATCGCGACCGTAGTGTAGCTCGGGTAGGATGATCCCCCCGTTGCCCTCGCCGCCAATCAGCGCGTTGGTTTCCTTCATCTTGTTCACCACGTTCACCTCACCTACGGCAGCAGCGGCGTAGGTACCGCCGTGTTTCTCGGTCACATCGCGCAGGGCACGGGTGCTACTCAGATTGCTCACCGTATTGCCACCGCCATTTTCTTTCAGCAAATAATCGGCTACGGCAACTAGTGTATACTCTTCGCCAAACATCTCGCCGTTTTCGCACACCAATGCTAGCCGATCTACATCGGGGTCAACCACAATGCCCAAGTCGAAGCCGCCGCGCGACAGCACTTTGGCTATATCACGCAGGTTTTCAGGTAGGGGCTCTGGGTTGTGCGCAAAATCGCCGGTAGGTTCGCAGAATAGCTTTTCTACTTTCTCTACCCCCAGCGCTTCCAGCAGTTGCGGCACGGCAATACCGCCCGTTGAGTTCACGGCATCTACTACCACCCGGAAGTTTTTCGCACGGATTGCTTCTACGTCTACCTGCGGCAGAGCCAGTACGGCATCAATGTGCGTTTGCAGGAAGGTATCGTCGGTGCTGTAGTTACCAAGTTTAGTGACAGGCGCAAAGTCAAACGCTTCCATGTCAGCTAGGGCCAATACCTGCTGCCCTTCTGTATCCGAAATGAATTCGCCTTTTTGATTTAATAGCTTCAGCGCATTCCACTGCTTAGGGTTATGCGAAGCGGTGAGAATGATACCGCCTCCAGCTTGTTTGGCCGGCACGGCCATTTCAACGGTAGGCGTTGTGCTCAGCCCCAGATCTAATACATCAATACCCAGTCCTTGGAGAGTAGCAGCTACCAGTTTGCTCACTATATCGCCTGACAAGCGAGCATCGCGGCCAATTACAATAGTAGTCTGAGAAGAGTTAGCCAGCATCCAGGTGCCAAAAGCAGCGGCGTATTTCACTACGTCAATGGGTGTCAAGCCTTCACCGGGAGCACCGCCAATAGTGCCGCGAATGCCTGAAATAGATTTGATAAGTGCCACGAGTACGGGTTCGTTTTTAAAGTGCGCAAAAGTAGAAAATAGTGGCTGCTTTCCCTAAAGTACTTGCGTGATGTGCCAGGTTGCATTCGGCGTAATCAGCACATATAAATAGAGTCGCCGTCTACCCCTTATACGGCAACGAAGCAGAATGTCTTTGTATATTTGGCTGAATGGATACTACTTCTTCCTCTGCTCGTGCGGCCCAACTAGCTGCTTTCGGCCGTTTACTCGATGTGCTTGACCGCTTGCGTGCCGAGTGCCCGTGGGACCGTAAGCAAACGATGCAAACGCTACGGCACCTAACAATAGAAGAAACTTACGAGCTGAGCGACGCCATTCTACGCAACGACCTCCCCGACGTGCGCAAAGAGTTAGGCGACGTCATGCTTCACTTACTCTTTTATGCCAAAATAGCTTCCGAAACGAGTCAGTTTGACATTGCTGATGTCCTGAATGCCCAATGCGAAAAACTTATTTTCCGTCATCCGCATATCTATGGTGACACTAAGGCCGACACGGAGGAGGACGTGAAGCGCAACTGGGAGCAGCTGAAATTGAAGGAAAAAGGCAATACGTCGGTACTAGGCGGCGTTCCCGTATCTCTTCCTGCTTTGGTAAAGGCCATGCGCATCCAGGAAAAAGCGCGCGGCGCTGGCTTCGACTGGGAGCGGCCTGAGCAGGTTTGGGAGAAGGTTCAGGAAGAATTGCGGGAGTTCGGCGAAGAATATTCGGCCATTGACACCATAGATACAGCTCGCCAGGAGCGTGCTGCTCAAGAGTTTGGCGACCTACTGTTCTCCTTGGTCAACTTTGCCCGCTTCGCCGGCATAAACCCTGAAGAGGCTCTTGAACGTACCAACCGGAAATTCATCCAGCGCTTCCAGTTTCTGGAATCGGCGGCAGCTCACGATGGGCATCAGCTAGCTGATTTGACCCTACCTGAAATGGACGTGTATTGGGAGACAGCTAAAAAAGCTCTATCTTTTGCTGCTGATTCCACAAACCAGGAATAGATTTTTTTAAGCCTCAAGCCTTTTCAGACCGTTTAAACGCATTTTTCTTTTGGCTACCTATTCCTTTTTCATTAGGTTTGCCAAGGCTATGTTGCCCTTGTAAGAAGGAAACTACGTGCGAATAACAGCTCTACTTCTTTCCGTCAATTTTTGAGCCAACACTTAGATGAACGACACTTTTAACTATATTTTTTTTAACTGACCCAAACGTTTTACATTTTCAACCTTTCACCAACCTCCCCTAATTTTCCGGAACAATGGAACAAAAGAATGCCACGAACAAGAACGTGCGGCCTGCCGCTCCCGCTGCCCCCAAGGGTGAAGCAAAAGGCGGCTCTGCGTTCGCCGCCATCGTTATTCCGCTGGCTTTTGTAGTTGCTGTCATTATTTACAAATTCGTCTTCGGTAACCCGTCCAACTTCCAAGGCGGCAACAACGAGAACCTACCCTTGCCCGGTAACTACATGGGCACCATATACGCCGGTGGTATTATTGTACCGGTGCTGCTGACGCTGCTCATTTTGGTTATCACCTTCTCGATTGAGCGTTTCCTGACCATTGGCAAAGCCAAAGGCTCCAAGAGCATCGAAAGCTTTGTGCGTTCGATCCGCCAGAAGCTGAACGTGAATGACATCGCAGGTGCTATTGCCGTGTGCGACCAGCAGAAAGGCTCGGTAGCGAACGTAGTGAAGTCGGGCTTGCTGAAGTACCAGGAAATGGCCCGCGAGCGTGGCATGGACAAAGACCAGAAAATCCTGTCGATTCAGAAAGAAATCGAAGAATCGACGGCTCTGGAACTGCCTATGCTGGAGAAAAACTTGGTTATCATCTCGACCATTGCTTCGGTTGCTACCCTGGTAGGTCTGCTGGGTACGGTATTCGGTATGATTCGCGCTTTCTCGGCTCTGGCTAACGCTGGTGCTCCTGACACCGCTGCTCTCTCGACGGGTATCTCGGAAGCCTTGATCAACACGGCGCTGGGTATCGGTACCTCGGCTCTGGCCATCATTGCCTACAACTACTTCACTAGCCAAATCGACGTTCTTACTTACAGCATCGACGAAGCAGGATTCAGCATTATTCAAACGTTTGCTTCGCAACACGGCGAAACGGAAACTTATCCTGCTTAAGTTGCGGTTTACGCACTAAAGCATAGTTTCTTAACGTTTTGAATTTTGCTAACTAACACTTTCAGCAATGCCTAAAGTAAAACCTCACAGAACGTCCCCCTCGTTGGATATGACTCCGATGGTGGACTTGGCATTCCTGCTGGTGACTTTCTTCATGCTCACGGCTAAGTTTGCGCCGCAAGAAGACGTAGTAGTAGATACTCCTGCTTCCATCTCCGAGATTCGTTTGCCCGAGAGCCATGTAATGGTTATCTCCATTGACAAGGACAAGCGCGTATTTTTCGGGTTAGATGATGCGAAGGTGAAAGAGGATCTGTTGGCTACCGTAGGTGCGAAGTACAGCGTGGGTTTCACGGCAGAGCAAGCTAAACGCTTCACTGGTTTGGCGAGCTTCGGAGTACCTGTGCAGCAATTGCCTGGTCTGCTGAACCTCTCCAGTGAGGAGCGTCAGAAGGCATCGCAGCCCGGTGTTCCCATTGACTCGGTTAATAACCAGCTAATTGAATGGGTGACTGCTGCGCAGCGGGCTGAGTACAAAGCCTTTAACAAGCCCGCTTATATCGCCATTCGTGGCGATGGTGCTGCCGACGTACCCACCGTATTGAAAGTCATTAAGCTTCTGCAGGATAAGGATATCAACACTTTCAATCTGATTACCGACTTGGAAGGTAAGCCGGTAGCTGGAAACTAACCGACCTTAGAAACATGGCAGAAATACAACAAAAAGCCGACTCCGGTGGCGGAGGTAAGAAGCGGGCCAAAAAAATGTCGACTAAAATCGATATGACCCCTATGGTAGATTTGGCCTTCCTGCTACTTACCTTCTTCATGCTCACCTCTACGTTCAGCAAGCCTACCGTCATGGAGCTGAACATGCCTGCAAAGATCAGAGATGAGCGAGAGAAAACGGAACTGAAAGCGTCCAATGCTTTCACTGTTCTTCTCGGTGGGGACAACAAGATCTACTATTATGATGGCCTGCTAGATAACAATGTGAAGCCGGACTTGAAGTCTTCGGATTTCAGTGCTGATGGCATCCGCAAGGTATTGTTCGAGCGTAAGCAGCGTAATCCGAATGTAGTGGTGATGATTAAGCCAGATGATACCTCCACGTATAAAAACATGGTGGATATTCTGGATGAAATGAACATCACGGGACAGAAAAAATATGCCCTGATGGAGATTTCGACGAATGATCAGGACTTAATTAAAGGCTCAGGGCTATGATGGATAACGCACAACTGGCCAAGGCTTCTCTCAACGACATCGTTTTTGAGGGTCGCAACAAGGCTTATGGAGCCTATGTGCTCCGCGGCTTGTATAACAAGCACGTTACCCGGGCGCTGTTGATTGCCGTTGCTTTCTTTGCTTTTGCCGTGAGTATTCCGACAATTGCGAATCTGCTAAAGCCTGAAGAGGAAGTAGTGGAAGCACCGAAAAATCTACAGACCGTAGAGTTGATGGCGCCGCCACCACTTAATCCGGCTACACCGCCACCGCCACCGCCACCACCGCCACCACCTCAGGCGCCACCACCACCGCCACCAGTCGTTTCGACGATCAAGTTTACGCCTCCCGTGGTAAAACGCGACGAGGAAGTACGCAAGGTGGAAGAAGTGCCAGACGTTGATAAGCTGTCGACGACAACCATTTCGACGGAAACGGTCAAAGGCACCACAGACGTACCGCCACCACCAGACCTGAACGGTATTGAAGGTGGTACTGGCAAAGAGCCAGTGAAAGAGGTAATTGATACCAAGGTATACAACTACGTGGAGCAGATGCCAGAGCCTCCAGGCGGTATGGGCGCTCTGCTGCAATACATCGGGAAAAACATTAAGTATCCCGCTATGGCATTGCGCAACCAGGTAGAAGGCAAAGTATTCGTGAACTTCGTAGTAGGTCCGGACGGCTCTATTTCTGGGGTTAAAATCCAAAAAGGTATTGGTGCCGGTTGCGACGAAGAAGCAATGCGGGTTATCAAAGGCCTACCGAAATGGACTCCAGGTAAACAGAACGGTCGGAACGTAAGCGTATCGTTTACTGTACCAGTAACCTTCGCTATCAAGTAAGCTTCAACAGCTTCAGGTAGAAATAGAAAACCCGAACTGAGCATTGCTCGGTTCGGGTTTTCTATTTCTACCTGAAGCTGTTTTGACAATCTGTACAAATTCCTTTTGTATGTTACTCTTTCAAAAAAATGCAAAGCTTATATATACAATTTCTCAGATAGCTACCGTTGAGGAGATGAAAGCAGAGCACTACTAGCAATTGGCTGTAACCTGCTTGGGTAATGCGCATTACGGACACGGTTTTCACCATTTAACCCCTCTGCCCATGAATACCCTACATCTCCCTACCGCTACCCTCGATGATATTGTCTTCGAAGGCCGTAACAAAGCTTATGGTGCTTTTGTGCTTCGGCGGCTGTATCATCAGCACCTGACGCGGGCCGCCCTTATTGCCTTCTCACTGTTCTTATTGCTGGTGAGCGTTCCGCTACTGGTAAATAAGATATGGCCCACCACCATTGCGACTATCCTCCCCCCTGCCCTGGAGGATGGAGGGCTGAAACTAGTAGATGTGGTTTTGCCACCGCCAGCAGAGCAGATTGAAGCAACGGTAGCGCCCCCTGCGCCGGTAGTAGTAACACCTATACAAGAAGAGGTACCTACCCACGTAGTGCCCGACGAACAGGCGAAAATAGGGCCTATAAAAGCAACGCCGCCTACTACGCTTAACGACGGTATACTTGGTGATGTTGAACGTGTAGGTGAAATAGGGGGTAGTGCCGCAGGTAAGATAGGAGCTACTGGTAACGCTACTACTGGCGTCAGCGACTCCGGCACCACCGTGGCCGCACCACCGGCCCAACCCTTTATACACGCGGAGGTAATGCCTGAATTTGCTGGTGGGCCTGATGCTTTGCGGAAGTTTATGCAGAAGAATCTGCATTACCCTACCCAAGCGTTATCAAACAATGTTGCCGGCAAGGTGTACGTATCGTTTGTGGTGAATACGGATGGTTCTATCACGAACGTAGAGATTGTGAAAGGCCTAGGCTACGGAACAGACGAGGAGGCGATGCGCGTCATACGCAAGATGCCAGCTTGGACGCCCGGCCGTCAGAACAGCCATACAGTACCCGTGCGGTATACCATGCCCATTACTTTTCGATACGAGTAATCATATTTTCCTATATACTAGCGGTCAGAAACAGTCAACGGGGTTTCCGTTGACTGTTTTTTGGTTTTAGTTGCCGTTCCCAAAAGGAGCTGACGCGCACAAAACGAACAAAATCCCTTCCTTTTAACGTTAAAAAAATAAAAACTCCTTTCGCTTACATCTTTTAAATATGCATCGCCCTACCACGGAAGAGCGGCTGGGCCGCTCCACTTCTTCGTCTTCTCTCACCCGATACTTTTTATTGCTCATGGCCGTTATTTACTTCGGCCTTGGTGTTTACTTGGTTGCAGCACCTAATGGCGCCTTCAATCTGCCATTAGGACCGCGCCGAATATTGGGGGGAGTATTCATATTTTACGGAATTATTAGATTTGTCCGGATTTATCGTCAGCACTTTCAAAAAACCTATGATAATGATGCGCGCTAGCCGTTGGGTGCTGGGGGGAATAGTAGCTCTGGCTGGTTTGGCAGCGAGTTGCAACCGACCTAATGAGAAGGGCGAACTGGAGGTGAACGATACGCCTACCTCTGGCAAGCTCACCATTAGTGTAGATGAAACGTTTCAGCCTATTATGAAGGCCGAGACCGACACGTTTCAGGAACTCTACCAGTATGCTAAAATTACCTCGAGCTATAAGCCTGAACAAGATGCAGTAGAGGACCTACTAGCTAACCGCTCGCGGGTGGTAGTACTATCGCGTGAGCTGACAGCTGACGAGCGTGCTACCTTGAATAAAGACAAGATCGTTCCGGAGGTTGTACGGGTAGGAACCGATGGCTTGGCCATTATTCTGCACCCATCTAACCCAGATACGCTGCTAACCATGGATCAGCTGCGGGACATATTCACGGGCAAAACCACACGTTGGGACCAGATAAGCGGTAAAAAAACGTTGAGTGATATCAACGTGGTTTTTGATGCTAACCGCTCGAGTACCACCCGCTTTGTACAGGATTCCATCACCCGCGGCGCGGCACTGACTTCGAAGATTTATGCTTCTAAATCGAACCCTGCCCTGATTGACTACGTTGCTAGTCATCCAAACGCAATCGGCGTAATAGGCGCTAATTGGATCAGCGACCGGGATGATAAAACTGTAGAAAACTTTTTAGATAAGATTCGAGTAGCCGCCATCGCCCCCAAAGCGTCGGCCAACCCAGATGACTATCTTCAGCCCTACCAAGCTTACTTAGCACTGAAAACGTATCCGTTGCGCCGCAATTTGTATGTTATCAGCCGCGATGCCCGCACAGGCCTAGGCAAAGGCTTGGTTGCTTTTGTAGCAGGTTCTAAAGGTCAGCTCATTATCTTGAAATCAGGATTAGTGCCGGCCATTGGACAAACTCGAATTGTAAATACCGCAGCTCAATAGCTGCGTATCCTTCGCCCTTTCACCAAATTTTTGATTTATGACTCTCAAGCCCTGGAAGCTTTCTCTTCTCGCTGCTTTGTCGGTATATGGCTCTTCTGCTGTTGCCCAAAATGTGCAGAGCGCGCAGAAAGCCATTGAACTTGAGCGCTACGGACAGGCTCGTGCCGATCTGTTGCGCCAGCCACAGTCTCCTGAAGCAAATTACGAGCTTGGTCGTTTGTACCAGTTCCGCGATATGCCAGACTCGGCGGCTTATTATTTCAACAAAGGCGCCAACGACCCCAAATCTGCACTATCGATGGTAGCTGCTGGTCGGGCCGCATTGGCACAAGGCAAGACCACGGAAGCGGAGGCGCGTTTCGACGAAGCCGTTAAGAAAACCAAGGGCAAGGATGCTGATATCCTCACCAAAATTGCCCAGGCCTACGCTGAGTCGGACGAGAAGAACATCACCAAGGCGCTGACTTATGTGGAAGCTGCGCACAAAGCCAACAAAGAAAAGGATACGCCCGCGTTGATGGTAGCCCGTGGTGATATCTACCTGAAAACGGCTGAAGGTGGTGGTAACGCATCGGGTAGCTATGCTCGTGCGCTTCTAGCCGACCCTAACAACGTACAGGCTTACTACCGTCAAGGTCAGTTGAACGTACGCGCCCGGAACTATAACGAAGCCCGTACGGCCTTCGAAAAGGCTATCAGCCTCGATCCGAACTACGCTCCTGCTTACCGCGATCTGGCCGAGACGTATTATTACGCTGGTCAGTATGATCTGGCTTTGCAGACGTTCCAGAAGTATATCGATCGGGCTGAGCGGACGCCTCAAACTAACGCAACGTATGCTGCTTTCTTGTTTCTGACCAAGAAGTATCCGGAAACTGTTACGGAAGCCCAGAAAGTATTGGCGGTTGACCCCAAGAATGTGGCTATGAACCGCCTAGTTGCTTACTCGCTCTACGAGGATAAGAAGAACGAGGAGGCCATGGCAGCCATGCAGAAATACATGTCGCTGGTGCCGGCTAACAAGCTGATTGCTGATGACTATGTATATCTGGGCAAAATGCAGGTAGCCGCAAATAAATTTGATGAGGGTATTGCCTCCATCAAAAAGGGTATCGAAATGGACCCTCAGAAAGCCGGTGACCTACAAAATGACTTGGCCCAGGCCTACCTGACCAAGAAGGATTACCCAATGGCAGTGGCTACCTATAAGACCAAAATTGCCAACCAAATTAAGGCAAATGGTAGCGCTGAGCTAACGGACCAAATCCGTTTGGCTAATGCATATGAGTACAACAAGCAGTATGCAGAAGCTGATAGCCTCTACGCTGGCGTGTTAACTGCCCGCCCTGAGTACGCTGCTGGTTATTTGATGCGGGCTCGCGTGAACTCTAACCTTGACCCTAACTCCACAGAAGGCAAGGCCAAGCCGCATTACGAGAAGTTCTTGGAGATGATGAAGGCAAATCCTGAAGATGCTGCTCGTTACAAGAACGAAGTGTTGACGGCGAACAAATATCTGGGTTATTATTACTACCAGAAGGGCGACAAAGCCGCTTCCCTACCATACTGGCAGGCAGCTCTAGCCATCGACCCGAACGACAACCAAGCCAAGACTGCTGTAAACAGCATCTCGGGCGCTAAGACTGCTCGTAAATAGCATACAGGTTGTAATACCAAACAGCCCGCTGTCAAAAATGACAGCGGGCTGTTTTGCTTTAATACCAAGTTGTCTATTCTTCGGTAACGTACTCTTCCCACGCGGCCAGCACATTAGCAAAATCGGTAGGCAGCTCTACTTCAAACTGCATGGGAGCTCCTGAAACGGGATGCACAAAACCCAGTGATTTAGCGTGTAAAGCCTGCCGTGGCATCAAGGTGAAAGCCTTTTCGACAAACGCTTTGTACGCTCCTGTACGTTGACCATAAAGCACCTTATCACCGCTATAGGTGGCATCTGAAAACAGCGGGTGACCAATATGTTTCATATGCGCTCGAATCTGGTGCGTGCGGCCTGTTTCGAGGTTGCATTGCAGCAGGGCTACGTGTCGGTAAGTGCGCAATACCTTATAATGCGTCACGGCATGTTTGCCTTGGTCGCCGTCGGGGTACACAGCCTGCACCTTGCGGTCTTTCAGGCTGCGGCCTATATGTCCCGTAATCGTTCCTTCTGGCTCTTTAGGTATACCCCACACCAACGCCAAATACGTGCGCTCGATGGTATGGTGAAAGAATTGCTGCGACAAGTGTGTCATGGCCCATTCAGACTTACCAACCACTAGCAACCCGGATGTATCCTTATCGATGCGATGCACTAGGCCTGGTCGGATTTCGCCGTTGCGCCCAGTAGGTAAGTTGTGCAGATGGTAGGCCAAGCCATTGACTAGCGTTCCGTTCCAATTACCGAAAGCTGGGTGCACCACCATCCCGGCTGGCTTGTTTACCAATAGTAGCGACTCATCCTCGTAGCGAATATCCAGCTCCATGGACTCGGGCACCACCTTGAACTCGCGAGGCGGTTCGGGGAGCGTCACGGTCACCACATCTAGCGGTTTTACGCGATAATTGGCTTTGGCCGGCTTGTCATTCACCTGCACTGCTTCTGCCTTAATCGCATTCTGAATGCGGGTACGCGACGTACTGGGTAGGCGATTGAGCAGAAACTTATCTAGCCGCAACAGCTCCTGCCCTTTGTCGGCCCGGATGCGGTGGTGTTCGTAAAGTTCATCTCCACCTTCGTCCTCATCAGGCGGAATGGGTAGGGCATCATCTGGCAAGGGTAGCATAACACAAAGGTAGGGGCATATAACAGAAAAGCCGGAACCTGTGGGTTCCGGCTTTTCTGTTATATGGGTAAGCTAACTATTTCTTCTTTTTGCCCGAAGAGGCAGGCGTTGCAGCAGGCTTAGACGCAGCGGGTGCTGGGGTAGCGGCTGCAGTAGGTGCAGCGCCCGGAGCAGGCGGCGTGATGCCCATTTTCTTCAACACCAAATCCGAGATATTACCTTCTTCAGGACCATGCAACAGTACAGGGCTGTCGCCGTCTGAGTTCAGCACATAGGTGTAACCGCTTTCTTTAGCGACATCGTCGATAGCCTTTTGCAGCTTGTCGAGAGCGGGCTTTAGCAAGGTCTGCTGACGCTGCTGCAAGCTCTGGTCGGCATTGCGCTGAAACTCTTGGATAGACTGCTGTATATTTTGCAGCTCTTTTTCTTTGTCAGCACGCACCACATCAGACATAGCGCTAGCACCTTTCTGATACGCCTCGCCTTTCGTTTGATACTCAGTGTATTTCGTTTTCAACTGCGCTTCCAACTGCGAGCTATAAGTCTTCAGCTGTGACTCAATCTGCTTGCTTTCGGGCATCTGGGCTAGCACATACGATACACTGGTGTAGCCGATCTTTAGCGGGGCCTGAGCCAACGCGGAAGTAGCCGTAGCAAAAGTGAGCACAACGGCAGCCAGGGCGAGGCGGATTTTGTTCATGGTGATCATTAAAAGGGAAAATTCAGTGATTGAGTAGGGCAAAGGTAAGGATTTCAATTTTTTAGCTACGGTCGGCGTGTTGGCACAGTCCGGGTAGGAGCTGCTTGTGGTGTACCAGGCTCGGCATCGGCGCTATTAGCAGGCGTTTGCGGTGGCTCTACGGTACGCGTAGCACCCGACTGCGCTGGCTGATTGCGGTCCGCAGAAGCCAAACCCAATTCCTCCAAAACAAATTCCGTATAGTCGTGCACCGGATTGGTATATAGCATGGTTAGGTCACCGGATTTGTCGAAGATAATAGCCAACTGCTTTTTCTTCGCCACTTTTTCCACCGCCTCAAACACTTGGTCCTGCACAGGGCGAGTTAGCTCCTGCCGCTTTTTGAACAGTTGGCCCTCGTAACCAAATATCTTGTTTTGGTAAGCCCGAACGTCCTGCTCCTTTTTAGTAATCTCGTCTTGACGCTTCTTCTTCTGCGTTTCCGTTAGTAGAACTTCTTCGGCGCGGTACGTTCGATACATCTTATCCAGGTCCTGCTTCTGCACTTCGATATCCTTCTGCCAATTCTGCGACAAGGTGTTCAGCTCCTGCTGCGCCTGAGCATAAGCCGGCATCTTACCCATTACAAATTCTGAGTCGACGTAGCCAAACTTTTGCGCCAGTGCGGTCGGCGCCAGTAATATCACCAACGTCAGCACCGACAAACTATACCGAAGTGCTTTCATGCGAACTAAGATGATTAACGAATCTGCTGACCAATGATGAAGTGAAAGCGGCCCTTCGGACCTGTGCCAGGATTCGTTACAGTAGCTGGTACCGTATCAAAGCCGTAGCCATAGTCAAACCCAAGCAAGCCAAACGCCGACATGAATACGCGGGCGCCTATGCCCGCCGAACGATACAGCTTGTAAGGGTTGTACTGCGAGTAGGTGTTGAACGCATTGCCAGCCTCTGCAAAGCCCAGAACATAAACCGTAGCGGCCGGGTTCAACGACACAGGGTAACGCATTTCCATCACAAACTTATTGTAGGCAATACCGCCGTTATCTGCCGTTTGTGCGGTCGGAATAGCTTCCTGATCATTCGGGTCGGCGTAGCCGCGCAAACCGATGTATTCAGTACCTACAATAAAGTTGGAAGCACCACCGTAGCCCAGGCCCGATCCACCTAGTTTGAAGCGCTCAAACGGCCCCAACGTACGGTTGCCATTATAAGCACCCAAGAAACCGAAGTGGGCGCGGGAGTTCAATACTAGCTTGCCTACCAGCGGCGTGAACCACGAGGCATCGAACATCCACTTATGGTATTCCAGCCACTGCGTGGAGTTAGGATGAGCTCCTGGGAATAACGAGTAAGGCGGTGTCAGCGACAACGACAACGACAGCGAAGAGCCCCGACGGGTAAAGGTAGGATTGTCGATGCTGTTACGAGCCAATGTAGTATTGAACACAAAGTTGTTTGCGTCGCCTGTGGTTAGCTCCGACACCGCGCTGTTCCGGATGTTCAGCGGATAGTTCTGAAACTTATACTGCGTTATCGATACCGAATTGCTGAGCGTGAAGTAATCATCGGGGAAACGAAGGCGCCGGCCTAGAGCCACAGTTGCGCTGTTCGATTTGATGAACTGGCCGGTCGTAGGGTCGAAGCTGGTTCCGAAGCGCGAAATTGTTTTGTTCAAACTAAAGGAGAACGAATTGGGCTTGCGGCCACCCAGCCACGGCTCTGTAAAGGAGAACGAGTAAGCTTGGTATTGCAAACCGTTGGCTTGCACGTTCAGGGCCAAACGCTGTCCGTCGCCAGCAGGCACAGGGCGCCAGTTGCTAAGCGTACCAGCTTTGCGGAGCGAGAAGTTGTTGAAGACTAAACCTACCGTACCGATGAAGCCTGCATAACCACCCCAGCCACCCGAAAGCGTAATCTGGTCGGAAGGTTTCTCTTCCACCGTATAGTTAATGTCTACAGTACCATCAGCTTGGTTTGGCACAGGGTTCATCCCTACCTTCTCCGGGTCGAAATAGCCCAGTCCCGATAGGCGCTGCTGCGTACGAATCAGCAACTCCCGATTGAACTTGTCGCCTGGCAGCGTCTGAATCTCGCGCCGAATTACGTGGTCACTAGTTTTCGTGTTGCCCGCAATATTGATGTCCTTCACCCGTGCTTGCACACCTTCGTTGATGCGCATCTCAATATCAATTGAATCGCCTTCAACCTTGGTTTCTACCGGTTCGATACTGAAGAACAAATAGCCATCGTTCATATAGAGCGACGTGATATCCTGACCAGTCGGGTTGTAGTTCAAGCGTTTGTCCAGCGTTTCTTTGCTATACGCGCTACCCTCTTTGATACCTAACACTGAGGCTAAGGTCTTGTCGTCGTAGAGATAGTTACCGCTCCACGTGATATTACGGAAGTAGTATTTTGGTCCTTCATCCACCGTGATGCGCAGCGCCAGACCATCATCTTTGCGGATTAGCGTGTCCGAAACGATGATAGCATCGCGGTATCCCTGGGCATTGTAAAAGTCGAGCAGTTTTTGCTTGTCCTCCTCATATTCAGCTCGCTGAAATTTCCCGGAGGTCAACAGCTTATACGGCTTCTTCTCTTTCGTCTTCTTGAGCTTGCCTTTCAGCTTCCTATCGGAAAAGGCCTCATTGCCTTCAAAAGCAATATCACGCACCCGGATCTTGTCGCCTTTATCTACATTAATCACCAGCACAACGCTGTTCGACAAGGCCGAATCGGGCCGCTGCGTGATGTTCACTTTCACATCGAGGAAGCTCTTGTTGGTGTAGAACTTCTTTACCTGCGTGCGCGTGTTGTTGAGCAAGGCATCCGTTACCACCTTACCCCGAATCAGCTTGATTTTATTCTTTAGCTCATCTGCTTGGCCTTTGCTGATACCTGTGAATTCAAAGCGCGACAAACGCGGCCGCTCCTTCAGGTTGAAATCCAGGAAGATTTTGTTCCCCTGAATTTTTGTGGTTGATACGCTCACGTCGCCCAAAATGCCCTGGTCCCACAGCTTACGAATTGCCTTACCGATTTCTTCACCAGGAATAGAAATTGGGTCACCAATTTTTAAACCTGTTAGCGCAATCAGCGTATTATTATCCAAGTAGCGCGCACCGCTTACTGTAATGCCGCCTAGCACGTAGTGTTCTGCCCCATCGTTAGGAGGTGCAGTTTGTGCCTGCGTAGGAGCGCTGCTTATGGCACCGCCGAGTAACACTAATAGCGCAGCTAGCCAGCGAAGCTGGTTGAAAAAAGAGGTCATTCGAAGAAATTACGAAACGGTTAACTGCTCACTGGTTTTCCCAAAACGCCGTTCCCGGCGTTGATATTCGCGGATGGCTTCATAAAAATGTTCCCTCCGAAAGTCTGGCCAGAGCAAATCAGTTATATATAATTCAGTATAAGCAAGTTGCCAGAGCAAAAAGTTACTGATACGCTGCTCACCACTCGTCCTGATCAATAATTCCGGATCAGGCATTGCAGCCGTGCTGAGGTAACTAGCAATAGTGTGCTCTGTTACCTCATCTGCTCGCAGCTTGCCGGCTGCTACATCCGCACCCAAACGGCGTGTAGCCTGTACCAAATCCCACCGGCCACTGTAGCTCAGCGCCAGTACCAATGTGGTACGTTCCCCTTTTTGCGTTAGCTCAATGGCTTCTGCTAATTCTCTTTGGCAGCTGGCAGGCAAGCTGTCCAACTGACCAATTGCTTGTAATTTTACCCCGTTTTTCAACAGGGTAGGTGTTTCTTGCCGTATAGTATGCACTAGCAACTGCATCAGTGCCGTGACTTCGTGCGCCGGGCGTGCCCAGTTTTCAGTGGAAAACGCATAAAGGGTCAGGAATCGTATGCCCAGCTCTGCGGCGGCTTCCACCGTTTCGCGCACAGCCGTAATGGCGCTTTGATGCCCAAAGATGCGTAAGCCACCTTTTTTCTTGGCCCAGCGGCCATTGCCATCCATGATAACGGCAACGTGCGCGGGTAATTTCTGAAGGTCAATTTCGGACCGAGCGGCCATTGTTGTTCTTTGCGTATAGGAGGCTGCAAGTTACGCAAATGGTTGCATACCCTCCCCTCACAATTGGCTGCTCAGTTCTGTCCGCTAATTATTTCTTTATTGTCCTTCAGGACAGCGGATTTTGTAGAAGGTGTAAGAGATACTAATACCGTTGTAAAAATACCAATCTTGCGTGTGTCTGTTAATCAATAAGTCGCGCTCAGAACTTGTATTGAGCTGCGTATTTTTTGTGCTTAAATGGTCAAGATTATCAGTAAAAGTCTTGCGGGCACCAACCTCCGCACCAAGGTTCCAGCGCGGCGAAATAGCATACTTTACTCCTACCCCCGCTGGGATAGCAAAGCCCAGCATTGCTCCACTCCTATCAATTACTCCTGCCAACGATGCATTGGCTGTACTGATGCGCGTATTGGCGTAAAATCCAGCTATGCCCGCAAATACATAGGGGGTAAAATGTATTTTATCTTTTCGGTCGTGATAATCGAAGAAATTATATTCTATCACAGCAGATGCCTCCAGCAGTCCACCTTTTAGCCCAGCCTGCCGGTAGGCAGGCAAAGGGAGTGGTGCATCATTATTGCCTTTTTGGTTGATATCGTCGGCACGCAGCATACCATAGGTAAGCCCCCCACGTAATGTAACGGGGTTTGTAATATCCTTCCGGTAAAAGGCAGTCACGGCTGGCCGATTATTGCGAAACTGGTACGATGGTGCTATTTCACCGCGATACACAGCACCACCAACGCCAATACCTAATTCACTGGTATTTTGAGCTGCGGCGGTGCCAGCAAAAAAAACGCTCCCCGCCGGTATACCACAGGCAAGGAGCGTTTTGAAGAGTTGCGATTTAAACATTAGACAGGCTATGGTCGAGGGTAGCCAGCCTACGTTACATAGGCTAGCGGAATTTGGGGTTCTTTACGCGGGGAGCAAGAATGTAGTTGACGGTAACCCCTAAAGTAGTATACCAGTCGTTGCCATCCTTACCACGACGCTGGCCAGCCTCGGTAAAGCTAGGGAAATCACTCGTGTTGTTGCGCACGCTATTTGTAATATCATGGCCAAAGTACTGAGCAGCACCAGGAGCCAATGTATTGCGCTCTACAAACGTACCGCTTACATCATCTAAGTAGTCGGTGAAGGTTTTACGGGTGATTAGCTCTAGACCGATGTCGAAGCTTTTATTTATCCGGTAACGAACACCTCCACCAAATGGTATAGCAAACTGTGTTAAGCTGTAATCTACCCCTTCTGTTTGCAAAGGCTGTAACTGCACGTAGTCACCATTGGCATCGGCACCCTTAGGGTTATGATGAAATACGGCAATACCGGCCGTGAGGTAAGGCACAAAGTCGGGACGCTTGAGGTAATTGTTACGGTTTTCGATTAAGTCGAATACTGCCATACCAGACAACTCCACAATATCGTTACGGAAGTTCATATTCCGGTTGTAGCGATAACGCGAGTCTGCGCCGTTTGGATCAGCTGCCTTCGCGTCATCACCGGAAATACGACCATAGTTCAACGCCACCTTAGCAGAAATGCGTGGAGCGAAACGGTGCATATAATATACCCCTATATTTGGGCGTGTAGCGGCAACACGGAAGCTGGGCAAACTAGTTTTCGGTACAATGTCACCAAAGTAGTTCATTGCATTTAGGCTTACCCCAATGGAGCTATACTGCTTCCGCTTGCTGAACTGTTGCGCGTTGGCCTGCGTAGCTACCAGCCCCATAAGCAGTAGTGAAGCCAGCGTGTGAGTGAAAATTTGCTTCATAAGTAAGCGGAAGTTATGATATGCAGGTCCAGAAGAAATGTGACAAAACCATTATGGCGTAGTCTTAACTAACGACAAAAGTAGAGGTTACGAAGAACTTAAAAAACAAAAATAATTATTTATCAATGTTTCAGACTGGAATACCGGCCGGGTTACGACGATCTAGTCCCCAATTCAGTTTACTACGCAAGGTGCTTAAAAAGTTAACGTGGTTTAGCTTCACCAAATGCGCATTGAAGGTTTCTCGACGTACGGCTATCTGAATGCCGGCATCGACGGTGACAGAGCGCGAGTCTAGCGAGAGCAGAAAGTTGTTGCTACGTCCTTCTATCTCAAAAGAAATTACGCTCTCATCGGGCACGATGAGTGGCCGAACATTCAAGTTGTGCGGACATACGGGAGCGATAACAAAATTGTTTGTTTGCGGAAGCATTACCGGGCCGCCACAGCTCAGCGAATATCCCGTAGAGCCGGTTGGAGTCGACACAATTAGGCCATCAGCCCAATATGAATTTAAGTATTCGCCGTCTATGTACGTGTGTACCACAATCATGGACGAAGTGTCGCGCTTCAGGATCGAAAATTCGTTCAGCCCAAAATTAATGCCACTAAAGACTTCGGGGTCAGTGTCTACTCGAATAAGGCTGCGCTCTTCAATGATAAAATGACCTTTAAACAATGCATCTAATGCCTGCGCAATACGCTCAGGATTGATAGTTGCCAGAAATCCTAACCGTCCGGTATTGATACCTAGGATAGGGATTTCCAGGCTACCCACGTAGGTTACTGTGTCTAGAAGAGTACCATCACCACCTATGCTGAGCACAAATTGTACGTCTTGCAAAGAGTCGCCGCGCTGAAAGCACGTTATGTTACCGGGGAGCTCCAGATGCTCGCGCAGGTAATCACAGAACCGGGTTTCGACCAGCACCTCGGCCTGCCGATCGGCCAAATCGTTGAGTAATGCCTGTAAATATGGTGCGGCTTCGTTGCTGAATGGTTTACCCAGGATAGCAATTTTCATAGGTAACGCTTTTGAATGAACATCCTTCCCGAGCTTATCTAGATAGGGAAAGATGTGCGAAAGAAAAAGCCGGTTTCACCCCGACCATTAAGGGCATATTCCGCTGTGAATACCCAATCGTAGTACGTAACCAGGTGCAGTCCAACACCCGCTGACGCCAGTAGTTGATTAGACAACCGATTCTGGAAACGCTCTGCTACGGCAGAGCGCCCTACTACGTAGCCGGCGTCGGTAAAGGTATTCAAATAAAAAACCAGCGGGATGCTGTTGACCTTTGGATTACCAATACTATTGAGTTGCAGACGGCCCAGATCGAGCAAACGGTACGATAGGCCTTGCCGGGCCAAGCCGTAGTAACGCCCATCTACCACGTACGCATCGTAGCCCCGCACCAAGGCCTCGTAGCCAAACGCGTGGTTGTCGGGGTAGGCAATGCGCTGAGCGAATCGGGCCCGCGCCTGTACGCCTACGCTGTAGTAGAACCCACGGCCTAGCGCCAGATAGCGAGCATACGTGCCGTACAAGGTAGTAATGCCGGGACTACCCGTACGCAAAAACACCCGCTGGCTAGCTACTAACTGCATGAAGCGACCGGTGAGGGGGTAAGCAAAAGTATTGCGCTGATTCAGGGTAGTGCTAAACGTGAAATCAAGATAGTTGCGGCGGTTATTGCCCAGGTAATAGTTGGGATTGAGTTGCGTAATCTCCGGTGCCACGCGCTCGTGGTGGTAGGAAACATCGAAAGCTGACAGGCGCTGCACGGTATGACGCCAGCGCAATCCAGCCAGGAAATACTGCCGTTGCAAGGCAAACCCATCGTCGGTGCGGTAGTTTACGAGGCGGTCCTGCACGGTTGCATAGTCCAAGGCGCGACTTTGATAGTAGGAGGCCGCCAGGCCCAAGCCCAGACGGCGGCGCCTTCCATAGCCTGGCGCCTCGTAGAAGATTTCGTACTTGCGGTTGAAGCCCAGTTGCAGGTTGGCAATGAGCTGTTCGTTGCGGCCTCGAAAGTTATTGCGAGTGAGGTGAATACCGTAGTCTACCCGACGCCAGCGGTCGGGGCGGTTGGCCCAGGATCGGAAGTTGCGGTCGGCCAACGAGAAGATGGGTACGGGGAAGGTGTACCAGCGTTCCTGTACTCCAAATAGCACCGTTATGCTGCCATCGCGGCACACCATCTGCAAGGCTACTTCATGAAAGAGCTGCAAGTTGTAGATGCGGCGACGGTTGGCCTCCAGGTGCTTACCCAACCCAATCACATTCAACGAGTCGCCCTCCCGGAAGTCTAGTTCGGCACGGAGAATTCGCTCTTTGGTTTTGACATTGCCTACAAACAGTACCTGGTCTACCTTTACCCGCGTGTAGCCAGGGCACTGTGCCCGCAGCGTGCTATCACTACCTATAGCGGCCCGCGTAGTATCGGGGAGGAAGATGGCGGAAGCTGGTGCTGGCAGCCAGCTCAACAGTAGGGACAGTAAACAGACCAGCAACTTTTGTTGAAATAAAGCGTCGGAGGAATGCTAGAAAGCTAGCAGCGCCGGGACTGCTGGAAGCGACTCCACATCAATAATCAGGCCGCCGGATGCTCACAAATGGCAACGCAATCTATTGCCTTTTCACGGCCTGACTTTGTTCTATCTACAAACTTAGATATTTCAACAGCGCATCATAACGCTCCTGATCTTCCGGTACCGCATCTTCGGCACCACTGAATTGCGCCGTGATGACGAAGCCAAACCGCTCCAGCGTAGCCACGATGCGCTGCATCTGCGGCGTATTGAGCCTCAGGGTCAGTTGAATCTTGTAGCTATCCTGCTCATCTTGCGCCACGTGGGCGCTGAGAATCTTGGCATTGTTCTCCTCCACGTAGCGACTGATCTGCGACAAAGAGTAGTCGCGCTCATTCATCGACAGAATTAGAATACCGCCACGGCCAGCTACGTCAGGGCTCTGCCCGAAGGCAGCCAGCACGTCGCTGATAGTGACAACGCCTATATAGTTACGCTGGTCGTCGAGCACGGGCACCAGCTGAATTTTATGTTGTACGGCTGCTTCCATGATGTTGTAGAAATGCTGATGACGCTGCACGTAGGCCGTGGCGTAGCCCAAAGGTAGGGTAGCCAGCTGGTGCGTCGGGTGCTCGTAATTAGTAACGTCGATATCAGTGACCAGGCCCACATACTGGCGGCCATCCAGCACGGGCAGTTGGCTTACGTGGAATTCTTCCAACCACTTGGCAGCTTTCCCAGCGGTGTCCGACACCTTGAGCGGCGGAATCATTTGATTTACTAAGTCTTCGGCTATCATCGAAAGCATCGGCAGGAAGAACTAATCAGAGGTAGGGAAAGCAACGCGGACAGTAAACGAAACGGCCGGGCATTCTCTTGTTTTTGAAGCCCGGCCGTTCGTTTTGGTATAATACGTAATTAATCGACAGGTTGGGGTTGGGTGCGGTGGAGAAATTGGTGGAGCAGCTGATTGAAGGCCACAGGGCGCTCCATCATAGGGGCGTGGCCGCAGTGGTCGAGGAAGCGCAGCTCTGCCTGAGGTAGCAGTCGGTAGAACTCGTGCGCCACCACAGGCGGCGTAATCGTATCATTCAACCCCCATACTAACAGCACGGGCACATGAATGTTGTGCAATTCCTTGCTAAGGTTGTGGCGCTGCGCCGACCGTGCAATGCTGATGATGCGCAAGCATTTGGCATTGGAGTTCGTGACGTTGAATACCTCATCTACCAACTCTTTGGTGGCAATTTGAGGGTCGTAGAACGTATAAGCCACCCGCTGCTGCACAAAATCGTAGTTGCCGCGCTTGGGAAAGGAGCTACCCATCGAATCCTCGAATAGGCCGCTGCTCCCCGTGAGCACTAGGCGCCCTACGTGGGCAGGATTGTGCAGCGTGTAGACCAGTGCCACGTGTCCGCCCAAGGAATTGCCCAGCACCACCATCGGCTCGGTCAGGCCCAGCTCGGCAAGGAAATCTTCTACAAAATTTACCAAGCCCGGCACGCCTGCTTTTAGCAGCGGCATGTCGTAGATGGGAAGCAGGGGAATGATGACGCGGTACTCGCCGCGGAAGCTGTCTACCACATCGTGCCAGTTGCTGAGCGCGCCAAACAAGCCGTGCAGCAATAGTAGCACCTCGCCACTGCCTTCATCAATGTATTGAAAATGATTACGTTCCTTGATCTGCAACTCCATCGTCTCAAAGGATAGTCTGGTCGGTAAGTGAAATTTCTACCCCACCGCTCTTTGCAATGATACAATACTTGACCCAATTGCGGAGCATAGTGCCGCCGTGGGTTGTCAGGAGGGCTTCGGGATGGAACTGCACGCCGTGGATGGGTAGGGTGGTGTGTCGGAAGGCCATTAACTCTTGGGTAGAGTCTGTGGTGTAGGCCAAAGGTTGCAAAGTGGGTGGCAGTTCTCGCAGTACCAGCGAGTGGTAGCGCGTTACGGCTACTTCCGTGGGCAAGCCGCAACGCAGAGGCTCCTCCCCTACCCACCGCACCATCGATACCTTGCCGTGCATGGGCCGAGCCGCCCGCCCTAGCTTCGCCCCGAAAAACTCGCCCAGCGCTTGATGGCCAAGGCACACACCCAGCATCGGCATGTGCTGATGGTAGGCTTCGATAACGGCTGGCATCACGCCCGCCGCAGCGGGTACGCCCGGTCCTGGCGACAGCACAATGCTGTCGAAATTAAGCTGCTGAATAGTAGCCAGCGGCACATCGTTGCGCACCACATGCACCTCGGCCCCAGCCTGGCACAGGTAGTCGCGCAGGGTGTAGGTGAAGGAGTCGAAGTTGTCGAGCAGCAGCAGGCGCATCCGGTGAAGTGGTGAGAGGATGAAATAGCGAAATGGCGAGTTTGACGTTTTGACCGCACATGTTGCGCAGATGGCATCATTAGAACGTCAAACTCGCTATTTCGCTATTTCATCCTCTCACTATTTTATCCCTCAACCTAAAACACGCCCCGAAGTTTTGCCAGTAGCGTGCCGGCAAAGGGCATCACCCATGCTACTACTTGCAAAGCCAGCGGCGTGGCGCGTTGCACGAAGGGTAGTACCTGCGAGTCGGCTGTAAGCTGGGATGAGAGCAAGGATATGCCCGAAAGTGAGAGGCCGTAGAGCAATAAGCTCAGGCCCAGTAGCCACTTCAGCAGCCCCGCCACGCCACCCAGCAAGTGGTCGAGCATGCCCAGGGGCGTCAGGTGCACGGCCGTTCGGATGAAGCCACCTAGTAGGTGCACGCCCCACATAATGAGCACAAACACTAGAAGAAACGCTACCAGCGGCAGCATCCCGAAGGCCTCGCCCACATAGTTACGCACCAGCGGAATAACGTCGTGCAGCAGGGCCAGTCCCCCAATCAGCCCCAGCACAAAGGCCAGCAGCGAAACAGCTTCCAGCACCAGTCCGCGCCGAAAGCCCTTCACGGCTCCTACCCCTAGCGGAATCAGCAGCAGAATATCAAGGCCAGACATGCGGTGAGGTGGTGAAGTGGCGAAGTTGTGAGTGGTGAGTTCCTACAAAGCGTCTGTCATCCTGAGCTTGCGAAGGATCTACTCACAGGAGAACGACAGACGTACCAACGACTCGTCCTAGCGTGAGAAGG
>NZ_JAHWGL010000074.1 GCF_019334315.1 Hymenobacter profundi
GAAGCATCTCCCTTGCTTTGTTGCTATCCGTTAAGACTACTTAACGTTAGGGATGCTTCGGCTGCGCTCAGCATGACAATTGTCAGCATGACTATCTAGTTGGTCAGCATAACAACCAAATGCGCGCTTTTCGCGAACTTTAGACTTGCAAAGATACCCCGCCCGCGGGGTTTTGGTTGTGCTTTGTTCGTTGGTCGCCGCGGAAGGTCCGCTGACGCCAAGCCTACCCCGGTCTCACCCCTGGCAATCGGCAAGCATTAGAACCACTTAACCAGTAGTTGCCCATGTAGTATGCGTCGCATTAAGTTGCTGGAAGTCCGCTCCGAGCTGGGAGCGGGTACCCGAGGTTCTAGCCTCGGCATTGATGCCCTGCGCATCGCCTGCCTTAACCAAGGCTCCGATTATTTTCGTCAGTTCAACGCCGTAGTCGTGCCCGACCAGAACCAGGCGCTATTCGACGAAAACCAGTTTCCCTTCGCCAAGCACATTGATGCGGTGTACACGGTGCAAAAAGCCATTGCCAGCACCGTCGAGCAAACGCTCCGTTTCGGCGAGTTTCCATTGGTGCTGGCCGCCGACCACTCCAACGCCGCTGCCACCATTGCCGGCATCAAGGCGGCCTATCCCCACAAAACGCTTGGGGTGGTGTGGATAGATGCCCACGCCGATATTCACTCGCCCTACACCACACCCTCGGGCAATATGCACGGCATGCCGCTGGCCCTGGCCCTGAACGACGACAACCTACCCTGCCAGCGCAACCAAGTGCCCCCCGAAACCGAGTTTTTCTGGCGACGGCTGCAAAACCTGGGCGAGCCCGGCCCCAAACTCCTGCCTGAGCACCTGACATACGTGGTAGTGCGCGACACCGAAGCCGAAGAAAACGCCATCATCCAGCGCCACGGCATCAAGAACTTCACGTTGGAAGAAGTAACTGAAAAAGGCGCCCATCAGGTAGCCCGCGAAATCTACGAGCGGCTGCGCTTCTGCGACATGGTGTATATCTCCTTCGATGTCGATTCGCTGGACTCACGCTTCAGCAAGGGAACAGGAACGCCCGTGCGCGCCGGCCTTGACGTACCCCAGGCCACCGGCCTCTGCCAGGCCCTGCTCGACAACGAGCGGGTAGTGTGCTTCGAGATGGTGGAAATCAACCCTACCCTCGACTCCGAAAACACCATGGCCCAGAACGCCTTCACGATTCTGGAAGCCGCTACGGAGACGATTCAGGAGCGCCTGCGTGTAGACGCAGTGACCTCGCGTGGCCCGCGTGGGGAAGTGGCGGGAGGGTAGGGCAGCATAGTGGGCCTGTTGTAATACAATGTACTATAGGTAAATAGGTGATATACTTGCCGTACTATATTGTGTGCTAATAGGTCCATTAGTTAACTCTCTGCTGATGAAGAATAGCTGCATCCTGTTCGTATTGTTCTTATGTACTGCACTGGCAAAAGGTCAAACGGCGGTAGACCTCACGAAATTCTCTAAAAAGAATGGGGCCAGCGCATCAATAGAAGGCAACAAGTTAGAGATAGACTGGCCGGCCCAGGGCGCTACTCGTGGTAAAGTTGTCCTGAACCTCACCGAGAAAACACCGCTGTTTAGCAGCCTGCAAGTCAGTCAGGGAAAGCGCTTTCAAGTTATTGCTACCGATTTGCAGCCTGAGTTTATTCTGACGATTGGCAAGCGGGATTTAATCTCGCAAAACGGTTGGAATATCTTCTTCGATAAGGTGCCAAACAAGCCTTTCATATCTCATCGGGTAGGGATGAGCAACCGGCAAGTGGCGGTGCGCAGCAGTGGTTCTAGAACAATCATTACCGTGGGTAGTCTACAGGCTGCCGATTTTAGTGGCAATCTAGAAGTAACACTGTATCACGGTAGTACGTTGCTAAACGTAGCAGCCGTAGTATCCACCAAAACGGATTCGACGGCCATTGTGTATGATGCTGGTTTGGTGAGCGAAAAGCCAGCGTGGCAGCGAATAAGCTGGTCGGCCACCAACAAAGAGTACCAAAGCACCCTAGTAGGCGTAGCTGATACCAGCCGAAATCAGGCAGTGAAATACCGGACCGTTTTAGGCGAAAGCGCTGGGGGCAGTTTGGCCGTGTTTCCGGCGCCACACCAGTATTTCTACCCCTTAGACGAAGCGTTTAACCTCAAGTTTGTATGGTTTGGCACCGATTATCGGAAGCTACTGCCTGGGTACGGCCTGGGTATCCGGCAGGATTTGTATGGGGATAAACGCTACGTGCCGTGGTTTAACGCGCCACCTAGTACTGCGCAGCGCCTGAACTTTTACTGCTTGCTAGGACCCGGCAAAGCAGAGCCGCTACTGCAGGAAGTGAAGCGCTATACGCACCAAGATACCTATGCACAATTGCCGGGGTATAAAACTATGGCCAGCCACTTTCATAATGAGTACGTGATGAACGTGTTACTGCCTGGGAAAGAGGCCGCCGGTACTCCGGAGTTTGTGAAGGTGTTCAAAAGCCTCGGCCTTGACATCGTGCATCTTGGCGAGTTTCACTACACCGCGCACCCAAAAGGACCCGACGAGCAGCGCTTGCGGGAGCTAGCTGCCTTATTCGAACTGTGCCAAAAAGCATCAGACAAAGACTTTTTGCTGCTGCCCGGCGAAGAACCCAACGAGTTTTTGGGCGGCCACTGGCTGGAGCTTTTCCCGAAGCCTGTGTATTGGGTGATGGCAAAGAAACCGGGGACGCCGTTTGTGCAGGAAGACGCCACGTATGGCCGCGTATACCACGTGGGAGATAAAGCCGAGATGCTAAAGCTGCTCGAAGCCGAAAACGGGTTGGCCTGGACGGCACACGCCCGCACAAAAGGCTCGACCGGCTACCCGGATGCCTACAAAAACAAAGCTTTTTTTAAATCGGACCACTTTATGGGAGCTGCTTGGAAGGCCCTACCCGCCGACCTGTCACAGCCTCGCCTTGGAAAACGTACCCTAGACTTACTCGATGATTTCAATAATTGGGGAGTGAGAAAAACTGTTATAGCGGAGGCCGATTTATTTACAGTGAATTTTGAAAATGAGATGTACGCTCATTTAAACGTAAATTATTTACCCCTTTCTACATTACCTGATTTTAAAGCGGGTTGGCAGCCAGTAGTGGATGTCTTGAAGAAAGGCAGCTTTTTCTCTTCCACCGGCGAAGTATTGATTCCGCAATTCACCGTGAATGGAAAGGGCGCGGGGGAAACAGTCTCACTAATAACCCCAGCTAAAGCCACTGTTAACTTTGCCCTAAACTGGACATTCCCAATGGCCTTTGCCGAAATTATTTCCGGCGACGGCCAGAAAGTATACCGCCAGCGGATAGACCTACTGCAAACAACAGCTTTTGGGAAGCAGGTATTTCACGTGCCTGCAGATCTTACTAATCGCAAATGGGTGCGTCTGGAAGCCTGGGACGTAGCAGCAAATGGTGCCTTCACACAGACCGTTTATCTTAACTAATCAACGTCGCAGACTACGAGAACGTCTTCACGGTCTATAGGCCGCTACGGAGACGATTCAGGAGCGGCTGCGCGTGGATACTGTGACCTCGCGCGGGCCGCGTGGGGAAGTGGCGGGAGGGTAGGGAAGTATTTTAGTGGCTTGCTCTGGAAGAACTACTATTTGGTATCTAATTAATTTTCAATGGCCTAGCTTGTCGGGTAAGCCTATAAGGGATTACACCTGACGCACGCGCAGAACTTATTTTACTATGTTAATATGACTGCAAATTGGAGAAATATCACGGTGATAGCAGCTGTTGTTGCTATGTATTCTATTGTAGCTGCAAATTGGGATTGGGGGACTATCGCAGAGGTAATAACTGCTGTTGCTACAATGGCAGCTGTATTAGTAGCTATCAGCACTATTTGGGAGAAAAGAGAAGATGACCGCCGGGCGAATAGATTAAATCGCATTAACCAACAGCTCAGCCAATTCTATGGTAAGCTTTTCATCCTGTATGAGACAGGAATGAGAAACTGGTGCTCCTTTATAGAACAGCATGGAAATGACTCCAAAATCCGCCCTAGAGAGTTTGTGCGGTTTTTCCCTGACACGGAGAACGAAGACAGCCTACCCCCACCTACTGCTGAACAATTAAAAGTCTATCGTAGGTGGCTCACAACACTCTTCATCAAAACCAATGAGAAGATGTTAGAAGTAATTTACGCTAACGCAGACTTAGTAATAGGAAAAAATAGGCCAGATGTTCTGATCCATTTTGCTCAGCATGTCGCGTCTATGAGATTACTGCAAATCACGTTAGAAGAAGAGGAACGCAAGGAAAAATCTGGAGCGAAAAGCAAGATTCTTAATGATTGGAGAGAATATGTAAAAATTATAGCGCCGTATCCAGACAACATTGGCCATTATATCGTGGCATGTTTTGAAGTGTTAAAGGGAGAACAAGAAAAATTATTGTCAACCCCTGAACCTCCGCTTACAGAGGTGCAAATCGCTCAAGAAATAAAGAAGGTCCAAGATGGTAAAGCGGAGTATTGGAACAAGGAAGAACTCATAGTAAGAGCGGCGAGAGCACAATCTTACAGACCGCAGCCTAGACCTAAACGCAAATGGTGGCGTCGGCTTTTGAAAAGAGGTTGATAGCTATTCTTGAGTTGCGCATGGCCTGCTAAAAAGCTTGTAAGCTCCCTCGCCAAATAGGCCAGTGAAAAGTGAATCTTATCAAGATAACAAACTCACCTTCCCCGCCACCTCCCTACCTTTGCAGCAGTAGAAACCGGCTGCGGCTTCTGCTGCTGCCCGTTGCGCCCTACCCGTGGCGCGGGGTAGGAGCAGCCGCGCCACCCCAGCAGCTCTCCCGTGCAACAACTCGAACAGACCCTTAAGGCCGCTCTCAGCGCGGCCATGCAACACGTTTTCGGGGCCAATGTGCCCGCCCAGCAACTCACGTTGCAGCCTACCCGCAAGGATTTTGCGGGTTCGTTTACGCTCGTCACGTTTCCCTTCACCAAAACCCTGGGAAAAGGCCCCGAGCAGATTGGGCAAGCTTTGGGTGAGTGGCTGGTAGCCAACGAGCCCAGCATCACGGGCTACAACGTGGTAAAAGGCTTCCTGAACCTAGAAGTAGCCGTGCAGGAGTGGGTGAAGGTGTTTCAGCAGCTGCGCCAGCAGCCCGCCGATGCGCCGGTAGCCACCGGTGGCCCGCAGGAAGTGGTAGTGGAGTATTCATCGCCGAACACCAACAAGCCTCTGCACCTGGGCCACTTGCGCAATAACTTTCTTGGCTACTCGGTGGCCGAGATTCTGAAAGCTACAGGTGCTACGGTTAGTAAGGTAAACCTTGTAAACGACCGGGGTATTCACATCTGCAAGTCGATGCTGGGCTACCAGATGTTTGGGCACGCTGAAACACCACAGGAAGCTGGCATGAAGGGCGACCATCTCATCGGCAAGTACTATGTGCTGTTTGAGAAGCACTATCGCGAGCAAGTGAAACAACTCGAAACCGACGGAGTAGTCGCCGATGTGGCCAAACGCCAGGCACCCATGATGCTGGCGGCGCAGGATATGCTGCGGGCTTGGGAAGCCGGCGACGAGGAAGTAGTGAACCTCTGGAAACAAATGAACGGCTGGGTGTACGAAGGCCACGACGCTACCTACGCCGCCATTGGCGTCGATTTCGACAAATTTTACTACGAGTCGGGTACCTATCTGTTGGGTAAGGAGCGCGTGGAGGAGGGCTTGCAGAAAAGCGTATTCTTTAAAAAAGAAAACGGCTCCGTGTGGGTTGATCTGAAAGAAGAAGGCCTCGACGAAAAGTTGTTGTTGCGTGCCGATGGTACCTCGGTATATATCACCCAAGACCTGGGCACGGCTGAGCTAAAATATCAGGATTTTCACTACGACCTGAGTATCTACGTTATTGCCGACGAGCAAAATTACCACATGCAGGTGCTGAAAGCTGTGCTCAAGAAGTTGGGTAAGCCGTACGCAGATGCTATTCATCACCTCAGCTATGGCATGGTAGATTTGCCTACCGGCAAGATGAAAACCCGCGAGGGCACGGTGGTAGATGCCGATGAATTGGTGAATGAGGTAGTGGAAGCCGCCAAAGCAGCTACCCTCGAAAAGGGCAAAACCGAAGGACTCTCAGAAGAGGAAGCGCAGCAACTCTACCACATGCTGGGTCTGGGCGCGCTGAAATACTACCTCTTGAAGGTAGATCCCAAGAAACGGATGCTCTTCAACCCCGAAGAATCGGTGAGCCTGGAGGGGCACACAGGGCCATTCATTCAGTATTCGCACGCTCGGATTTCAGCCATTCGGCGCAAGGCGGCTGAGCAGGGCATCAGCGAAACCGCTGACTTAGGTAGCCTCGCCGAGCTGCACGCTACGGAGCAGGAATTGGTACAGGAACTGGCTCGTTATGCGGCTGTGGTGACGGAAGCCGCCCGCATCTATTCGCCCGCCATTATCGCGCAATACGCCTACGACCTGGCAAAAGCCTACAACCGCTTCTATACGGAGGTGCCGGTCTTTAATGAGTCGGACGAGACGAAAAAGGCCTTCCGCGTGGCGTTATCGGCGCAAACGGCTGGCGCTATCAAAACCAGCATGGGGCTTCTGGGCATCCAGGTACCTGAGCGGATGTAATACTTCGCGTTTCGCCCTATCTATAGCCCACGATTCTAAATCTAGGCTATAGAGCGAATAAAGCTTATACTAGTATAGTACCTATGAAATCAGTAGCAGTATACTGCGGTTCCAGCATTGGCCGCAACGACCTCTACCGGCAGCAGGCCCACGAAATGGGCCGCATCCTGGCCGAGCGTGACTTAACGTTGGTATACGGCGGCGGGAAGGTAGGGCTGATGGGCACCATTGCCGACAGCGTGCTACAGCACGGCGGCCGGGCTATTGGCGTCATTCCCGAATTCTTGGCCAGCAAAGAAGTGGCGCACCTAGGCCTAACGGAGCTGCATGTAGTGCAATCCATGCACGAGCGCAAGCTGAAAATGGCCGAACTGGCCGATGGTTTCGTGGCGATGCCCGGCGGCTATGGCACCTTGGAAGAATTGTTTGAGGTGCTGACCTGGGGCCAGTTGGGCCTACATCCCAAGCCCATTGGGGTGCTGAACGTAGCCGGTTTCTACACCCACCTGCTCCGCGCCCTCGACCACATGGTAGACGAAGCCCTACTCCGCTCCGAAAATCGCCAGCAACTGTTGCAAGCCGAAACGCCCGCCGTTCTGCTCGACCACATGGCCGCTTATCAGCCTGCGCAGGTAGAAAAGTGGCTGACGCCCTCCAAAACGTAGGCGCAGAGCTGTTTTCTGCGAGAAAGCAGAACCGTTGTATCCAACAAATACGTACCTTCTCCTGCCGAAACCAATGAGCTAGTTTAGTGGTTTGTCGGTTGCATATCTTCCACTTCTCCCTCGATTACTCTCATGAAAATTTCGTCGCTGTTTCTGCTGGGTACCTTGGCTATTGCCGGTCTCTCGGCCGCCACGTTTGCCACCCAACCCACTCTTGCCATGACCGAAGCGCCCGCAGCCCCCGCCACCGTGTACGACTACACCGTGAAAACCATTGACGGGAAAGACGTGAAGCTGAGCCAGTACAAAGGCAAGAAGCTGCTCATCGTGAACACGGCCTCTAAGTGCGGCTATACGCCTCAATACAAAGAGCTGGAAGAGTTGTCGAAAAAGTACGCCGGCAAGGTAGTGGTACTGGGTTTCCCATCGGATAGCTTCAACCAAGAGTTAGATTCCGACACGGAAGTAGCCGCGTTCTGCGAGAAAAACTACGGTGTTACGTTCCCGCTGTTCAGCACCGTAGCTGTGAAGGGCGATGACGCTACGCCGCTCTATAAGTTCCTGGCTGATAAGTCGAAAAACGGAGCCGTGAGCGACGCGCCGACCTGGAACTTCTGTAAATACCTGGTCGACGAGAAAGGCCACGTGGTAGCGTTCTACCCAACCAAGGTGAAGCCCATGAGCGACGAGCTGGTGGCGGCTATCCTGAAATAAAATAGCACATACTACAGTCATATTCCGGACAACAGGAGGAGGGTCTGCCGCTTCCCGTTGTCCGGAATATTATTTTATGCGAGTAGGCTGCCTACCTTCGCACCGCTTGCACCAACTGCTTTTCTTCTATGATACGCACGGTTATTTTTGATATGGACGGGGTGATTGTCGATACGGAGCCCGTACACCGCTACGCTTTTTTTCGGCATTTTGAGGAATTGGGTATCGATGTATCGGACGAAGAATATGCTGGCTTCACAGGCTCTTCCACCAAAAACGTGTACCAGCAGCTAAAGCAACGTTATGCGCTTTCAGCGGAAATTGACGAGTTAATGGCGCGCAAGCGGGAATTCTTCAACCGGGCGTTTGACGAAAAGCCGGACCTCTACCTGCTGGGTACTGTTCGTGCCCTCATTGAAGACCTGCACGCGCACGATCTTCAATTGATTTTGGCTTCTTCGGCTTCAAAAGGAACGATAGGCCGGGTCATGAAGCGGTTCGACCTGTACCCGTATTTCGACCACGTGCTTAGCGGAGAAGACTTCACGTACTCCAAGCCTGATCCGGCTATTTTTGAACAGGCTGCATCCCTGGCCGTCGGCTCTAAAAAGGAGTGCATCATTATTGAAGACTCTACCAATGGTATTGCTGCGGGCAAAGCCGCAGGTATTTATTGCATTGGCTTCGATAGTGAGCACTCAGCATTGCAGGATCTAAGCCAAGCGGACCTGGTTATTCATGACTTCTCGGAGTTAAACGCCGCTTCTATAGCGGCCATTGAGCCGGCGTAATTCTGGCTTTTCATCCTCTTATTTCCTTATCCTATATTTCTGCTTCGCAATGGCTGCCCCTGTTTCTGCCACGCACTCTAGTGCCGTTAGCCCGGCTAAAGCCTGGATTTCAGCTTTCCGGCCGCGCACCTTACCCTTATCGTTGGCTAGTATTTTTACCGGGGGCTTTCTGGCGGCAACTCACGGGCAGTTTCGGGGTAGCGTGTTTGCCATAGCCGTCCTGACTACCATTCTGCTGCAAATCTTAAGCAACCTGGCCAACGACTACGGCGACTCCCAAAATGGTGCCGACAGCATCCACCGCGAAGGACCGCAACGGGCAGTGCAAGCCGGCCATATCACGCCAGCTCAGATGAAGCGCGGTATGCTGCTTTTTGGCGCTTTGTCCTTGGCCTCTGGTATTGCGCTGCTGTGGGTCGCATTGGGGCTAGCGGCTATGTGGATTACAATTAGCTTTTTTCTGCTGGGGCTGGCGGCTATCTGGGCAGCTGTCAACTACACAGCCGGTGCTAAGCCCTACGGCTACGCCGGACTAGGCGACATATCGGTATTCTTGTTTTTTGGATTGGTAGGCGTATGCGGTACCTACTACCTCCAAACGCAGACGTTGCCGCTGCTGGTGCTGTTGCCAGCTGCTGCGCTAGGGTGTTTTGCAACGGCTGTATTGAACGTTAACAACATCCGCGATATCCGCTCTGATAAGCTGGCCGGTAAAATTACGATTCCGGTGCGGCTGGGGCCGGTAGCTGCTCGTCGCTACCATTGGCTATTATTAGGGGTCGGGTTCTTGTGTGCTATAGTGTACGTTGCGCTCAACTATTATTCGCCCTGGCAGTGGTTGTTTGTGCTGTCAGCGCCGCTGCTGGTGCGCAATGGCTTATTGGTTTGGCAACGTCAAGAATCTATGCAACTAGACCCGTTGCTGAAACAGATGGCCATGAGTACGCTGGCCTTTACTCTCCTGTTTGGGATAGGGCAGGTAGTAGGCAGTTAATAAATTTTAATTTATAGGATATAACGATTGAGAAGCAATATTTCAATTGCGCAAACGATTTCGTAAAAACAGATAATTATGTAGATGACTGTTCATCTTATCGTTGTTTTTTAACTGCAATGTGTAAACATTCATCTGGCAATGGCGGCTAATCTAAGAGGTCGGTAAACCTTGTCACGTGTGTGGTAAACGTATAATAGGGGTTGTGCAACACCTGAAAAAGCTGATTTAAACGTATTTAATGGGCCTTTAAAGTTTGCATTTAGTGACCATGCCGCTCTATATTTGGTTGCCTTTCCACACTAAGGTCACTCGTTAGAAGCCCATTCATCCAAATGGCGCAAACGTTATAGTAAGGATGTGGTCGCACAGTAGACTTCACAAGCCTAGCGTATCTGCTAAATAACCTATAGACGGGTGCTAAGAGTGGACCAGGTACTTCCGATCCTACCCACAATCCCACTCTGTATGGTGTTACGTTTCCACCAGTTCTTCTTATTGAACAGGAACTGGACTTATCTGCTTACAGGTATGCTTTTGCTGATTTCCAGTAATAGTGAAGGGCAGAACCTGCTACGAGCAAAAGGCGCTTCTATTGTAGATGAACAAGGAAAAGAGGTTATACTAAAGGGGGTAGGGCTAGGAGGCTGGCTGCTGCAAGAAAGCTACATGCTGGGTACCGACACGCTGAACGCGCAAGGTCATATCAAGCGAGCCATGCGCCGTACCATGTCAGCAAGTGAGGTAGAAGAATTCTACCAGCAATACCGCGACGGATTTATAACAAAAGCTGATATTGATTTTATTGCCGCTCAGGGGTTTAACTGCGTGCGCCTCCCTATACACTACGACCTGTTCCTGACGGCTGCCCAGCGTCGTGTGCGCGAACAGGCCTTAGACCAGGCCAGTGCTGTGCCGGCTTATGTAGCGGCGCTAGCGAAATGGTACGATGCAGACCAGCTTTTCACGAATCCAAAGGAGTTGGATGGGTTCCGTTACATCGATAATCTGCTGGCATGGTGTAAGGCCAATAAGCTATATGTAATCCTCGACCTGCACGCGGTGCCCGGCGGCCAGGGCGCGGACCGCAACATCAACGATGGTATCGTGCCGCTGGACCTGTGGAAACGGCGCGACGCCAAAAAACGACTTATCTACCAGGATGTAACCGTGCGGCTGTGGCAAAAGCTGGCCGTCCGCTACCGCAACGAACCTTGGGTAGCAATGTATGATGTTATAAATGAGCCACATGGTATGGATGCCGCTCATGACATGGCAGGCGACAACTCGGAGGCGCAAACGCTGTATAGTCGTCTGATTACGGCCATTCGGGCGCAAGGCGATAAGCACCTGATTATGCTGGAAGGCAACGGCTACGGCAATGAATACACCAACCTAACGCCCGATAAGCTGCCAATAAAAGACAAAACCAATCTGGTGTACAACGCCCACCGCTACTGGTGTACCAACGACCCTACCGTGGGGGATGCAAACCCCAATCAGATCAACCTGATTCACAACCTGGTGGCTTTCCGGGAGCGGTGGCAGGTGCCGGTGTGGGTAGGGGAGACAGGCGAAAACTCAAACGAATGGTTAACTGCTGCCGCGCAGGCGCTGAACGAACAGCACATCGGGTGGTGCCATTGGAACGTGAAGCGGGTAGCCGGCACTACCAGTCTGCTCAACATCAAGCCATACGGCTCTATCCTGACATCTGAGGGTAGGGATAACCTACTGCGTAACATTCAGTTCCGTAACTGTGAGCCTAACCGCGACGTGCTCGACGCGCTAATGCGGCAGCCCGGCACGACGGCTACCAAGGCCTATACATCGCTAACGCTACCCGGTACCATAGCTGCTACCCACTACGATATGGGTAGGGCGGGCACTGCTTATCAGGACAGCGTATATCAAAAAACGGATTACCGCCGGCCCGACGGCTGGAACCTGGGCGGCGCCAGCCGCAACGACGGTGTGGATGTGGGCCTGGCCCACGATGGTGATAACACCGCGCTGGCCGTGCAGCACATGACTGGCGGAGAATGGCTTCAGTACACAGTAAACATCAAGAAAGCTGGCCGCTATATGATGCAAGCGCGGGTAGCAAACGAAGATGCCACCCCTGCTGAGCTACAGCTACGAGTAGCCAACAGACCCATTGCTACCCTGGCCGTTCCGCCAACCACCAACGCCGGCACCTGGACCACCTTGACAACGATGACATCTGCTCTGCCAGTTGGGCAACATACGCTACGGGTATACGTGGTGGAGCCGGGTGCCCGGCTGGGATGGCTACAGTTCAACTTGGTAGCGGCTTCAGCGCAGGGTGGTCAGTAAGCGGGTGCTACGTCGTTTTGTATCCTGAAAAAAGACGGTATGAGTCTACCATACACACTATTGCGGCATTCCACCAAGTGGTTTTTTCTGTGTATAGTATTGCTAACAACCCTGTTGGGTGGTTCGGTGTGTCGTGCTGCGTTGCGGGAAGACACGCTCCACATCACAACGAATATAGATGAGCTGCTTCTTACCCCTGCTTCCTATAGTGTACTGGAAGACCCCACAGGCCGGCTCACTATTCAGGATGTGCATAGGCCAGAGTGGTTGCGCCGCTTTACAGTTGCAAGTCAGGCGTTTACTAGTATCCAGCATCCATCGGCTACCTATTGGCTGCGCCTGACGCTCCACGATGCTGAACAGGCGGAGCGCCACTGGTACCTGGAACTGCTGGACTCACATATTAACAGCATCTCGCTCTACCAAGACGAAAACAATGCCCCTATTGTGCATACAGGGGCAGATTTGCCTTTTAACAGCCGGCCGTATTTCTACAAAAATTTTCTATTCCGACTTCCACTGACCCCTGATCAGACGCACACGTATTACATCCGGCTACAGTCGAGCTCTAAAACGTCCTTCCTGGCCCGCATACGCACAGAAACAATCTTGGCCAGTCATTTTCAGCGCGAGTATGGTCTGCTGGGTGGGTTCTACGGTGTGCTACTGATTATGGTCATCTATAATCTGTGCATTTACCTGTTTATCCGTGAGCAGATGTATTTGCGCTACGTGGCCTACGTGCTGAGTTGTAGCCTAGTGTTTCTGTCAGAAGATGGGTTGGGCTTTCAGTATCTGTGGCCTACGCTGCCCTGGCTAAACCAACTGGTGAATGCTGTGGCCCCGGTACTGCTACTGCTCACATTCAGCTATTACGCTCGGCAATTCATGGATTCTTCGGAGCGACTGCCGCAGTACGATGCGTGGGTGCGGCGCGTGGTGCTGGGCAGTGCGGTGCTACTGTTGCTCGATGCGTTGGTACTGCGCTCCGGGTTGGGATTCTGGCTCTACCCACTACCCTATACCATGGTGTGCTACCTGGCTGTACGGGTATACCAGCGCGGATTTCGACCGGCAATATTCTTTCTGGCGGCCCATAGCTTTGTGGCTATCAGTGTGTTATTTCTGGTTTTGCGAAAGCTGGGTATTCATACGCTCACCAACACTTTCACGGTATACAGCATGAACGTGGCCTTCGTGCTGGAAATAGCCGTGCTGTCCTACGCGTTGGGTGACAAGATAAAGGCCATCAAAGACGCTACCATTCGAGCACAAGAACGGCTGGTGAAGCAATTACGCAAGCGGCAGCACGCTCAAAGTCAACTGCTTGAGCAATTGCAGCAGAATCAGCAGCTAAAAGATCAGCTCAACTCGGAGTTGGAGGCCCAAGTGGCGAGCCGGACAGAAGAGTTGCGCCATCAGAGCGAAACGATTGCCGGTCAGAACCGCGAGTTGATGCAGGCAAACCGGTTGCTAGCGCTCCAATCGGCTGCCATCGAGAAATTGAACGCTGAGCTACAGCACGATTTGCAACAGGCCCAAGAAGCGCGGGTGCTTTCTCGAGAGGTGGATTTTGGAGAGTTCAGCCAAATCTATCCGGATAAAGAAGCGTGCTTGACTTATCTGGCCGAACTGAAATGGAGCAATGGTTATCAGTGTCGCCGTTGTGGCCACGAAAAGTACTGCGATGGGCGCGAGGCCCATTCCCGGCGTTGCACCCGTTGCCGGTACGTGGAGTCAGCCACTGCTTACACACTATTCCAAAAGTGTAAGTTTTCTATTGTAAAAGCTTTTTACGCAGTGTTTTTACTGCACACGCACCACGGTAATTATTCTTCTCAGGAGTTATCGCGGGTATTGGATTTGCGGCAGGGTACCTGTTGGAGCTTCAGCCAAAAAGTAGCCGAAGCAATGCGACGGCGAGAACAAGCTCCTGAGTATGACGACCAGGAAAGTTGGACAAAGCTATTGCTAGATACACACGAAGCAGGTGTAGATGACCCGCTAGTGGAGCAGAATTCAGTACGGCAGTAGCTAGTTACATGTTTTTGCTGCAAACGATTTCTGTGTTTCATGATTAGTGTGAAAAATATTCTATTAAATCTTTTCTAATGACGTTGTTTTTTAACTGCGTTAGTCAGCCAGACTATACTTCGAAGAACGTTATCTAAACTATGGATTGATATAAATGATGTGTGTAGTAAGTGTATAAATTACGTGTGTAGTAATTGAAAAACGGTCGTTTTAGCGCTGTATAAGGGGTTTCAAGGCTTGCATTTGCCGAACAAGTCAAGATATCTTTGAATCGTTAACTACTCGCTTTACAAGGGCAAGCATTTCCTCTCAACTAGTGTGTTAACCGTTGGGCTGCTGAGTGTTGCTGTAAAGGCTTCCTAACAGGATATTTGCTTACGAATTCCTAAATCGATTTCTGAAAACGCCTTCAGTATTTAATATTTCCTAATTCCCACACCATTTTCTTCATGAAGCACAACTCCTACTCACTCTTTTTCAGGCGGCGGGTAGTACTGCTGGCTGCCTGTGGACTGCCAGTAGCAGCGCTACCAGCAGCAGGAGCCAAGGCGCCCATTGGTCCGTTCTCAATGCTGCCGGGGAAGTACTTGGCAGATGTTCCCGTATCAGGCCGCGTAACGCAGTCCAACGGCGAAGGGCTGCCCGGTGTCACTGTTATTGTGAAAGGTACTACCCTAGGTACCTCTACGGGCGCCGATGGGTCTTTCTCATTGACTGTTCCAGAGGGAAGTACACTGGTCATTAGCTCAGTGGGCTATATCAGAAAAGAGGTGCCCATTACTGGCGCAACTAGTAGCATCAACGTCAGCTTGCTGGAAGACCGCCAAGCATTGGGCGAAGTGGTGGTAGTAGGATACGGCACACAGGAGCGCGGTAGCGTAACGGGCGCTATTTCGTCGGTGAATGGGCAAGAGCTGGTACGCCAGCCAGTGGCCGATGTGACGCAAGCCCTGCAAGGCAAAGCGGCCGGTGTGACCATCACCTCAAACGGGGGTGCCCCTGGTGGTGCGGCCGGTACTTCGGTGCGGATTCGCGGTATAACGTCGGCTGGTAATAATGCACCGTTGTACGTAGTGGATGGTTTTCCCCTGCCCTCTGGCAACGAAAGCCAGCTCAACGCTATCAGCCCTAATGATATCGAGACGATTGACGTACTAAAAGATGCTTCGGCCACGGCTATTTATGGGGTGCGTGCTGCCAACGGGGTAGTAATTATCACTACCAAACGAGGCAAGGCTGGCAAGACTACCTTCAACGTAGATGCCTACCGAGGTGTGCAAACCGTAGCACGTAAGCTGGACCTACTCAACGCGGAAGAATACGCTACCATCAACAATGAAAGCCGGATAGCCGCTGGAAAACCCATTGTGGTAGACCGTCTGCGCGACCCCGCAGCACTTGGGGAAGGAACCGACTGGCAGGACTTAGTTTTCCGCCGCGCCAAAATTCAGAACTATGCTCTCTCGGCCACGGGAGGTAGTGAGAAGGCCCGCTTCGCTTTATCAGGAACTTACTTTCAGCAGGATGGTACCATCGTGGGTTCGCACTTTGAGCGCTTCACGTTGCGAGCCAACGGCGATGTGCAGGTAAACAAGATATTGAAGCTGGGCAACAGCATTCAACTTACGCACCTAAATGACCGTCAGATCACATCGAATGACGGGGAGTACGGCACAGTACAACAGTTGCTGCGCATCCCGGCTATTGTGCCAGCCTATCGGCCCGATGGCTACTGGTACCAGCCAAACGGTGCCGCAGACAACTTCACGGAGGAAAACCCACTGGCTACGGCGCAACGCGTTAACCAGAAGTTCACACGCAATCGTGCCCTGAGTACATTTTTTGCGGAACTGGAACCCCTGACCGGATTACGCTTCCGGACCAACGTAGGCTTCGACTTTATCTTTGATAACTTCAACTCCTTCGCGCCAGCAGGTCCCGTTTTGGCAGGTTACACGCAGCGCTACAACACGGCTGGTGCCTCGGCTACGGCCAGCTATGCGCCTAGTTACCTGATCGAAAACACCCTGACATATGATCACCTCTTTGCTGATAAGCACCAGGTAACGCTTCTGCTTGGCCAATCGGCGCAGGAATTCAATTATAGCAACGTAGAGGCTTACCGCTCGCTTTACCTGCGCAACGATTTGCAGGTTATCAATGCCGGCCCCATTAATACGCAACTGAGCAATGCGGGCTCAATCAGCCCGCCACAGCGACTGGCCAGCTATTTTGGGCGTCTCAACTACGAGTTCTCCGGAAAATACCTGCTGTCGGCAGTGGCTCGTTACGACGGCTCCTCCGTATTCCCTCCCGGTGATAAGTTCGGTTTCTTCCCCGGTATTTCGGCGGGCTGGCGTATTTCGGAAGAGGAATTCCTGAAAGGCAATCGTGTTATCAGCAACCTGAAGCTGCGTGCTGGCTACGGCAAGGTAGGTAACCCCCTGAATGCCGGCCGCTTCGCCTACCTCTACGCTATCAACTTTGGTGTTACCTACCCCTTCGGACCAGATGGTACCATCAATACGGGTGGGGCTCCCACGCGCCAGGCAAACCCCAACCTGCGTTGGGAAAACAACAACCAGACAAACGTTGGTCTGGACGTAGGTTTGTTGGATAACCGCTTGGAAGCCAGTATTGATGTGTACAACCGTAACTCGCCGAACCTGATTGCCGGCGTGCCGGTGTCCTACGTATCGGGTACGTATGAAAACGTGAATACCAACGCGGCCTCGGCGTATAACCGCGGTATCGACTTCTCGCTGACCTCACACAACTTCACCGGCGCGGGTCAGGCACTAAGCTGGACTACTACGCTGAACGTATCGGCCTACAAAACCAAACTGGAGTCGCTGGGTGCAGGTCTACCTTATAACGGTGGGAGTACGTTGAGCGGCAACAGCATTGTGCGTTACGATGAAGGCTACGCCTTTGGCTCATTCTATGGCTGGGTAGCCGACGGCTTGTTCCAGACGCGGGAAGAGGTAGATGCACACGCCACGCAAACAGCCCAGACGAGCCCAGGTGATATTCGCTTCAAGGATTTGAACGAGGATGGTATCATCAACGCTGATGACCGGAAGTTTATCGGTAATCCGAACCCGAATTTCACCTTTGGTATCACTAATACGCTGAACTACAAAGGCTTCGATTTGAGCTTCTTTATTCAGGGTGTGCAGGGCAACGATGTGTACAACTTGAACCGCTACCTGCTGGAAAGCGCACTGTACGGCTCATTTAGCGGTGGCACCCGCGTGCTCAACCGTTGGACTGGTCCCGGCACCAGCAACGACGTGCCCCGCGCCATCGACAGCGACCCGAACCAAAACCTGCGGGTATCTACGCACTTCATTGAGGATGGCTCGTACGTGCGCCTCAAAAACCTGACGCTGGGCTATTCGCTGCCGCAGAGCATCACCAACCGATTCGGCTCCTCGCAGCTGCGGGTGTATTTCACGGCGCAAAACCTGTTGACGCTGACCAAGTACAGCGGCTTCGACCCAGAAGTAAGCGCCAGCGGTGTCGACCAAGGCATCTACCCGCAGTCGCGGGTGCTGATGGGCGGTATCAACATCGGTTTTTAATCTGTTCCAATTCCCACGAAAATGACTATCACAAAATATACTTGCGGCGCTTTCCTGTTGTCGCTGGGCCTGCTGACCACCAGTTGCGGGGAAGAATTCTTGGAGGAGTCGCCCTCTGACCAGATAACGGACGCTAACTTTTACAAAAATCAAACCGACGCCATTCAGGCCGTAACGGCCGCGTATAGTGAGCTGACTAAAGCCGGTCAATACAACAGCGCACTCTGGGGCATGGATATCATGGCCGATATCTCGACTACGGGCGGCGGTGGCGGCAGCGATGGTATTGAATACACCCAACTCGACGACTACAACATTCCAACCACCAATGCGATAGCGCAGCAGCTGTGGCAAGGCAGCTACATTGGGGTAGGGCGGTGCAATATTGTGCTACAAAAAGTGCCGCTTATCACGGAAATTGATCCAGCAATTCAAAAGCGCAGCCTGGGCGAGGCCCAGTTTCTGCGGGCAAAGTATTACTTTGACCTAGTGCGGGCGTATGGCGACGTGCCACTGGTGACAGTGCCACCCGCCAGCGCGGCGGAAGCCAATGTTGCTCGCTCACCGGCTGCTGACGTGTATAAGCAGATTGAACAGGACTTGAAAGATGCTATTGGCAACCTGCCTGCATCGTACAGCGGCGGCGACCTGGGCCGAGCTACCAAATGGGCCGCAACGGGCCTGCTGGCAAAAGTGTATATCACACAGGGCAACAAGGCCGGAGCTGCCGAGCAAGCGCGTGCGGTAATTACAGGCTCGGGCAAAAGCCTGTGGGCCAACTACGGCGACAACTTCAAAACGGCCAACGAAAACGGCAAAGAGTCGTTGTTTGAGGTGCAATACATCAACGGCCGCAATGAGTACGACCGCAACAACGTGGGCTCGGCGCTGAACGAGTTTTTGGGGCCACGTGGTCAGAACCAGACGCCGGGTAGCGGTTACGGGTTTGATATTCCGGAACCGGATTTCGTAAACGGCTACCTAGCCGGTGACACGCGCAAGCCCGTCACCATCTGGATGCCCGGCGACACCTACCCCGACGGCACTAAAAATCCGGCTACGCTAGGCGGCTCTCCGTTTGGGTACAGCTGCAGGAAGTGGTTTGTAGGTAAAGTAAATACCAACATCTGGGACTCGCCTCTCAACGTGCCGGTACTACGCCTAGCTGAAATGTACCTGATTCTGGCTGAGGCAGTAGGACCCACGCCGGAAGGCTTTGAGGCTATCAACAAAGTACGCCGTCGTGCGCTTGGGGTAGACTATAACACGGCCAATGCTACCGCCGATCTGAATGCTAGTAACACACCTGATTTTACCGCTGCTGTTTTGCGCGAGCGTAAGTACGAGCTAGCGTTTGAGTTTGATCGGTGGTTTGATCTGAAGCGTTACGGCGGTACCCCATACGGCCTGGTAGCGGTAATGACCGCGCAGAGTGCTTACCTCAAAACACTGGGTATCAACAGAGGGGTGCCCACGGCCAATAACTTAGTGCTGCCTATCCCGCAGTCGGAGCGCGATGTGAACCCCAACCTGACCCAGAACCCCGGCTACTAAGCCGCTTTTACGGACGCTTTCAGCCTATTTGATATGAAAATTACCAGGAACAAAGCAGTGTGGGCGCTACTGGCGAGCCCACTGTTCTTCACGGCCTGCGACAAAAACGATGAAGGGCAACTGGAAGGCGCATTGCCGTCGCCCAGCTTCACCAGCACCGTCAACTCGACGCAATTTCCCGTGAAGGTTACGTTTAATAACACCAGCGAAAACGGCTTCATCAACGAGTGGGAATACGGCGACGGCACTACCGGAACCGGTTCACCTTCCACGCATACTTACAACACGCCTGGCACTTATAAAGTACGCCTGCTAGTATCGGGAAAGGGTGGTTTTGCCCAGACATCGCAAACCGATGTGGTAGTGCCTTCGGCCTGCGGCAACACCGGCTTTTCGGCGCTGGTAGCCTGCAACGGCAGCGCACCCTCAGCGCGCGTATGGACATTTTCTAGTGCAGCCGGCGCCATTAAACGGCTGGATGCCAACGACAACGTTACGTCTTCATCGGCCGCCAACGCCCTGGCTTCTTGCCAGGCCGATGACCAGTTCAGCTTTAGTGGCAGCTCTTTCACCTACACGTACACAGCGAATAATAAGTGTGGGAATGCTGAAGCCAACGCCTCGACCAGCTTCGTGTATAAGCCGGGTAGCAATGGGCTAGGCCAGCTGACTCTGGGTAGCAGCAAAGCCTTCATTGGTGAGCAAGTGGCCCTGAGAGACAGCACCTATACCATCGTAGAAGCCAGCAGCACGGTTCTACGCTTGCGTGGTACGCTGGCAAATGGCACCAAAACAGAGGTAACGCTGGTACCCTTCGATGCCGTAACCCGCGTGAAGCAGTTGCTGACGGGTGGTACCCAGAAAACCTGGATGCTCGACAACTCGGTGGAAAAGACCATTACGGTAGGTACAGAGGCCAAGCCAACTGACTACTACGCGGGTGGTGCGGCTGGGGCTTTGCCCGCCTGCCAGGCCGATGACGAGTTTACGTTCTCTGCTACCGATGCGTATACCTACAATGCCAAGGACGAAACCTTTGTGGCTGGGAAAGATGGTGTGCCCGGTAGCTGCCAGGCCGCTCGCTCAGGTACTTCAGCCTACACCTTTGGCCCGGCCGATGGTGCAGGATTAGCCCAACTGGTATTTGCCAAGGCGGGTACGTTCATAGGTATCACCGATGCGCCGGATCTGACGTACCGCATCCTGTCTATTACGGATAAGAACATGGTAATACGCGCCGGTACGGGCAAAAACAACGGCACCGTATTCGACATCAAGTTGATTGCCAAATAGCTTCTTGTGCCGGATGAACTTGTTCATCCGGCATTTGCCTTTCTCTTCGTATGAAAAACCACCTGATTCCCACCCGCTCTTTCCATTTCTGCAAAGCCTGGGCCAGCGCACTGCTGGCCCTGAGCTTACTGGCCTGTACGGAAGAAAAAAAACCGGATATTCCGGCGCCTACCCCTGATCCAACCAGCACCACGGCCAATGCAGAGGCCAAGGACTACGCGCAATACACCGAGTTGATTTGGAGTGATGAGTTTGACGGTGGCGGCGCTGTGGACCAGACCAAATGGACCCAAGAAACCGGTGGTAATGGTTGGGGCAACAACGAGCTACAGTATTACACCAACTCTACGGAGAACTCCTACGTGTCGAGTGGTAACCTGATCATTGAAACCAAGAAGCAGGCGATGAGTGGCCGCGACTATACCTCGGCCCGCCTCATCACCAAAGGCAAGCAGAGCTTCACTTTCGGCCGCATTGATGTGCGGGCGAAGCTGCCCAAAGGGCAAGGCATTTGGCCCGCCATCTGGATGCTGGGTAGCGACATCGACCAGAACAACTGGCCGGCGTGTGGCGAGATTGACATTATGGAGCTGCGGGGGCACGAGCCAAACAAGGTACTCTCTACCATGCACTATGGTAGCAACACCGCTACCCATCAATACAAAGGTTCGGAAACCACACTCGCCAGTAGCGATTTCGCCAACGATTTCCACATTTTCAGTGTGGTGCGTAGCAGGGATAAAATCCGTTCTTACGTGGATGGACGTGAGTTCTATTCCTTTACGGCTAGCGATGTTTCGCCTTATGCATATCCGTTCAATAATCCATTTTTCGTGATTCTGAACGTAGCAGTAGGAGGCAATTTCTTGGGCAATCCTACCCCGGAGACTATCAATACAACCTCTTTCCCTCAGCAGATGCTAGTGGATTACGTGCGCTTCTATCAATACAAATAAGGTGTAGGGTAGCCCACTTGATAGTAGAGGTAGGAGCGAGGTTTATTATTCTATAGAAATGTTTAGCCTGCATTGTTATATATCATCATTAACAAACAGATTATTAGCAACTTATGAGGTTGTGTCTGCTTGTTTAGCCCTGAAGCAGGGTGACTGTTGCAAAAATAGGCACCGTTACTACATGTAGAAATATCCGTGGTGTGGCATGTCTACACTGGGTTTCCGGGAGCCGGTTCCGCTTGTTGTTAGGGTAGCGGGCCGGCTCTTTTGGAGCTGGCTTTCCGCGTTATTCAGCGGAAATGTTGGAAAAAACCGGGTAATTGCGTCATTCTTCCAATTATTCTTTCATTCATGGCTGGTCTTCCACAATCCAATTCACCAACCCTTGCTGTTGACAACCTCCCTGATGGAGGTAAAAGTTACACCTCAGCACTAGCTTCTCTAACGGTCCTGTTTTTCATGTGGGGATTTATCACCTGCCTGAACGACATCCTGATTCCCTTTCTCAAAGTCATCTTCGGACTCAGCTACGCGCAGGCCAACCTGATCAACTTATGCTTCTTTGGGGCATACTTTCTGGTGAGCATTCCAGCCGGTAAGCTGGTAGCACGGGTAGGCTACAAAAACGGCCTATTGATTGGGCTGGTGATAGCAGCCATAGGTTGCTTCTTGTTTTATCCCGCAGCTGGCAGCAGAGCCTACGCGTTGTTCCTGGGGGCATTATTCATTCTGGCCTCTGGTATCACTGTTTTGCAGGTAGCCGCCAATCCATACGTTGCTATTCTGGGCAAGCCGTCGCTGGCTTCGGCCCGCCTCACGCTCACGCAGGCGTTCAACTCGCTGGGGGTGTTCATCGCTCCGTACATCGGCTCCATCCTCATCCTATCGCATTTGCCCGAGCTGGACAACGTAGCCCCCGAAACGATTGACATTGGAGCGTTGCAGATTCCCTACCTGGTATTCGGTGGTATTTTGCTGCTCGTGAGTATCTTACTAAGCCGGCTTAAACTACCGGTTATCGCACACACTACGCCCGATGGCTTCTCTGCTGCCGACATGGGCCGGGCATGGCACCGCCGCCACCTAGTGCTTGGGGTGATTGGTATTTTCACCTACGTGGGTGCCGAGGTAGCCATTGGCTCGCATATCGTCAACTACCTCAACCTGCCCGATGTGATGAATATGACGCCGAAAGAGGCGGGCATTATGCTGATGTTCTACGGCGGTACGGCCATGGTAGGACGTTTCCTAGGCGCGTATCTGTTAGGTCGCTTCCCTACGGGTCGGTTGCTGGCTATCAATGCAGTAGGAGCAGTACTATTGATATTGCTTTCCGTAAGCTCGACCGGTGAGGTAGCCATGTGGACGCTGCTAGCCGTAGGCTTTATGAACTCCCTGATGTTCTCGGCTATTTTCACGTTGGCAGTGGCCGACTTGGGCTCACTCACAGAAGAGGCTTCGGGCTTATTGTGCACTGCCATTGTCGGTGGCGCGCTCATTCCGCCGCTGTTTGGTCTAATAGCTGACTACCAGAGCCTGCGCTTAGCTTTTATCCTACCTGCATTGTGCTACGCCTACATTGGATGGTATGGTTTGAGCGGCCACAAGCAAAAAACTGCTTAACGCTTTGCTAAAACGAATTAGCTGTACCCAAAAGAAAATCCCCGGTGCCATTGGCACCGGGGATTTTCTTTTGGGAGAAACAGCGTTACTCAGCGCTGGTAGGAGCAGGAGCCGGGGTAGACGCAGCCGAAGCATCCGGGGCCTGACCTTCTGGCCGTGGCCCACGGCCGCCGCGGTTGCGGCCGCCACGCTTCCGGCGGCGTTGTCCCTCGCGTGCCGCCTCATTAGTGCCAGTAGCGTCTGTAGCTGTAGTAGCTCCTTCCGGGCGGGGTGCGCGGGAAGGGCGACTACTGGTGGCTTGTGTCGGCGTGGTGCCATCGGCAGCCAAGGTAGAGTTAGCCTGATCTTCCCGGCGCGGGCCACGGCCGCTGCGGTTGCGCCGCTCTGCACCTTCGCCGCGGAGCCGGTCGCCTTCACGACGAGGGCGGCCACCGTCGCGGCCGGAGCCGCCACGTCCATCGCGCCCACCTAGTTTGCCGCGCAAGCCGCTGAAGCGCTTGGGGTCAAACTCGGGCGCTTCGCCCAGGCCCAGCTCTTCCGTGATGTTCTGTTTCTCTACCTCGCGCTCCAGCAGCTTCTCAATCTTCACTACACGGTCTTGGTCTTGGTCGGAGATGAAAGTGATGGCCGTGCCAGTGGTAGCAGCGCGGGCCGTGCGGCCAATGCGGTGCACGTAGTCCTCGGCAGCGCGCGGGATGTCGTAGTTCACCACGTGGCTCAGCGAGTCGATGTCGATGCCGCGGCTGAGCACGTCGGTGGCTACTAGGATGGGGAACTGCTTATTTTTGAACTCGCGCATGATCTGCTCGCGCTCCTCCTGCGTGCAGTTCGAGGAAATACCCTGCGCCACGTAGCCCAGCTTATTGATGCTACGCACAATGCCGCTCACGGCCGCCTTCTGCGATGTAAACAGCACCATGCTCTGCACTTGCTGGTTCTTCAGGATATGCTCCAGCAGGTAGATCTTCTGGCGGTCGAACGCCATGTAGAACTGCTGATTGATGCCCTCCGCCGGCTTCGATACGGCCAACCGGATTTCTTCCGGCTCTTGCAGCAACTGCTTCGAGAATTCCTTGATTTTGTTGGGCATGGTGGCCGAGAACAGCAGCGTCTGCCGCTCCTTGGGCAAGTGCCGCACAATGCTCAGAATGTCATCAGAGAAACCCATGTCCATCATCTTATCGGCCTCGTCGAGCACCAGATAATTGAGCTGGTCGAACTTCACGTAGCCCATTTGCATGTGGGCAATCAGGCGGCCGGGGGTAGCAATAATGATGTCGGCGCCGCCCGTGAGGGCGCGCTTCTGCTGCTCCCAACCCTCGCTTTTGCCACCGCCGTAGATGGCAATGCTGCTGGCCTCCACAAAGTAGCCGAAGCCCGTCACCTGCTCATCAATCTGCGTAGCCAGTTCGCGGGTAGGCACCAGAATGAGGGTGCTGGTGTGCGTGTGCTTGGCGTGCGAAATCTTGTCGAGCAGCGGAATGAGGTAGGCGGCGGTTTTACCGGTACCCGTCTGAGCGCAGGCAATCAGGTCTTTGCCTTCAATAATTTTGGGAATGGCTTGTTCCTGAATAGGCGTGGCCTGTAGGTAATTCATGGCATCCACGCCGGCCAGCAGGTCTTCGTGGAGATTGAAATCGTGAAACGTCAAGGGACAGCAAATATGAAGTGAAAAACAGGCTGACCTTGCGTTTCCGGTCAGCAAACAGCGGGTATTGTGGTAAAGGTACGGCATTTGTGCGGTTGGGCGCGTACACAAAACCAGGATGCTACGCTTGTGAAACGCGGATAGCTCCACGGAAATTCCTCCTATTCAATACCATGGTATGGCACCGCTCGACCGTTTCTCCACACAAGCCGCCCAATACGCGCAGTACCGTATCGACTACCCTCAGGAACTATACACCGAGCTTTTGGCTGGCCTGCCGTCCCGGCAGCGTGCCTGGGACTGCGCCACCGGCAACGGCCAAGTAGCCACCGAACTCGCCGGGTATTTTGCGCACGTAGATGCCACCGATAGCAGCGCGGCCCAACTGGCAAATGCTACCCTGCGCCCCAACATTACCTATCAGGTAGCTGCCGCCGAAGCAACGCCCTTCGCCGACAATACCTTCGACCTGGTAACCGTGGGTCAAGCCGTGCATTGGTTTGATTTCGAGCGGTTTAATGCCGAAGTGCAACGCGTGGCCCGGCCGGGTGCTACCCTTGCAGAGTGGGGCTATCAGCTGGCTCAGCTACAGGTCGATCTGAACCCTGTACTAACGCATTTCTACGCCGATACGATGCGCCCGTATTGGGACGACAACCGCTGGCACATCGACGACCAGTACGCCCGCATTCCCTTTCCGTTTGGGCAGGTGCAGCACCGCACCTACCACGTGCGCCGGCACTGGACGGCCGCATGGTTTTTGCAGTACTTGCGCACGTGGTCAAGCGTGGTGAAGTACGAGCAGCAACACGGCACCGACCCCGTGCTATTGATCGAAGAAGAAGTGGTGCGGCGCTGGGGCCAAGGGGAGCGGGAAGTGGTTTTTCCGGTGTTTCTGCGGCAGGGAGTGGTAGAGAAATAGAGGTGGAGAAAGGAAGAATTTACCGAGGCTTATACAGAACCGGTGCGCATAGATTGGCTTGATTTTGTATACTAGCAACTCGTGCCTACTTGTTTTTTTACCGCTGTGCGGTATTTTTCATCCTAACGCGTCGTTCGGTCGGCGCTTTCTCTTATGGACGATACGCCCCGCTCTACCCCGCCTGCTGCCTTTAGCCCCGAGCAACTGCCTACCCCTGCTGTCACCGAAAGCGCCACTGCGCCTACCCCCAACACCACGGCCGCAACGGAAGAAGAAACGCCCGACCGCCTGGGTCAGATTTTCGACGGCCTCAAGCAGAAATCCTCAGCCAAGCAGCTCATCTACCGCAATACCATTGCTACATTTGATCTGCTGCGGCAGGTGTCGCAGGAGCTGGTGGTGGAGCTGAGCCGCAAGATTTCGCCCCTCGATTCGAGCGTGGTGGTGGAGTACCGGCCCATCAACGACATGGAGTTCCATATCAAGTTTTCGGGCGATTTGCTGGTGTTTGTGCTCCACTCCAACATCGTCACTTTCCCCGACGACTACGGCCCGATGAACACGGCCTACGTGGAGGCCGATTTCCGGCGGCGCTTTTTTGGGCACATCATGGCCTACAACTTCATGGCCGACAGCGTGAAGTACCAGCGCATGAACGACCCCGGTTACCTCGTTGGGCGCCTACTCGTCAACATCGACAATCACTACTTCCTGGAAGGTGTGCAGCAGCTGGAGCTACCCGACCACGACATGGCTGCGTCGCCCATCACCCCGGAAATGCTGCGCCTGTTCGTGGAAAGCGCCATGATTGCGGCCGTCAACAACGACCTCATCGCGCCTCCCATGAATGAAATTAAGAAGATTACGGTCAAGCAAAAGATTGAAAACCAACAAGTAAGCCGTGGTAGCAAAGTCGGCTTCAGCTTCTCCCACCAGCAACATCTCGGTGAGGGATTAGTGTATTGAAATGGTGAAGTTGTGAGTTTGTGAAGTTATGAATTAGAAAACGCCTGTCATCCTGAGC
>NZ_JAHWGL010000075.1 GCF_019334315.1 Hymenobacter profundi
GTTCCTGCGTGAGAAGGTCTTTCGACACTGGCTTGATGCGCCACATGCTCAGGAGGACAAGGCGAAAAATAGCTTTGTCACTCACTACCCACCAAAACCACCCGTATCTCCCTTGGGTTGGTTGTCGATAGAGCTGGCGGGCTTGCTGGTGCCTAAAAACCAGGTGAAGCCCAGGTAGCCCACGCGGGTTTCGTACTTGGTTTGCAGATTGGTAGTGAGGTCTGCGGCGGCCAGCCGAGTGTACTGGCGCCGCGTGTCGAACAGGTCGCTGACACGCAGTGTGAGGGCCGCCCGGTCGTGGAACAGGCGCTGGCGCAGGGCTACATCTACCCCATACACGGCCAGCAGGCGGCCTTGCGGCACCACCAGCGGTGCGCGGTAGTTGCCGCTAAGCTGCACGGCCAGCGTTTTGGTCGGGCTGAACGTATTCAGCAAATACGCCGTGCCGGTGAAGTTGGCGCGGGTGCCAGTGCCGGTGTAGCTGGCTACTTGGTTGCGGTAAAAGGAGCCGTTGACGATGAGTTTCCACCAAGTAGTCACGGGCTGCGTCAACGAAACTTCCATCCCGTAGCTAGCCGTGCGGCCCAGGTTGGCGTAGCTGGTGCGGGTGATGAAGTCGGGCTGGCCGCTGAGGCGGGTCGCCAGCGTGTCAACCGTGCGCAGGCTCTGAATGGCTTGATTGGCGAAGCGTCCAAACAGCGTGGTGTTGAGGGTAGTATGCTGCCACGCCACCTGATGGCCCAGCTCTGCCACATGCACGTACTCGGGGCGCAGGGTGGGGTTGCCCACCATGTAGTTGCGCGCATCAGTGTAAATAGGTAAGGCCACGATTTGCAGAAAGTTGGGTCGATTCAGGCGGCGCGAGTAGCTGAGCTGGAGGCGCTGCTCGTGGTGGGGTAGGGTACGCGCCACTGTGGCGGAGGGGAATAGGTTGAAGATGCGTTGGTTGGTTGAGCCCATGGGCAGTACCCGGGCCTGTAGCCCGGTAAACTCAGCTCGCAACCCCACTTGATAGTCCCAATGGTCGGTTTTCTGCTGATACGAGCCGTAGGCCTGCGGAATCACTTGCTGGTAGTGGTAGCGGTACGAATTCGCCTCTTGCCGAATAAATTCTGCGCCGGGTACTGGCTGCACCGTATACTCAGCCGTGCCGGGCGTCACCATCACGTCGGTTTTTACGCCCGCTCCCCAGCGGCGTTTGTCGTCCAGGGGGTGCACGTAGTCTATCTGCGCCGAGGGTAGGTGGATGGTCACATCGAGGAACTGCCGACGCGCCTGCCGGGTGTAGCTGGCGGGGCCGTCCAGCACACGTTGCTCCGTAGTCACGGTGCCGCCATCCAAGGTATAGGTAGCGCTGGCCGTTAGCTCGCGGCCAGGGTAGGCAGCCCAGGTATGCCGGTAGTTGCTGCCCACACGCATGGTATACAGGTCGTCGACTTCCGGATTTTGATTTTGTAGGATAATCGTCGGGTCAGTATCGCGCGTGAGTTGGGTAGTGAAATGGTTAGTTTGGTGTAAGTCGTTCTTATAGAATTCGGCGGTCAGCGTCAGCGTTTGCTCCGGGCGCCAGGCGTAGTCCACGCCTAAGCGAAGCGCTTTATTGACTTGGTGGCGGACGGCGCGGCCGGTCTGATCGGTGCCAGTGGTGCGGCCCTCGGCTGTAGCCACCTGCTGCAAAGCCGAGCTGCCACGGAACTCATTATTGAGCCCATTTACGTTGCTGTAAAAATTGAATTTGCCCACCTTACGGCCAAGGTTGAGCGAGGCGCTGTACTTGTTGCGGGTGCCCGCCGTGACCTGCGCCTCCCCGTTCCAACTGTCTTTAAGTTGCTTTTTCTGCACTAAGTTGATGATGCCGCCCGCGCCCTGGGCCGAGTACCGCGCCCCCGGATTGGTGATAACCTCAATGGTTTCGAGGCGGCTTGCGGGCAGCTGGTCGAGGCGCAGGCTGCTGGGTGCGGGCTTGCCGTCGAGGTAGAGCGTAACGCTCGCGTTGCCCCGCAAGCTGACCTGCCCGTTTTCATCTACCGCCACAGAAGGCACCTTTTGCAGCACATCGGCCGCCGTGCCGCCCACGCTGTTCAGGTCTTTGTCTACGTTGATAATCTTCTTGTCCAGGTCTTCAACGAGCACAGCCTTTTCGCCCTGCACTACCACCCCGTCAAGCTGCACCACCATCGGAGCGGCCAGCCATTCGCCCAGACGGAGTACCGGGGTAGTTGCAGTCAGCGTGATGCTCCGGCGAGTAGTCTGGTAGCCTAGTGCCTCTGCCCGCAGTACGTAGCGGCCCAACGGAACGCTCACTAAGGCAAAAGTACCGTTATCAGCCGTTTGAGTGTTTTCGGCTAGAGTAGAGTCCGGTAACCGCAACAGCAAGACGTTGGCAAAAGGAAGCGGTTGACGTGTGCTTCGGTCCAATAGCGTGCCCGATATGCCACCCGAAACTTGAGCAGATGCTGTGCTCGGCACTAGGCAAACGACTACCAACATCAGCCACCAAAAACGCCACTGGCCCGAGCACGCAGCCTGTACGCAGCAGGAAAACGGATGCCGCAACTGCGTCACAATTTGTCCGATACATTTAGTAAGTGTCTGACTATAAATGTATTTTGCAATACAAGTTACCATGTAATACATAGTACAGAGAGCTGAGTATACCGACTGTTTCATACAAGTGAGTAGTTAACGTGACGAAGAAAAGGGAAGCAGGAGAGGCAACAGCACCCACTTTCCTACCGCTATGCTTGCGGACGGAGATGCTGGAGAAAGCAGAAAGGTGTCGTGCGGATTACTTCGTTTGACGACGCAGGAAAAGGTAGTAAGCCAGAAACCCGAAAGCCGTGCTGAAAAGCAGGATGATGATGGAGTGAATGCCCAAGGGTAGGAATAAGCTGCATACCGTAAGCCCCGCACCGCTGCTCAGAAGCAGCGCAATCCACTTCACTACCTTGTTTTGCTCGTCTTGAGGGCCGGGCAGTAGGCGCTCCACAACGCTTTCCGAAACGGCCGCCCCCAGAATTTGCCGTTTCAGCAGGTAGTTCATAATCAGTTTGATAGCGGCTAGTACGAAGCTACAAAGCAGGTAAAACCCGAAGATCGGCAGCACAACCCGGCGCGCGAGTTCCAACGCATTGTCGTCAAGAGGCACCAGCGTACTTTGGGCCGAAGCTCCCTCCGTAGTCAAGCAGAAAAGCAAAAGCAGCAAAAAACCTTTCATAAGTTGGGCCGTGGGGTGGTACTGTATGAGACCGGCCAAAGCCGTTCATGTTGCAAAGCATTACGAAAAAGACAGCAGGCGCATTTGCCGACGGTATTGGGCCAGTAACTCCACACATTGGCCGGCCATAAGGAACCCTACTATTACCAGTAGCCCACCTCCCAATAGGGTAGCCATATCCTGAAAAACCTGCACCAGCGTGCCACCAAACAACGCCAGAAACGCGCCGACAACCCCCACTACAGGAACCGCCACCCAGCAGAGCACCCACGGGAAAGCGGGGCGGGGCCTAGGTAGCTGCGCCAAGACGCTGGCCGTGAGGTCAAAAGTGAAAGCCGGTTGGGGTAGGCGGGTCGTTGCCACAAATAGGTGCTGGTAGGTCGCAACCTGGTCCTGGCACTGGTGGCAGCCGCGCAGGTGAGCCGTCTGGGTAGCCGGCAGCAGGGCCAGCGACTCCGCGGCCTCTTGGAGGGCGCGTTCAGAAAGATGGGGGCTTGTCATAAGTCGTCGCGTTGGTAGCGGGCTAGTAGGTGCTGTTTCAGCTGTTTTCGTGCTCGGAAGAGGTAGTTTTTCACAGTACCATCTGGCAGGGAGGTGATCTGGGCAATTTCCTCGTAGCTCAGTTCCTGCTGATGGTACAAGGAAATCAGGGTGCGGTAGAGTGGGGGTAGCTGCTCGATGGCCGTGCCCAAGATATCGGCTAAGTCGTGGCTGAAAAGGACTGTTTCGGGGTCGTAATCCGAGTCGGCTACAAGCGGGGGTGGGGCTCGGCGTCCTTCTTCTGCTGCCGCATCCGGGGTAGGTTCCGTAGGGTCTATCAGCACCAGCTGCTTCTTTTCCAAGTAGTGCAGGCACGTGTTGTAAGTGATTTGGCCGACCCACGTGGAGAGTTTGGCCTGAAACTTAAACCCGGCCAGGTTTTTATACACCTTCAGATACACTTCCTGCGCAATATCCGGGCGGTCGGCGGGGTGCCGAATCATCTTGAATATCAACTGCGTAACCAGCCCTTCCGTGCGCTGCACAATCTGCCCAAACGCCGCAGTGTTGCCACCCAGCACCTGCTTCACAAGCTGCTGGTCGGTTGCGGGAAGGGTAGGCAAATCGGTCATCAAAGCATGAGACCGGCCAGGCGGCAGGATGTTGCATTACCGTGCGCAGATGCCTCGTTTCTCTGAGAGATGTTGTGTCTCTACCCACTGAATCCGACTTCTACTATAAGGAATATTTGAGTTAACTGGAAAGGCAGCCAGAACAGCGTAGAGACGCATACTTGCGTCTTGTCATTGCTGACGTTGTTGGGCTAGAACGATACTAACGCGAACTGTTCAACGACGAGACGCAAATATGCGTCTCTACATCGTGCAGTGGCCCAGATACTTTCTCCCTACGAAACCGGTACCGCCTCGCGTACGGCGGCGGGCTGGTGGCGGTAGAACCACAAAATCAGGATGGGCAGCAATGTCAACTCGGCCACTACCCCAAACAGGAGCGTGAGGCCAATGAGCAGGCCCACGTAGAACGTGCCGTCGAACGACGAGAAAATTAGGGTAGAGAAGCCGCCTACCAGAATCAACGACGTGACAATGACCGCCTTGCCGGCCATGAGGTAGGTTTTGCGTACGGCCCGGAACAGGCTGTCTTCTTTCAGCAACACCAGTTTCAATTTGCTGATAAAGTGAATGGTATCGTCCACGGCAATGCCGAAGGCGATGGTGAAGATGATGCTGGTGCTCACCTTCATGCTCACGCCGGCCACGCCCATCACGCCCGCTACTATCAGGATGGGTACCAAGTTGGGAATCAGTACAATCAGCGTCATGCGAATGGAGCGGAACAGGACCAGTACAATCAACGTCACCATTAGAATGTCGATGCTCATGCCGGTTATCATGTTCAGCGACAGGTTCTCATTGTTTTTGTCGATGAGGTTGGCCGAGCCGGTGAGGCGGGTTTGCACGATGGTGGAGTCAATGCGCTGACGCAGAAACTGGCGCAGGTCGGCGTTGAGGGCGCCAGCGCGCAGGCTGCCCACGTCGGGCATGCGGCCGGTTAGCCTACCCTCCGAGCCATCGGGTAGGACCAGCGCCTGGAACTCGGGCTTCTTCCGAAACGGCTTGGCCCGGCGCAGCAGGCGTTGCAACTCGGCGTCGGAGTCGGGGAGGCGGTACTCGGCTATGTCGCCACCGTTCAGAGCTTTGCGCACCGATTTCACCAGCGTCACGGGCGAGGCCACGAAGCGCAGACCGTAGGTGCGTTGGAGGTAGGTCTCGATCTGCTCGGTCTGGCGCAATACGGGTAGGGTGAGGACTGAGCCGCCTGCCGTTGGCGTAAGGGCCATTTCGAAAGGCCGCACGCCCGCAAATTGCCGCTCAAAAAACCGGAAATCCTGCTTCACCGGGTCGTTTTGCGACAAATCATCCAATAGCGCCGAGTTGATGCGGATGCGCGAGGCCGAGGCCACCGAGGCAATCAATACCACGGCACTCACAGCCACTACCAGCTGCCGCCGCGCCAGCACCTGCCGGAACAGGCGGCCCAGTACGCCGTCCCAGCTGCGGCCTTCCTGGCGCGGCACCCGCAACTGGGGTTTGCGCAGCAACAGCAGCATAGCGGGCAAGAGCGTGAAGCTGAGCACAAACGTGAGCAGCACGGAAATGCCCGTAAACAGCCCGAAGTTATAAATCGGCCGGATGGTGCTGGTCATCAGCGTGAAAAAGCCGATGCTGGTGGTCAGCGCCGACAGCCCCGAGCCAAAGCCCGATTCCTTGAGCGTGACCCACAGCGCGGCCCGTTTCTCGGTGCCGTAGCCCAGCTCCGTCACGTAGCGCGTGATGATGTGGATGGTGTCCGACATGCCCACCACAAACAGCATCACCGGCAGCAGGGCTGTCATCAGATCAATGCTGATGCCGAAGGCGCCCATTACGCCCAGCCCCCACACAATGGCGCCCAGCACTACTACCAGGGGCAGCACCACGCCCCACCACGTCCGGAACGTGAACCACAGCAGGGCCGTCACCAGAATGACCGACAGCGACATGAACAGCGCCAACTCCACCTGCAAGCGGTCCACAAACACGGATTGCGCCACCATTTTGCCAGCCAGGTGGTAATCAGTTTCCGCGAAGCCCTGGCGCGTCAGCTCCCGGCGCACGGCCGCTAGCAGCGAGTCGCCGGGCGGCTTGGCAAGGTTAGGCGAAGTTTGCAGTAACACGGTAGCGGCGCGGGCATCCGGCGAAATCAGGTTGCCCACCAGCCCCGGCGTGCGGTACACGGTGGCCGAGTCCTGCGCCCGCCGCGCGGGGTCCGGGTCGCCGGGGTGGAAATAAGGAATGTTGAACACGCCCAGCCCTTCCACCACGGGGTTAGTGGCGGTGGTAGGCGACGTGACGCTGACCACGTGGGGCCGCCGCCGCACAAACTGCGTCAGCGAATCGACGCGCACCAGAAACTGCGGGTCGAAAACGGTCTTGCCCGTGGGAGCTTCCAGGCCCAGCAGCACGTAGTCATTGTCGTTGCCGAAGCGCTGGGCGTACTCCTCGTAATAGGCTAGGTCAGGGTCGCCGGCGGGGTAGAAATCGTTGAAATTGTAGTTGAAACGCAGCTGGGCGGCAAAGTAACCCGCTAGGCCCGTGAGGAGAAACAGGGCCAGCAGGATAGGGTAGGCAAATCGGCGAGTAGGCATAGGGTAGGAGGGCGGCTCAAGCAGGAACGAGTACGCAGCGTTCTGCTTACCTTAAGGACCGCCGAAGGCCAACCGTTGTTTTTTGCTATTTGTTTCCGCGAGCTATTCTATTTAGAAATGAAAAGCCCTTGGTATATCCTATGTTGTGTAGTGCTGATGCCGGGGGTAGGCAGACGAAAGAAAAGCTGAATTACAAATTCTCAGTGAAGTAAGAATGCCGCTTATAAAAATAGAGACAGTAATCCAGGCGCCTCAAAAACGCTGCTTCTTGTTGGTTTTGAGCGTTGATCTGCATACGGTATCAACTCAACAAACAAAGGAAAGCATTGTGGCTGGTGTACGAAGCGGAATATTGCAACTTGGCGATACGGTCACATTTCGGGCACAGCACTTTGGTATTTGGCAAACTTTAACCAGTAAAGTAACCGAACTGGAAACCCCCATTTACTTCTGCGACGAGATGCAGCAAGGTGCTTTTCAGCGCATGCGCCACGAGCATCATTTCGAGAAGCAGGGCAATACTACGCTCATGCGTGATGTATTCGAGTTTGCTTCTCCGTTGGGATGGGTACGAAAAGCGGTAGATACGTTGTTTATGAAACGCTACCTGACTCATTTTCTGAAAGAGCGTTGCAGTGTAATAAAGCACTATGCTGAAACTGAGGCTTGGCGTGAGGTTTTACCTTTGATGGATAACCTTAAATAACATAGGGAATTGATTTAGTCGTTAGGATGTGACTTTTATTTGGAGAGTTTACATAAGAATATTAGATTTCAGAATCTTACAATTTTTATAAAATCGATACATGGAGCTTATTGACCAACTTACCAATCTAGCTGCACGAGCGCAAAAACAGATTGGCCACATTCAAACGGAAGAGGCCACAAAAAACGCATTGGTTATGCCTTTTATCAATGCGTTAGGATACAACGTCTTTGATCCGACTGAGGTAGTGCCAGAGTTTGTCTGTGATATCGGTACTAAAAAGGGTGAGAAGATAGATTATGCTATTATGCGTGATGGCAAACCTATTATTCTTGTCGAATGCAAGCCAGTAAGCGGTGATTTAAGTATTAATCACGCTAGCCAGTTATTTCGCTATTTTCATGTAACAGAAGCTCGCATCGCAGTGCTAACAAATGGCACTACCTATAAGCTTTTCACTGATTTGGAGCAGCCGAATAAAATGGATGAGCGTCCATTCATGGAATTTGATTTGTTCAACTTTCAAGAAAATGACGTTGCTGAAATTAAGAAACTGAGTAAGGCTTCATTCAGCATAGAAGACATGCTTTTCGCTGCATATAATTTAAAGTATATGCGGGCTTTCAAAAAGTACTTCGACGAGCAGTTTACCCAGCCCTCGCCCGACTTTATAAATTTCGTATCGAAGCAGGTATATGATGGCGTGTTGACGCCTAAATTAAAAGAGCAGTTTGCCATACTAGTGCATCGCTCTTTCCATCAGTTTCTCAACGATAAAATAACTTCTCGGCTACGGTCAGCTATGCTTGACACCGGGCAACCATTGCTGACAACTGATTTGCCTGCAATAGCTATTGTAGAGCCGAAAGTAGCTGAAGCAGCCCCCGAAGTCGAAACAAAAGATAGGGATATTGTAACGACAGTAGAAGAAACAGAAGGCTTCATGATTGTCCGGGCCATTTTGCGTAAAACAGTACCGGTCAACCGAGTAATAATGCGTGATGTGCAATCGTATTGTGGTATTCTGCTCGATGATAATAACCGTAAGCCAATCTGTCGATTACACTTTAATAGCAGCAAGAAGTTTGTAACTGTATTCGATGTAGAAGGTGGCGAACGGGTTGATATTAGTTCACTAGATGATCTGTATGGACTTGCTTCCCGGATTCGAGCAACTGTTCAACGATACGAATCGAAATTAACAGAAGTGCCTGCTGGGTAATTCTATTGGTTGTCAGTTTCTTATAAAGAAAACCTGTCCGTGCCGGCAGGTTTTCTTTATTTTTGGCCCCAACGTGTTGAAAACACTGAAGCTTCTACAAGGCTTTCTTGTTGCCCCGAATCATTCCCCATGCACCAATACCACACCCTCCTCCAGCATATACTCGACCACGGCACCCAGAAAACCGACCGCACCGGCACCGGCACACTGTCGGTGTTTGGCTACCAGATGCGTTTCAATCTGCAAGAGGGCTTCCCCTTGGTGACCACCAAAAAGGTGCACCTGAAAAGCATCATTCACGAGCTATTGTGGTTTTTGCAGGGCGATACCAACATTGCCTACCTCAAAGAGCACGGTGTGAAAATCTGGGACGAGTGGGCCGACGCCAACGGCGAGCTGGGTCCCGTGTATGGCAAGCAGTGGCGCAGCTGGGCCGCCCCCAACGGCGAAACCATCGACCAGATCAGCGAGGTAGTGCGCCTGCTGCGCGAGCAGCCCGACTCGCGCCGCATCTTGGTCTCGGCCTGGAACGTGGCCGACCTGCCCGATATGAAGCTCCAGCCCTGCCATGCCCTCTTCCAATTCTACGTGGCCGATGGCAAACTTTCCTGCCAGCTCTACCAGCGCTCGGCCGACGTGTTCCTGGGCGTCCCTTTCAACATTGCTAGCTACGCCCTGCTCACGCTCATGCTAGCGCAGGTAGCGGGCTTACAACCCGGCGACTTCATCTGGACCGGCGGCGACACTCACTTGTATAGCAACCACTTGGAGCAGGCCCGCGAGCAGCTCACCCGCACGCCGCGTCCGCTACCCCAGATGCGTCTGAACCCGGAGGTAACGGACATTTTCGGCTTTCAGTACAACGATTTTAAGCTGGAAAACTACGACCCCTGGCCCGCTATTAAGGCGCCGGTGGCCGTGTAATATTTGGTCGAGCATACCGGGCGGTAACTTTGCAGCGTTAATGGAGTAGAATGGGTAAATTCCTATTTCATCTCGTTAACGTGCTGCTCAGGATATGACAACAACTAACCTTTACTCCCTTAAGACCCGTGCCCAGCGTTGGTTGCCAGTAGGCGCGCTGGTATTACTGGCCCAGGCCGGTTACGCGCAAATGTCCTTCAACCGTTGGGAAGGTGGCACCAGCAGTCCTACCGATACACCCGTTCGCAAGTCGGGTAAGCGGGCTGCGGCCACTGCCGATGCCACGCTGCCAGTAGCTACTGCCACCCCCGAGCCGGTCCGGCGCACGCCACCTGCTGTGGCAGCCTACTCCAAGCCCTTACGGCGTGGGTTGGGGCAACGCGTACGGGCCAGCGCCTATAGTGCCCCCGATGCAGAGTTTTACCGCTACGCGTGGCAGCACTTGCGCTACCCCGCCACGGCCTTGCAGGCAGGACTATCGGGGCAGGTGCTGGTGCGCCTCAACGTCAACTCGGCCGGGGATGTGATTGATTCGGAGGTGCTGAGTGCAGATATTCGGCAGGCGCCTACCGGCAAAGAAGCGTCTGCGGCGGCGGGTAAGGCTGCCATGCGCCAAGGTGCCGCAGATCTGCTGTGGGGGCTGCATTTTGAGCCCGCCGCAGGCACCACCCAAGAAGACGTACCCGTACGCTACGTTATCCAGTAGGCATTTCAGACGGGTGGTAGAAGATACGATAATGGTGGTTCGGAAGGCCATAGTTTGCCGTAAACTTTGTATTTTTAGGCATAAAACAAGATAAAATTGCAGCAAAGGGGGCACCAGTTGCGTGCGGTTTTATGTTGCGCTCTGTGAGAACGGCTGGTGAGAATCAGTCTTTCGAGCATATTATAAAGTTCAATGCAATCTAGTGCGATGAAAAAATGGTTCTACTACCCAGTTATTTTCTTGCTGACGCTATTGGCCACGGCCGAGGTGAAAGCCCAGAACTTTAACACCTGGACGGCCGATCCACCGGCCCCTATAACCCCCCGGCGCAAACGGCCGGCTTCCAAGCCCAAGCCTACACCCGTAGTGCGGGATACCGTTGCCATAGAGGTTCCTAAGGTAGAGCAGTCTAGGCTCATTAAGCGCGGCCTGACGCAGCGCATGAAGGCGCACAAGCCGTTGGAAGAGGATAACACGTCGGTGGAGTTCTTCGCGAACAACAGCCGTTATCCGACCGCCGCCGCCATGGCAGGTGCCCAAGGCAACGTGCTCATTCGGCTGCAAATAGCACCCGATGGGCACGTGAGTCGTACATCGGTAGTAGCAGTGGAGCCGCGCCCCATTCCGGGCTATAACACCAACGTGCCCCCCGCCGCTATGGATGCCCTGGCCAACGAAGCCCAACGCGTATTTCGGATGCTAAAATTTGAGCCGGCGTCTAGCACATCGGAGGAGGAGCTCAGTGCTAGTTTCTCATTGCAATAAAATTTGAAAAAATTATATTATTTCTACGATATACAAATTATGTTTTATTAATATAATTATATATGATATGTAATTATATTGTTGAATATGTTGAAAAACATTTGCCGTGAGCAATTGCGGGGCGTGTTGATGTTTTTGAAATTTATACTTCAAAAATAAAATCCAATATTGCGGTGGATTTCGTATCTGCCATTCATGTGGGTTATTCCTAATTTTTCTTCTGGTGCTACGATGGGGCATGAGGGTGGACCAAGCGGTCTGCCCCGCCAGTACCGCGCCTGGATAGCTTTGTACGCTCTGGATGCGAATGAGCGGCCCCGTGCCGACATTTTACGCATCAACGAAGTCACGGAGGCAGATTTGGCCGAGTTCGAAGCCAGCTGGCTCCAATTACGCTGTCGTTCCAGCGGTACTCTCCCTACCCGGTTCGACTTGCCGCCGGCTACTGATTCGCCTTGTACCTGAAGGCTGTAAGGTAGCTTATTAGTTAGTTTCGTCGGTTTCCCACTGGCGGAGTGCCCCTAGCAACGGATGGGTTGCTGAAGCGAACGTACTGCCCTCTAAACGCTCTATGGGGCGTATTCCGGCTACGTTGGCCGTAAAAACGGCTTCGGCGGCTAGTAGTTGATCGGGAGTGAATAAGCCTTCCTGGCAGGGTAAGCCCTGTTGGTGAGCCACAGCCAGCAGATGCGCCCGGCGTACTCCCGCCACGCAGCCCGTTGCCAGAGCGGGTGTGTATAGCTGCCCTTCTCGCACCCAAAACACCGCCGCCGATATAGCTTCTGCCACGTGCCCAGTGGCGTCCAGCAACAGCAGTTCATCCAGGCCGCGCGTTTGCCGCTCCAATCCGGCCCGTACGTAGTAGAGCGCGTGCGGCCCCTTGCAAAACGATAGCGGCGTATGAAACGTGTGCGTCTCCCGGGCAAAGCCAGCCTGATTGATCGGCTGGTCGTTGGGCTGAAAGGGTAGGGCCGCAACGAGGTACTCGGTAGGGGCAGCGGGCGGCGGGGAGTACAGACCACCGCCACCGCGCCAGAGCTGTATCCGCACCCGGGCCTCGGTTAGCGAATTGGCCGCCGTCACGCGCCGCACGGTGGCTACAAGGGAAGGGGCGTCGGCCAGGGCGGGCGGCAGCGGCAGATGCAGCGCAACAGCCGCTGCTCGCATCCGGCGTAGGTGGTGCGACAGGTAGCGCACGGTATCGGCGGCCCAGACCAGCGTTTCGAAAAAGCCGTCGTTGAACTGTAGCCCGCGGTTGGGTAGGGGCAGGGCGAGGTCGGCCGCGGGTAGCAGGTGGTCGTTGTAGAGCAGCACGGGCGAGTGACTGAGTGGCTGTTTTGGCTGCACAATATGGATAATCTACACCATCACTCAGTCACTCTTCCGCTCAGTTGTTCCTATGTGAGCACAAATTTTTTGCCTGGCAGCGCTTTCACTATCCCTCTAAATTCCAACCCCAGCAACAGCGTGGCAACCTGGTTCACAGGCAACTGCGCTTTCCAACTTAGGTTATCCAGCAACTCTTCTTTGAGCACTACAAGTAGCTCGATAAGCTTGAATTCCTCCGCCGTGAAATCGTGGGGCGAGTAGGTAGGAGCAGCCTGAAACTTGCCCGACTGGTGCAGGGCGGCATCCCAATTCAGCAATTCTTCCAGGTCTTTGGGTTCGGCGTAGAGCGCGGCTTTGTGGGCCTTGATGAGGTCGTGGCAGCCGGCGGAGGCGGGGCTACCCAATGGGCCGGGTAGGGCCAGTACCTCACGATCGTAGCTGATGGCCAGCTCGGCGGTGATGAGCGCACCGCCTTTGCGGGCCGCTTCTACCACCACCGTGCCATCAGAAAGCCCAGCAATAATGCGGTTCCGTGCGGGGAAGTTGTACTTATCGGGCTGGGTGCCAAAGGGAAACTCTGTGAGTAAACCGCCCTGCGTGCGCATCTTCTCGGCAGTTTTGCGGTGAGCAGGGGGGTAGAGTATGTCCAGCCCAGTGGCCATCACGCCTACTGTTTCCAAGCCTTCCTGCAAGGCAGCGCGGTGGGCAAAGATGTCGATACCATAGGCTAAGCCGCTTATTACCAGGGGTTGATGCGGCACGAGGCCCTGCACTAGCTTCTCAGTTTGCTCGCGGCCGTAATCGGTGGCTTGGCGCGTGCCCACAATGCCGACTGTTTTAGGCGTGTTCAAGTCGGCAGTGCCCTGGTAGTAGAGGAGGGTAGGAGCGTCGGGTAGCTGCTTGAGGCGCTTCGGAAACTGCTTGCTGGTGTAGAATAGTAGCTGCACGCCCTCCTTCTCGGCGCGGCGCAGGGTTTCCTCGGCCCGGCGCAGGGCCGTAGTGCGTTCGGCGCCAGTAAGCGTCGCCACGGCTTTGGGCCCTACCCCCGGAATCTTGCGCAGCTTGCCCGGCGGCAGGTGCAGCACGTTTTTGGCGGAGCTGCCGTAGCTCATCAGCTGTCGCGTAAGCTGCGGCCCAATACCGGGAAACAGCGTCAGGGCGACTTCGTGGAGGAGGATATCGTCGTGCATGTGGTAATTCTCACCCCTAGCCTCCTCTCCGAAAAGAAGAGGGAGGATTAGCAGCTAGTTTTTAGTACTAGTATTAGCTCCCCTCCTTTTTCCAAGGAGGGGTTGGGGGTGGTTCTGCTACAGTTAGAAATAAAAATAGAGCTATAAACAGTGCAACGATTGGAATACCCCCAACCCCTCCTTTTTCAAGGAGGGGAGCTAGCTTTTAAAACTAGCTCTAGTCTCCCATCTCCTTTTCGGAGAGGGGATTGGAGGGTGAGGCAGACGTAGGATTCTTCCCAAGTCCATCCAACTGTTTGCGCAGTTCCACCAGAAACCCACGCACCTTCTCCAGCGAGTGCGCCACTTCCATGCGTTCCTTGAGCTGGGGGCCGCGCTGGCGCATCAGGTCGCGGGCGCCGGGGATGGTGTAGCCGCGCTCTTTTACCAGGTGGTAAATGGTGCGGAACGTCTCAATGTCCTGGGGCGTGTAGAGGCGGTTGCCCTTGCGGTTTTTGCGCGGGCTGAGGTCCTCAAACTCTGTTTCCCAGAACCGAATCAGCGAGGGCGCCACCTCGAACATGCGCGCCACCTCGCCAATGGTGTAATATTCTTTCTTGATCTCGCGCTCTTTGTACGGCATTGGTCGGGGGTAGGGGCGCGTTGCATGCGCCCGTCGTGGCACGACGGAAAAGGCCATTGGCATCGGCAGCAACGACGGGCGCGTGCAACGCGCCCCTACATTTGCTAACTTTGCCAGAACGGCTTTTCGCAAAGCTGCAAACTACCAAAAAACGGGCCGCTATCAACCACAAAGCGGCCTGCGTACCACGAACCCTCACGATTTGCCGGGCCGAAACCCGGCGTTCCTTCCCTATGTCACTCCCCAAGGCTTCGCACGTTCGCCAGCAGTTTCTCGACTTCTTTGCCTCCAAAGGCCACCACATTGTGCCCTCAGCGCCGCTGGTGCTCAAAGACGACCCTACCCTGCTGTTCGTCAACTCGGGCATGGCCCCATTCAAGGACTACTTCCTCGGCAACAAGCCCGCCCCCTACAAGCGCGTGGCCGACACCCAGAAGTGCCTGCGCGTATCGGGCAAGCACAACGACCTGGAAGAGGTAGGCTACGACACCTACCATCACACTTTGTTCGAGATGCTGGGCAACTGGTCGTTTGGCGACTACTTCAAAACCGAAGCCATTGCCTGGGCCTGGGAACTGCTGACTGACGTGTATAAGCTGCCCAAAGACCGCCTCTACGTCACCTACTTCCAGGGCGACGAGGGCGACAAGCTGGCCGCCGACACCGAAACGCAGAACCTGTGGCGCCAATACACCACCGAGGACCGCATCCTGCCCGGCAACAAGAAGGACAACTTCTGGGAGATGGGCGACACCGGCCCCTGCGGCCCCTGCACCGAAATCCACATCGACCTGCGCTCCGACGAGGAGGTAGCCCAAAAGCCCGGCCGTGAGCTAGTGAATGCCGACCACCCGCAGGTGGTAGAAATCTGGAACAACGTGTTCATGGAGTTCCAGCGTCTGGCCGATAAGTCGCTCGTCAAGCTGCCCGCGCAGCACGTAGATACCGGCATGGGCTTTGAGCGCCTGATGATGGCCGTGTCGGGCGTGAAATCGAACTACGACACCGACGTGTTTCAGCCGCTGATTCAGTTCATTGCCAAGGAAGCCGGGGTAGAGTACCACGGCACCGCCCCGGCCACCGTGAATGACCAGCCCGCCACGGAAAACGAGAAAACGGACATCGCCATCCGCGTCATTGCCGACCACATCCGCGCCATCAGCTTCACCATTGCCGACGGCCAGCTGCCCAGCAACGTGAAGGCTGGCTACGTGATTCGCCGCATCCTGCGCCGTGCCGTGCGCTACGCGTTTTCGTCGCTCAATCAGAAGCAGCCCTTCCTGTATAAGCTGGTGCCGGTGTTGGCCGATCAGATGGCTGGTATCTTCCCTGAGCTGAAAGCGCAGCAGCAGTTTGTGCAGCGCGTGATTGAGGAAGAGGAAATCAGCTTCCTGAAAACGCTGGAAAACGGCCTGCGCCGCATTGACGCGCTGGAAGAAGGCTTCAAAAGCCAAGGCAACACCATCGACGGCAAAACGGCTTTCGAACTGTCTGATACGTTTGGCTTCCCACTTGACCTCACGGCCCTCATCGCCCGCGAAAAGGGCCTGACGGTAGACGAAGCCGGTTTTCAGAAAGAACTGGAAGCCCAGAAAAACCGCTCGCGCAACGCCCAGGAAACCGAGCAGAGCGACTGGGTAGTAGTGAACTCCGACAACGGCGAGCTGCCCCTATTTGTGGGCTACGACGTGGAGGAAGCCCCCGCGCGCCTGCTGCGCTACCGCAAAGTGACGCAAAAAGGCAAAACCGAGTACCACGTGGTGCTCGACCAAACGCCGTTCTACGCCGAGTCGGGCGGGCAGGTAGGCGACACGGGCTACCTGGAAGGCGGCCTGTCGCGGGTACGCGTGATTGACACGCGCAAGGAAAATGACCTCATCGTGCACACCGTGCTGGAGTTGCCCCTACCCGAGGACTTGGAAGGTGAGTTCACGGCCCGCATCGACAGTAGCCGTCGCGCTCTGATTCGCAAAAACCACACGGCCACACACTTGCTGCAAGCTGCCCTGCGCCGCGTGCTGGGTGAGCACGTGCAGCAGAAAGGCTCCCTGGTAAACGACAAGCTCCTGCGCTTCGACTTCTCGCACTTCACCAAGGTAACCGACGAGCAGCTGCGCGAAATTGAGCAGATCGTGAACGAGCGCATCCGTCAGCAAATTCCGCTGGACGAGCGCCGCAACGTGCCCATTGCCGAAGCTAAAACGCTGGGCGCTATGGCCCTGTTTGGGGAGAAGTACGGCGACTTTGTGCGCGTCATCACCTTCGATAAAGAGTACTCAGTAGAGCTGTGCGGCGGCATTCACGTGCGCGCCACCGGCGAAATCGGCTTCTTCAAAATCACGAGCGAGTCGGCGGTAGGCGCGGGCGTACGCCGCATCGAGGCCGTAACGGCCGACGCTGCCGAGGCCTACGTGGATCAGCAGCTGGATTTGCTGCGTCAGGTGCGTGAGCTGCTGGGCAACCCGCAGCACTTGGTGACTAGCCTGCAAAAGGTAGGCGAGGAAAATGCCGCCCTACGCAAGCAGTTGGAACAGGCAGAAAATCAGCAACTTGGTCAACTAAAAGATCAGCTTGCGGCTCAGGCCAAGACGGTAGGCGGCGTGCAACTTATTGCGGCCCAAGTACCCGCCCGCTCCGCTGATGCCCTCAAGAAGCTGGCCTACGACCTACGCCAGGTGGTGCCCAACCTGGTAGCCGTCCTCGGCGCCGACATCGACGGCAAGCCCCAACTGGCCGTGATTCTGGACGACGAAATTGCCAAAGCCGGTAAGCTCAACGCCAAAACCCTGATTGGCACGCTGGCCAAGGAAATCCAGGGTGGCGGCGGCGGCCAGCCTTTCTTCGCCACGGCTGGTGGAAAGAACGTGGCCGGGTTATCGGCGGCTATTGGCAAGGCCGAGGAGCTGGTAGGGTAGGCACTGGCGTAATAGTTGTGCATACAAACGCGGGGCTGAACACTCTAAATAGGTATTCAGCCCCGCGTTTGTATGCACAACTATTTTAAAATCGTTTTTAAATGAAGAAGTTTTACGTGTTTTTTTCTTTACTAATTGTTGGGTGCTTTAGTAGTTATCATGCCGCTGCTCAAATAAATAATGAGCCGCATACAGTCAAGGAATACTTTGATGCAGACGGTAAGAAGCTGCCTTCCACTGAAGGCGCAGTTGAATGGAGTGAGTCAATTTATCAAGATAGTATCAGGGGTGTTGTGCAAGGCTATTATGGCAACGGCCAATTAAAATGGCGTAGTGAATGTGAAAACATCCGTCTGCATACCGTGCATGGAATAAGCGAAATGTGGTACGAAAGCGGCCAACTGCGACGCCGTGCGCGCGTCACCCATGGTAAGTGGGATGGTGAGCTTGTTTCTTATCACGCAAACGGCACATTAAAGCGCCGCGAGGTATATAAAGAAGGGGAAAGTGTAAGCGGCGAATGTTTTGATAATGCAGGGAAACCTGTTGCATTCTACGCGTTTGAAAAGATGCCTTCACCACCTTTAGGTGGCTTTAATGGAATGCTTCAATTTATAGGTAAGAATCTGCGCTACCCTGCAGAAGCTTTAAGAAGAAATATTCAGGGTAAGGTATTCATTGATTTTTACGTAGATACACTAGGAGTTGTGCGCGATGTACGTATTAAACAAGGCATACACCCTTCTATTGATAATGAAGCGGCCAGAGTTATTGCTAGCCTGCCAGCATGGGAACCCGGTTATCAGGACGGCAACCCAGTTAATGTGAGTTTCACGGTGCCCGTTACATTTGCTATTCAAGACAAGAAGATCAAAAAGCGTATTTCTGCTAATTAAACTGAGAATGCCTTGTGTAGTACGCGGGTGAAGTTAATGACCAGCGTAGCCGACCGATTATGGCTTCTATGTTTAACTTGCACCTTACTATGGACGAAAGCATCAAAGCCAAATACCAGCCGGTCATCGGCCTCGAAGTACACGCGCAACTGCTCACGCACAGCAAGATGTACTCCTCAGATGAAAACGAGTACGGCGCCATGCCGAACAATAACCTGAGCGTGATTACGCTGGGTCACCCGGGTACGCTGCCCAAGGTGAACTACACGGCCGTGGAATACGCCATGAAAATGGGCTTGGCCACCAGCTGCCAGATCACGCGCGACAACCTGTTTGCCCGCAAAAACTACTTCTACCCCGACCTTCCCAAGGGCTACCAGATTACGCAGGATAAAACCCCGATCTGCACCGGCGGCCACGTGGATATTCGGGTGGCAGGCGCCGAGCCGAAGCGCATCGGCATCACGCGTATTCATATGGAGGAAGACGCGGGTAAGTCGATGCACCTAGCGGGCGAGGTAGAGACGCTGGTGGATTTGAACCGCGCCGGCGTGCCGCTCATTGAGATTGTGAGCGAGCCGGACCTGCGCACCGCCGACGAAGCCTACGCCTACCTGGCCGAAATCAAGAAGCTGGTGGAGTACCTGGAAGTGTGCGACGGCAACATGGAGGAAGGCTCCCTGCGCTGCGACGCCAACGTATCGGTGATGCTGAAAGGCGCCGACAAGTTCGGGATGAAGGTAGAAGTGAAGAACATGAACTCCTTCCGCAACGTGCAGCGCGCCATCGACTACGAGATTGAGCGGCAGATTGCCCTGTTGGAAGCCGGTGAGGAAATCATCAGCGAAACCCGCGGTTTCGACGCGGCCAGCGGCACCACCAACGGCCAGCGGAGCAAGGAAACGATGAACGACTACCGCTACTTCCCTGAGCCCGACCTACCCCCGGTGGTCATCGACGATGAGTGGCTGCACCGCATCCAGGCCAGCTTGCCGGCATTGCCCCAGCAGCTCTACGCCCGCTTCACGGGCGAGCTGAGCCTCTCGGATTACGACGCCAACGTGCTGACGGCCGAAAAGGACGTGGCCTTGTTCTTCGACGAGCTCACCCGCCTAACGCCCAACGCCAAAGCTGCCGCCAACTGGGTGACCGGTCCGGTAAAGGCCTACCTCAACGAGCGTGCCCTACCCATGGCTGAGTTCCCGCTCACGGCGCAGCACCTGGCTGGCATCATTGAGCTGATTGATGAAGGCAAAGTAAACCACTCGGTGGCTTCCAAGCAGCTGTTTCCCTACCTGCTGGAGCACCCCACGGCCAACGTAACCGGCGCCGCTGAGCAGCTGGGTCTGTTGCAGCAATCGGATGCCGGGGCGCTGGAAGCCCAAATTCAGCAGGTGCTGGCCGCCAACCCGGCCAAGGTAGCCGAGTACAAAGCGGGTAAAAAGTCGCTGACGGGCATGTTTATGGGCGAGTTGATGAAGCTCACCGGTGGCAAAGCCGACCCCAAAATGGCCAACCAGCTCCTGCGCAAAGCGTTGGACGCGTAAGCTGCGAGTAAATGAGTAGTTAAGTATTAGGTTTATAGAAAAACGCCTGTCATCCTGAGCTTGCGAAGGACCTTATCACGGCAGAACGATTACCGTAACAACGACTCGTTCTAATGTGATAAGGTCCTTCGCAAGCTCAGGATGACAGGCGTTTTTCTTCTTTTTCAATGGATTCTCTATGCGTATTTCTCTATTACTGCTTTCTGGGCTCCTACTGCTAAGCTGCCGACCAGCTACCCAAGCGCCATCTGAGGCATCGGCTACAGGCTATGAAATTCAGGGGAGCATTCGACTCGCGGCACCGCAGAGCCGTGTAGTGCTGGAGCAGCAGGTAGGTAGTACGACGCGGCTGGATTCAGCGGCCCTCGATGCCAACGGCCGTTTTACGCTGCGAGGACAAGTACCCGCGCCAGGCCTCTACCGGCTGGTGCTGCGCGTGCCCGGCGCCGATGCCCGCATCTTTCTCGTACCGCTCGACAACCACGCCCACCTGACGCTGACCACTGATGCAGGCGGTGCGCACTGGCAAGGCTCGCCAGAAGTTGACTTTCTACAAGCGCTGACTCGGGCAACGCCCGCCGAGAAACCCCGTATTGTGCGCCGCTATGCTACGTCCTACCTCGCTCCGAGTGTGGTATGGGACCTAAGCGCCGCTGGTGCGCCCGACGATTTTCTGGACTCCATGACCACGCGCTTCCGGCTTGCTGGCGACTCCAGCCGGGCTGCGTTCGGACTCTATCAATGGCAACGCGCCTACCGCCTCACCGCGCCCGGTACGCAGGTGCCAGAAATAGCCCTACCCACCGCCAATGGCAAAACGGTGAAGCTAAGCAGCCTGCGCGGGCAATATGTATTGCTGGATTTCTGGGCTTCGTGGTGTGGCCCCTGCCGTGAAGAGCACCACAGCCCGGAGCTACGAAAAATCCACCGGCTGTTTCGCGGGCGGGGGCTGGCTTACTACGGCGTGTCGCTGGACGAGGAGGCTGCAAAGTGGCGCCATGCGCTGACGGCCGACAGCTTGCCCGGCGTACAGGTGCGGGCGACTGAGGGCGAGCAAAGCGCAGTAGCGCGGGCCTTTGGGGTGACTACACTGCCCTTCAACCTACTGCTTGATCCGGAGGGTAGGGTGCTGGCCCGCAATCTGCATGGGCATACCTTAGGCTCGCGCATTGCCAGCTATATTCCGTTGGATTGACCCACTTCGGGAACCTGCGCGGCTGATTTGGGTTGTAGCAACGAAGGACGCGCCTAAAGCCGTGGATTCCTCCAAAATCCGCAACTTGCGGCCGTAAACGCTGTCTTTTCCGTCAATTCTATTTAAACGCCTTGGCGTTTTGACCCCGCTTTCCTCGAATGAACCACCCTCCCATGAAAAGTCTGTTGCTGTTTGGTGCCCTGCTTGGTATGGCAAACGCCTGTAACAAAGCTACTTCGCCTACCTCTAGCGCTGGAAATAGCACTGGTTATCAAATCAACGGCGAGTTAACGAACGCCACGTCCGGCGCCAAAGTGTATTTAGCCGAATTGGAAGATAATCAGCTCGTTTCGCGCGATACAGCTACTATTGACGAGAAAGGGCGCTTCGCCTTCACGGGTACCACCCCGGCGCTTAGCATTTATCAGGTGAAGGTAGACGACACCAACCAAGCCCTGGTAGCGCTCGACAATCAAACCAAACTCACGCTACGCGGCGATGCCAGCAAGCTCAACAACAGCTACACCGTGCAGGGCTCGCCCGACTCGGAGCTGTTGCAGCAAGTGAGCAACGCGTTGCAGATGAACAAAACCAGCATGGATCGTCTGGAGCAACGCTTCGTGCAGGCCCGGCAGGCAGGCCAGGCCGATTCGGTGGCCGCGATTCAGCAGGAAGCCCAGCAAATCCAAGAGCGTGGGCAAGCAGGTGTGCGCCGTTTGGTACGCCAGCATCCGGGCTCCGTGGTATCGGGCTTTGTGCTGACGGCTGTGCTGAACCCGGATGATAACTTTGGTCTGGCCGATACCGTGGCCACGGCTCTGAAAGCTGCCCACCCCGAGTCGCGCTATGCTAAGGCGCTGACCGCCAAGGTGGATGCCTCTCGCGCTACCGCCACCGGCGCTGTAGCACCCGACATCAAACTGCCTACCCCAGAGGGCAACGTGGTACCCCTGAGCAGCCTGCGCGGCAAGTACGTGCTGCTGGATTTCTGGGCCTCGTGGTGCGGCCCCTGCCGCCAGGAAAACCCCAACGTGGTGCGCGCCTATCAGAAATACAAGGACAAAGGCTTTACCGTCTACAGCGTGTCGCTGGACCAAAGCCGCGACAAGTGGGTGAACGCCATTGCCAAAGACAACCTGACTTGGACGCACGTATCAGATTTGCAGTACTGGCAGAGCGCGGCGGCGCAAACCTATAAGATTGAGGCAATTCCGCAGTCGTATCTGCTTGACCCGCAGGGTCGCATCATCGGCAAAAATCTGCGCGGCCCGGCGCTGGAAGCTAAGCTGGCCCAGGTGATGAAGTAGGGGCGGCTTACAGTCGCCTAACGTTGCATAAAAAACGCCCGCTGAATTCGTTCAGCGGGCGTTTTTGTGTTTTTGTCAACGATATGCAGTCGTCAGCAACGATGGGCGCGTACAACGGCCCCTACAGGAACATGCGTTTCATGGCGTTCCAGAGCAGCTTTTTACGGCCTTGGTCTTCCTCAATCACATCTAGCTCGGCAGCGGGGAGGTAGGCGGCGTCGCCGACCAAAATGACAGGCTCGTAGAGCTGAGTTTTGTGCACGGCCACGTCGAGCAGGTTTTTGCCGAAGCCGATAATCTGCTTGGCCTCCAGCTTAGTGCGCAACGTGCTCAGGGCCACCGGCAAGTGCGATTCCACGTTGATGAGCACCGTGTCTTCCACAATTTGCCCGATGGCCTTCAGCACGTTGTTCAGGAACACGTGCCGGGGTAGGCGCTGAAACTTCACCGCATCCAGACGCACCAGAATCACGATGCCGCGGGCGTTGCTGCCTAGGGTAGAGAAAGGCGTTTGGGTGAGTGGAGGAGCCGTGCGCTGGGGCGGAGCGGGGGCAGCCGGCGGCGCAATTCTGGTAACAGGGGGCGCAGGCGGTGGGGTTGGGGCACTACTGGGCACCGTAACCGGTGGACGGCTTATTAGTGGCGTAACGGGCGGCACCGAAGCAGCCGGGCGGCTTACGGGCGGTGTTGGGGCTGCAACCAGCGGCGTGGCGGGCGGTGGTACTGGCGCGGCAGCTAGTGGGGTAGGCGGCACGGGCGTAGCCGGCGCTGGGGTAGGTGCCTGCGCCGGCTGTGGTGCGGCAGCTTTTGCTATTGGCGCAGCCTTCTCTTCCCCTACCTCGGGCACTACATAGAGTGTGAGGTCGGCGTAGAACTGCTGATAAAAAGCCAGAGCCGCGTCGTGATTCATGATTTACAGGTCAAATAAGGCCTTCAGCTCCGTGGCATCCGAGGGTTGCATGCGGCCGGCCAGTACCAGGCGCAACTGCCGGCGCTGGAGGGCCCCGTCGAAGAGGCGTACTTCCTCGGGGGTTTCGGGGAGGGCATCGGGCACGTCGATAGGGCGGCCCGACTGATCCACGGCCACAAAGGTGAAAAAGGCCTCGTTGGATTTCACTTTGGTACCGCTGGGAATATCCTCGGCCCACACGTCAATATGTACCTCCATCGAGGAGCTGAACGCCCGCGTCACCTGTGCCTCCAGCGTCACCACGCTACCCAGCCGGATGCCTTCCCGAAACGACACGTTATCCACCGAGGCCGTAACCACAATGCGGTTGCTGTGGCGCTGCGCAGATACAGCGGCGGCAATGTCCATCAGGTGCATCATGCGACCACCCATCAGGTTGTTGAGCGTGTTGGTGTCGTTGGGCAGCACCAACTCGGTCATGCTCACGAAGGATTCTTTAACGGGTTTTTGCTTGCGCATTGGGGGTAGGCGAGAGTAAGCGAAAAGAGCCGCAAAGATAGGTAGCCGCGCCGGGTATGTTGGCAGGAAAGCGGTAAACAGCCGCTATGGCATTGCGGTAAGCGCTTTCAGCTTCTCTTCAACCACCGCTAAGTGGTTGCTCTTTACCAGCACTACCCCTTGCTTGTCGAGCAGTATGTAGGTAGGAAACCCCTCGATATTGTACTGTTCTATCATGCCTTTGTCAGCCTTTAGCTCCGAGAGCTGCGTCCAGCGCAACTGATGCTTGTGAATGGCTTGCAGCCATAGATTCTTCTCGTCGATGCTTTCCACACCAATGCCCACCACGGCCATTTGGGAGGCGTAACGGGCTTGTATTTCCTTCAAGTGGGGCATCGACTGGATGCACGGGCCGCACCAGTGGCCCCAAAAGTCGAGCAGCACATATTTACCTTTAAATGTATCCAGCGATACGGCTACCCCAGCCGTATCGGGTATGGTGAACTTGGGTGCCGGACGGCCCACCTGCGGCTGATTGCGTAAGGCGGTCAAACGGCTGGCAGCGGCTTGCCCCTGCATACTGGCGCGCACCTTGGGCGACAAGCCGCGCAGCAGCTGCTCGTATGTTTCTACCGGTTGGTCATTGACAAATCTAGCTTGCTCATAGAGCAAGTTGGCGCTGGTGCGGGCTTGCGGGTGTGCCTGTATGAACGCTCGGGCAGCTTTCCCATCCAGTGATTGTAATACTCTCATCGAATCTGGGTGAGCCTCCATCCGTTGCTCAAGCTTCCACCTGCTGCGCTGGTTGTACTGCGTGTTCCAATCATTTTCCGGCGTGCCCGTAACCACCAGTTGTCCCACATTTTCCATATCACCCGCGACGGTTACCCGGCCCGGCTCGTTCCAAATGGGAGTGTAGCGTGACGGTACGAGCTTCATATTGATGACGCCATCGTCGCTGGGGCGGGTAGTGTAGGTGAATCGGTCATTCACCGCGCGCACGGTGTCGTGCAGCTGGTGATTGTTATGGTCGTAGAGGAACACCACCGATTTGTTGCCCAGGCCTTTAACGTTGCCCGTAATGCGGCAGGGCTGTACCGTTTGCGCAAGAACGGGGGCAGTCAGGCCCAAGCCTAGCAGTGCGAGAAGAATAGTACGAGTTAACATAGAAAAAGAGTAATAAGATGGAGATGACAACAATATAGGCACAACTATATGCAACTGTTTACTAGCTGACAGACTCTTCATAAAAAGTCTGTTTAAAGACCGTGTTTTCCTATCTCAAATAAGTAAGGCATTATGCAAAAGCTATTTACCAAAACGAAGGGGCTTCTCCTGCTCAGCGCTGCGCTGCTGGCTGCGTGCCAGCCTGACAGCGACGTATCGCCCGACAATACGCCCAACGTGCGGCCCCTCACGGCGCAAGAGTCGCAGACTGTCGGTAGTGCCAACGATTTTGCCTTCCGCAGCTTTGCCGCGCTGCGTAAATCCGAGGCTGCCAACAACCTATTTATCTCGCCCCTGAGCATCTCCGCGGCCCTTACCATGACTTACAACGGGGCTGATGGGACAACCAAAGAAGCGATGCGCAAAACGTTGGGCTACGCGCCCACTGCCACCGACGAGGAAATCAGCCAGTCGTACAAAAGCCTGTTTGCGTTGCTGCAAGGGGTAGACCAGAAGGTGAGCTTTGCGGCGGCCAACTCGCTCTGGCATGCCCAGCAGTACAAGCTGCAAGCGCCATTCGTGCAGCTCAATCAAACGTATTTCGACGCCAAGGTGCAGGGTGTGAACTTCGCCGAAAGCAGCACCAAGAACACAATTAATGACTGGGTAGAAAGCAAAACCAACGGCAGGATCAAAGACCTAATCAAGCAGACTACTAGCGATGATGCCCTGTACCTGGTGAATGCTCTTTACTTCAAAGGCACCTGGACCTACACCTTCGATAAGAAGCAAACCAAGAGTGCACCGTTTTACCTCGAAGATGGCAGCACTATCTCCCGGGACTTTATGGCGCTGACAAAAGGCCGCTACCTGTACGCCGCCGACGCCGATATGCAGCTCATCGACCTGCCCTACGGCAACCGCCAGTACAGCCTGACGCTGCTGCAACCCACCGCCACGCACACGCTGGCCGACCTCACTGCCACGCTCAGCAGTGCCAAGCTCGCCGCCTGCCTGTCCCGCGCCGATACCATGAGTCTGCCGCTGCACCTACCTAAGTTCAAGCTGGAGTATGAAGTAGACCTCAAAGAGGTGCTGACACAGCTTGGTATGGACGAGGCGTTTGGCGACAGAGCCAATTTCAGCAAGATGCTGGAAGGGCGCAGTAATTTAGCTATTGGTAAAGTGCTGCATAAAACCTTTGTAGAGGTAGATGAGGAGGGCACTGAAGCCGCTGCTGCTACGGCCGTAGGCATGGTGAATAATAGTATTGGTTCACCGACCGAATTGTGGATTAATCGACCTTTTCTATTTATAATCCGAGAAAAGTCCTCCAACGCCATTCTCTTTATTGGGCAGTTGATGAAATAGGGAAAAGGGTGGGGCTGTCATCCTGAGCACAGCGAAGGACCTTCTCACGTGAGAACGATACTCGTTATTACGACTTGTTCACACGTGAGAAGGTCCTTCGCTGTGCTCAGGATGACAGCCATATTTTCACTCACCGCCTACCCCTCCCAGCCGGCTCT
>NZ_JAHWGL010000076.1 GCF_019334315.1 Hymenobacter profundi
GGGAAGGAGCCGGGGGTAGGGTCACGCTCGTTAAAAATCGAACAGGCCGCGGCGGGTGCCGCTTTTCTCCCGGCTTCTCGACTTTTTCTTGTCTTTATCTCCGCCGAAAACATTGTTGAGGAAGCCGGTTTTCTTTTCCTTCACCAAAATGTAGCGGACTGAAATAGCTGTGGGAAAGTGGGCCCAGTCGGAGGAGCCGAACTCCACGCTGGGCTTGAAATCGGCGGACAAAACCAGCCGGGTAATGGGCAATTTGTATTCCAAGCCCACAATAACATCCACGCCGCCAAAGGCCCCGTCGTCTTTGTGGTTGCCTACGTGGCCACCCGCGCCCAGATAATAGTTGAGGCTAGGTCCCAGGATACCGAAGTGACGCTCAGCCAGTAGCGCGGCACTCACCTCACGGTTGCCTACCAAACCAAGTCCTTCCAGAGTTGTTTTTTCAAAGATTTTCTGTTGTAGGGTGAGGCCGTAGTTGCCGGCTCCCAAACGCACGCCGGCCGCTGTGCGGTATTTCTGCGCCCGTGCCGCTGGCGCCGCGCCCAGCAGTAGCATGAATAGAATTAGGGCAATACGTGGGGGGAAAGCGGGAAAAGTCATAATCTTGTAACGGCAAAGCGTGAACTCAGCCTAGGGAGTGGCGTTTGTTGGGGCGGAGCCTACAAAGTACGGGCCGCTTCGGCAAAACGATGCCCTGGGTCTGATTTGATGTGTGGCCCCTTCTTTTTTTCTTGCTTTCCCTAGTTCCTTTCCCGTGTATATTCATCAGGTAGCCACCTATCTACCGACGCAAGTAGTAACCAACGAGCATTTCACTCAACTCAACGGGCTGTCGGACGAGTGGATTATTGAGCGCACTGGCATTCGGGAGCGACGCAAAGCGGCTCCCGGCGAAAATACCAATACCATGGCCGTAGAGGCCACCGAGCGTGCCCTGGCTGCCGCGCCGGACTTTGCGGCCGGTCTCGATCTTATTGTGGGCGCCACCTACACGCCCCACGACACCATTTTCACGGTAGCGCACGCCGTGCAAATAGCCGTGGGCGTCGATGATATCCCGACGGTAAGTATTTCCTCGGCTTGCTCTTCCCTGCTGAATGCGGTGGAAATTGTAGAAGGCTATTTTGCCATGGGCAAAGCCACACGCGCCATTGTAGTAGTGTCGGAACACAACACGGCCTACAACAACGAGCAGGACACCATGGCTGGCCACCTCTGGGGCGATGGGGCCGCTACCCTACTCATCAGCAAAGAGCGCCTGAGCCCAGATGATATTCGTATTGTGGACGTGATGACCGGTGGCGCCGCTACCCGTGGCAAAGCCAGCACTGCCGTCACGTTGAAGCCGGTGGAGAAAGGCATTGTGATGCCCTTCGGCAAAGACGTGTTTATTCATGCCTGCCAATACATGGCCCGTGTAACCACGCAGTTGCTGGAGCGCAATACCCTGAACGTTAGCGACGTGCGCTACTTGATTCCGCACCAGGCCAACCTGCGCATCACGCGCAATGTGGTAGAACAGCTAGGCCTACCCGAAGACCGGGCCGTATCCAATATTCAGTTCCTGGGCAACACGGGCTGCGCCGGCGCCGCCATCGGCCTAGCCGATACCTGGCCCAACCTCCAACAAGGCGACAGGGTAGTCATCACCGTATTCGGCGGTGGCTATTCCTACGGGGCTATGTTGCTGGAAAAATAAGATGTTGTTAGGTTGCCAGTAAGCAGAAAAGCGTCTGTCATCCTGAGCTTGCGAAGGACCTTTTCATGGTAGAACGAGTCGTTGTGACGAGAATCGTGCTGACGTGATAAGGTCCTTCGCAAGCTCAGGATGACAGACGCTTTGCGCTTACTGGCAACTCACTTACAGCCGAATAAAGCGCACGGTGCCTTTGTGGCCGGTTTCATCGGTCCAGCGCACGGCGTACCAGCCGGGGTGCAGACCATCTGCATTCAGGGTAAATAAGTTGAGGCCGGTTTGCAGCGAAATAGCCCTACCCTGGATGTACCGGCCAAGGGCATCGTAGATGTATAGCCGTAAGGTGGTGGCAGCGCCAGTGTTGTATTGAAATTGTAAGGGGCCGTTGCTCAGCGGGTTGGGGTAGAGCGCCAGGCCCGTGAGGGATGAGGCGTCGGAAGTGGTGGCAATGGGTGTGGTGGTGTCCAGTGAGCCATCGGGGCGGCGTATGCGCAGGCGGTAGTAGAGCAAGCTGCTGGTAGGCGCTTGCGCATCGGCATAGCCATAGTTGTTGCCGGTGGCGCCAGCAGCTATGGTAGCCAGAGTTTGCCAGTTGCGGGCAGTGGTATCTGCGCTGGTACGCTCCACTATAAACTCCTGTATAAAGCACTCGTCGCGAGTGGTCCAGGTGAGGATGGGGCCATTGGCGGTAAACCGGGTGAGCGGTGCGGGTAGCATGGCTGGCTCATCGCAGCTGGCGGCCGGGAAGCTGCGCGTACGCAGCAACAAGCGCCCGCCGGCAATGTCGCTAACGGGGCTGAGAGTGCGGCTCACCTGCCCGCGCGATACGGCGTAGTGCATCACGGCAGAAGGCCGAATCAGGTGAGAAAGCTGCTGGGCGTGCCCTAGTTCGTGCACGGCTACCGTTTCAAAGTCAAGCTGTTGAGGCGCGGGTGCGCTAGGGCCAAACTGCCAGGCCGCCGCACTGGAAAACAGCATATCAATCTCGCGCACGTAAAACACAATACTGCCATTGGCGTTACGGCAGCCGCTATAGTAGCTGGTGGTGCGCCCCAGCACGTTGACGGGTAGGGTAGCGCCGGCAGTAGAGCCGCTGGTCTGGTCGAAGCCCACGGAGTTTTGTCCGTCGTCGGCCACGCCATTGGTGGTGCGGGTATCGCCTACCTGCCAGTTGATGCCCGAGGAGCAACGCCAGTTTTCCAGCGCCCGTTGCCAGGCCGCCGACGCAGCCGCATTGGCCGCAAAGTTCTGATCGAAACGAAATGTGTAGCCGCCGTTGTCATTTTGGTTGATGTGGCCAGGGCGGTAGGTGAGCTTGCCAGTGGTTTCCTGCACGTTGCTGATGGCGTATACCACCGTAAGCACTTGGGCGCTGGTAGCAGTCACTTGGTCGCTGCTAGTCACACGCACTTGGCCGGTGCCGGCCGGGTGGGCATCGGCACTATACGATGGTACCCGCACCTGAATGCTTGTGTTCGTCCAGGAAACGTAATCTGTATCCAGTGGCCGTGTGAAGGTAGCGCCGCCATCATCAGCATTCCGAAACTCCACGAAGCCCGTGCCCCGCGTAGCACCAAAGCCCGTGCCCGTAATCGTCAGCACTGACTCGGTGCCGGCGGTGGTCGTCAGTGGAGACAGCGCCGCAATCACCGGCGCTTGTCCGCGGGCTGCGGTGCCCGCACGTCGTTGGGCGGTAGTCAGGGCCGGGTTGGCCTGCACCACGCGCCGCGCCTGACCCGTGAGGTTGGTCAGGGAAGCGTAGAATGTATCGCCGAGGGTAGGGTAGGAGCGAAACGATTCCTTAGCCGTGGCCGTGGCTAGGTCGTATTGAATGAAGCCCTGCTCGCTGCCATACGCCGCCCAAGCTGCTCCCCCAACGGCATCCAGCCCCGCAAACGGCGCTGGGTACAAGAACAACACACCCTGCTGGCCAGCGCTGAGCGTCAAGGTGTTGGTTAGGTGCTGCTGGTCCAAATCAACGGTGCCGCCTTCCGTCACGACGGTAATTTCGGTGGCCGCCGTGCCTTTGAATACCTGATACACCCGTACCCGGTGAGATGTATAGATGTGCTGGTGGGCTGCATCCCAAAAGCCCTTCGAGTTGAGTACTTCACCTTCTATCACCAAACTGGCCTGCCCGGCCCGGCGTGCGGGGTCGAGGGGCTGCATCAGGCAGTGCAATTCATCGGTGGGGGTAGGGTCAATTAGCTGAGCACGGGTAGGCAGCGCGAAGCTGCAAAAGGCAACGCCCAGTAGGAGCTGGGTAGCGCGGGAGAAAAGCATAAAGAGTGGCGTAGACAGTGTATCACGCACAAGTACGGATTTTCGTATCAGCCGAGTTGAATTTTTTTTAGGACCCCAGCCAACCTATTCGTATTCTTGATGCTCTGCTACTTATCGATGCCTTTCCATTTATTCTACATAGTGTATCATGAAAGCAATTCTAGTGTCGGCCGTTGCAGCCGTTCTGCTACTACCGAGCATTTCGTTTGGGCAAACCGAGAAAGAGATTGACAACCCGGCGGCCGCTACGTCTACCCCATCCACCACATGGTTACCCAATACGCTATTCAAGCTAGGGACGGGTTTAACCCGCGATTCGGGATATGGAAGCTATTCCGGTTTGCTGCTGCCGATTACGCTCGGTGTAGAGCGCCAGCTTACGCCGAAGTTTTCTGTCTACGGTAATATATCACCAATGCTACAAACGGGTGGCCGTTATCGAACGAATGATAGATCATTTGTACAATTAGCACGGATCAACACAGACCTTGGAGCGCGTTATTACTACAATCAGATAAAGCGAGAGCAGCGCGGCCGTGCACACGGCCCGTTTATAGGTAACTATTTGGCTTTGCAACTCAGCAATGATTGGTATAGCTACAAGCCATACTATGCGACAGATATGCGGCGTCAGTATGGGTACGACTATTCAGGTGTGACAGTACTATGGGGTATGCAGCGCCGGATAGGCAACTGGGGACTATTTGATGGTAACGTAGGCCTAGGTGTAGGAAACCATCAGAAATACATCTACAACAATGCTACGAATACGGGAGAGATAAAACGTCCGCTGAGTCCTATAGCAGAGCTGAACATTCGCCTTAGCTTAGCGCATTAGCTAGAGGTTGCTTTCTTACAAAACCCTGACGGGGCTTCAAGCCCCGTCAGGGTTTTGCACCGTTTCCTAAAACAAACTCCCCTGTACCGGCTGCGGAATCACGCGGGGCGGCTCTACGGCTATGCTTGTGAGCTGCTGCAAGCGCTGCAGAAAATGCTGCGTCCAGAGCGGAGAATGCATGATGTCTTTCTGGTGGATGAACACGTAGGCCGTTTGCAGGCCGGCGCCGAGCCACGCGGCCAGGCGCTCGGCCCAAGCGTCGGCGCGCTGGTAGTCGCTGGGCACCAGGCCGTGGCCGTTGAAGCGGATGAAGGCGGTAGGCGTGGTCAGGCGCATGTGCAGTACGTCGCGGCGGCCAGCCACATCGCTTAGCACCAATGTTTTATCCAGCGCCTCCAGCATGGCCGATACGGTGGCAAACAGCTCGGCATTGGCAAACCACGCGGGATGACGCAGTTCTACAGCCAACGGGATTTCCGCCGGAAAATCGAGCAAGTAGCGCTCTAAGCGAGGTAGGTGCTCGGGGCCGAAGTGGGGCGGCAGTTGCAGAAACGCCCGCCCCAGCCGTTCGCCCAGTTCGCCTATGCTGCGGCAAAACGACAGCGTGAGGTCGTCGGCGTTATATAAGGCGCGGTCGTGGCTGATACTTTGGGGCAGCTTGGGGCAGAAGCGGAAACTTGGCGGCACCGCGTCGCGCCAGCGCCGCACGGTGGGCGCGTCGGGAATGCGGTAGTGCGTGGTGTTTAGCTCGATGCTGTTGAACTGCCGGGCGTAGTAGTGTAGGTAATCCGCGTCTTTGATGCCAGCTGGGAAGTAGGAGCCCAGCCACGCTTTGTTGGTCCAGATGGGGCAACCCACATACACGGCGGGCGCCGATGGGGTAGCCGCGGCGCGGGCCAGCACAGTGGCTGTAGCAGGGTGGTCGGAAGGCAACGAAAAATCGACGTAGCGCAGATCAGAAAGGCGACCAAAATCCATAGCGTAAAAGAGAAGATGCAGTAGTTTACCGTACTACAGGTCATACGGAATAATTCGGACTTTTCCAACCTAGGCTATACGGGAGGAATCAGGCGAAGGACATAATTTTTTTAGAGGCCGGATAATCTTATTTCTGCCCTTGTCTTTGTTTTGTCCTATAATACGGCAAAAGTAGTCTTAACTAAACACAAATGATGATTTAACCTTGGTTTAACTATGCAAACATCAAATTATTTTAATGCAAATTTTATATAAAAAGTACAATTATATAGAAAGCTTGTAGGTGCGAAAATAGGACGATGCAGGACCGGTTTAGTTGTGGGCCTCTAGATTTGTCGGATTCACCAATTCGTGTTTGAATGAAGTTGCCTCTCCGACAGCGTGTTTCTGGTTCTCTCATCGCAGTGCTTTTTGCCGTGCTTTTGGCGCTGCCACAGACCACCCGAGCCGCCCGCCTCAGCGACGACGAAAAAGCTCTGACTGCTACCTCTCACCGCACCGCTGTGCTGCGGGGCCGCGCTTCCTGGTATGGCCGTGAGCACCAAGGACGCCGCACCAGCAGCGGCGAACGGTTCGACCGTCATAAATACACCTGCGCCCACAAAACCCTACCCTTCGGCACCCGTTTGCGCGTGACGAACCCCGATAACGGCAAGGCCGTGGTGGTGCGCGTAGCTGACCGCGGCCCATTTCGCCACGCCCGCATCCTAGACCTTTCCGAAATAGCAGCCCGCCCACTGGGCATCGTCGCTGATGGCTCGGCTGATGTGGTAGCTGAGGTAGTACCCGAAACTACTCCTCTGGGCCCTATTGCTGCCCCCGCCGACCTAGCCGCCCTGGTAGAAGATGAGGCGCTGGCCTTGGGCACGCCTCTGGAAACGACGGAGGTAGCCGTAGAGGTGCCCGCCGCCGCCGCCCCAGTTGTGCTGAATCCTACTTACGTGGTGCAAGCCGGCACATTTGGTGATGCCCGCAACGCGGCCGCTATGCAAGCCAAAATTCTGGCCGTAGATCAGCAACTCTCCGTAACGGTAGCCACCGAAACGGTAGCCAGCCGCTCGCTCAACCGGGTAGTGGTAGGCGGGTTTGCTGACTGGGCTACTGCCGATGCCGTACGCAAGCGCCTGCAACGTGGCGGTATCACCGGGTTGGTACGCAAAGTGCCTGCCGCAGCCACACGCTAGCATTCCGCTAAATCTCATTACAAAAATACCCTGCTGGCTTGTAGCTGGCAGGGTATTTTTGCGTAAACGCTGCTTTAGAACTCTAACCTCATTCCCTACCCTCATCTCACCGTTTTCCTGTTATGGCCCTACCCCCCGCCGACTATTTCTGGCCCGAGCTTCAGGTACAAACCAGCCGTAGCAGTGGCCCAGGCGGCCAGAATGTGAATAAGGTAGAGTCGCGGGTGGAACTGCGGTTTCACCTAGCTACCTCGCACCTGCTCACCGATGAGCAGAAGCTGCGCTTGCAGGAAAAGCTGGCCAGCCGCATCACCACCGATGGCTACCTGTTAGTGGTAGCTCAGGAAGACCGCAGCCAACTGCGCAACAAGGAACACGCGCTGCGTAAGTTCTACGCGTTGCTCAAGGAAAATTTGCAGCAGCCCAAAGCTCGCAAAGCCTCGCGCCCCAGTGCGGGTGCCGTGCGCAAACGGCTAGAAGAGAAGAAACGCCACAGCGACAAAAAAGCCAACCGCCGCCTCGATTTCTGAGGCAGCTGTTGGCTTTTGTGGGTTGAGTTGAGGAGCAGCTTAGGTCGTCCGGAAACCGGTAGCCTGCTTAATGGTGCGCTCGTTGCCGGTAGCGGGGTCGGCGTAGGAGTGGTCGGATACCTCTACTGACAGCTTTTTACCGATCAGTTGTTTGGTATCGATGTCCTTGCCTTCTTCGGGATGCACGCCAGCTGCCTCGCAGAAGCTCAGCAAAATGGGCATGCCGGCCGGCGAGGTGTAGAAGCGCTGGGTAACGAAGCCCTGCTCATTTTCCAGGCGGGCGGCAAAGTAGGGCACGTTCTGGTGCTCACTGGTGCCTTCTTCAATGTCGGTGATTTCAACAGTATAACGGCCATCGGGCAGGAAGCCTTTGTCTTGGCCTTTTTCAACAGGAATTTTCATGAGTTCAGCATTTAGAAGATATATGCTGCTAACGAAAATAGGATAAAGAAGGTTGGCGTTAATTATTGCTAAATATATTAGTAAATAAATTACTGTTAATTCAAATCCAAACCGAACAACAGACCAAACCAGGGCCGCCGTTGGTAAATCCAGTACGCACGGTCGGGGCCTAGCAGGTTATCGAAACCCACTGCTAGGCCCACGTTGAAAATGCGCGCATCGTAGATAGTAGCCATGCCGGCGTGCAATACGAACCCCTCGTACTCGGGGCCGGCGTGCTGACGCGTCACATCGTTTGTTACGTTGGTAGAGCCCATACCGAAGAATACCCCGTAGCCCAGCCCGGTAGCCCGAATGCGCGGCTCGTGTTGCCAGGGAGCCAGCGTGTGCTTGTGTAGGTAGTAGTAGTCGAGGCGGCGCCCTAGGTACACGGCGGCGCTGAACGTAGTATTAAGCTGCACCGGTACCCCCTCGCGGGGCGGCCGGGCCTTCACGGGCAAGGTAAACACATCCACATCGAAGGAGCGGCTGGAAAGCAGGGCGTGGTGGTTGCTTTGCAGCTCGTACGTGTAGGTGGTGGGTTGGGGCTGGTCGGTATAGGGCGAGAGCAGCAGCGTATCGGTGCGTTGCTGTACGTACACGCGGTAGCGCGTGGCCTGCCGCAGCTGGGTTGCCAGCGAGTCGTTGCCGCCCAGGTGCTCTACGTGATACCAGCCGTCGTCGAGCTGCGCCAAGCGCCCTACGGCCGCACACCCGCCAAGCCCCAGCAGCGCCACACAGGCACCAGCGCAAATAGCTAACCGAATAAAGGCAGTAGGCATAAGGAAGTAGGGAAGGTAGGGTACAGCTCCCTTGCTACGATCCGGTAGCCGGCAGGTTGGGGCGAGTTACCGTCCGCCTAGCGTAAACGCCCTCGACACGTTGAAGCCGAAGTACAAGTCACCCTGCCACCAGCGGCCGGTGGTTTGGGGAATGAAGAACTTCTCAATCATGCCCTGCGAGTTGGTGACGTGCAGCTGAAACACGTGCCCACCAGTTTCAATATCAAAACCCAGGGCTATGGAATTGCGAAACTGGTCGGCGGTGGCGCCGGGCAGCAGGTAGTAGTACTCGCCCGTGAGGGCGAAGCGCTTGGTGAGCTTCTGCCGGGCCGCCACGCCCACAGCATACACGTCGTTCTGATCTTCGCTGGTGGCTACGTAGTTGCGGTGGATAAGCGTCGGCATTAGCTGCACCGAGAGGCTAGGGCTTATTTTACGGGCCAGCAGCACCTGGTAGGTATAGGTGAGGCGACGCACGCCGGTTCGCTCATCGCCAAACTTCAGGGTAGAAAGGGCTGAGGTAGCCAGCAGGGTAGCCGAGAGGGGCATGGCCCCCGGGCCGCTACCCTGCCGCAGCAGCTTATATTTCAGAAAGCCATCGAAGGTTTTTTCCAGCGAGCTGCGCCCTACCCCCACGGCCAACCGGTCGGTGAGGCCGTACTCCAGCCCCAGCCGGATGGTGGCCTGGTCGAGGCCAAAGAAATTGTACGCGCCGCTGTTGAGCTGCCCAAATCGGTGCGAAATCAGAAACAGCAGCGTATGCGCCCCCGGCGTCTCCACCGACTGCCCGTTGATGACGCGCGTGCCCTTGAAGGTGGCCGTGGTGTAGGTAGGGCGCAGGCTGTCGTTGGTTTGCTTTTCCAGAGAGCTCAGCAAATCGTCTTGGCAGTGGGCGCGGGTGGCGCCTGTCAGCAAGAGTAGCAGCACAATGTATCGGAAGAAGAGAAAGGGTCTGGTCATATAGTAATAGGAAGTAAGCGTCAGGAACACTCCAAGCAGGCCGCCCTGCTACGCGGAGCCGAGCACCTCTACCGCTTTAGTACCTCAAAAGGCATGGGCGAGAGGTGTCGGCTGCGCTCAGCAGGACGAGCTGTTGAAGCGGATTTTTAAGTAGCAGGTACACAGGCGGCTTCCACCGTCACCTCCACGGTTTTGGCAATGTGGGCGCGCACTAGGGCTGGTATTTCAATCTTGAAATCGGCAGGGGCCACGGTGAATTTCGACTGCATGAGCAGCTGCGTGCCGCGCAGCTCTAGCGTGCCGGGTATTCGCACGCGGCGCGTTACGCCGTGTAGGGCTAGGTCACCTTCTACCTGCACGGTTTGCGGGCCGGCCTGTTGCAGCAGCTCCGGCGTGTAGTTCAGCACGCGGCCTGCAAACGTGGCCTTTGGGTAGCGCTCCGATTCCACGTAGTTTTCGTTGAAGTGCTCCTGCATCAGGCTGCGCTTAAACTGAAAATCCTTCATGGCAGCCGTGAAAGCCAACTGCCCGGTAGCGACATCGAAGGCGGCGCCCGCCTGGCGGTTGTGGGCGTCGATGTCTTCAAGTGGCGTGCTGGAGAAAAAAGAAATAGAAGCAGTACGCGTGGTGTATTTCAGGGGCGCCACTAGCCAGGCCGGCAGCGCCACCAAGAGCATCAGCAACACATTCATAGCAGACAAGCAGTGAGGGTGAGAATTAATTGTTGGGCGCGCCGTCGTCGATCCACTTTTTCAGGCGAGTGATTTCGCAATCCGACAGCTTGGAGCCATTCTTGGGCATAGCCGGGTAGCCCGCCGCGTGGCTGACCACGCCCAGCAAGGTGCCGTTGCGGGCATAGCGCTGCACCTGAGCCAGATCGGTGAGGTTGGCGCCGCCCTGCGGAAACTGGGCATTGTGGCAGGAGCGGCACCGCTGATCCAGCAGCGGCGACACGAACAAGGCGTAGGTGGCGGTAGCGGTGTCGCAGGTAGGAGGGGTGGGCGCTACCGGCTCGTCGGCGTGGTCGTACACGCAGCTTGCCAGCAGCAAGCCGCTCAGGAGGTAGGACAGATAGCGTAGCATATGGCGCATAGTAAGGGGAGGCACTGATTAGGGATTCGCCACGGTCCAGGTGTCGTCGCCGTTGCGCAGGCCGTGGCCGTCGGCGTGGCCGCGGGCACCGTTGTCGCCGCTGTAGACGTAGAGGGGCCGGCCTTTGTAGAGCAGTTGCTGCCCGGTGCTGCGGTTCAGCACGCTGAAGTCGCTACTTTTCAGAGTAGAGGGTAGGGTAGTGGCAGCCGTATAAAAGGCTGGCCACGCCGACAGGCAACCATCCTGGCAGTTGGTAGTCATGGAGTTGGGTAGCCGCGCATCTTTCCCGAATAAGTAGAGCGTGCGGCCCTGTGCGTCAATCAGGAAGTTGGCAGTAGCCGCCTGCCCTGTGGATTTGTTAGTAACGGATTTGGTAGCCAGCATCAGGGAGTAGTCGGGCTTCACCACAAACCACACATTGCCTACCCCTTCGCCAGTGGTGGCACCGGGTTGCTCGCGCACGTTTTGCCCGTTTACGGCCGGCGCGTAGTAGTACAAAGGCCACCCCTTGTAATAGGTCTGGGGCTGACCGCCGGCTGTATTCTTGGTGGTGAAGTCGGTGGCGTTTAGGCCGTTGCCTACCTTCAGATCGGCCTCGTAAAAAATGGGCCACACTGCCGCGCAGCCGCCGGTACACACGTTGGCGCCGTCTACGTCGCGGGTGAAGTAGTAGAGCGTGTTGCCTTGCTTATCGACCAGAAAGCTGCCCAGGGTAGGGGTAGTGGCCAGCTTCACGGTGGCTTGGGCGTCGAGGTCGGGGGGCGTGTTGTCGTCCTTGCCGCAGCTCACGGCACCTACGAGCAAGCTGGTGAGCAACAGCAGGTACACTACCCCCAGCAGGCGGCGTACGGAAGAAAATACGGCTACGTTTTTCATGGTGATGATTGTTTAAGTGATTGGTGAAGAGAGAAATAGCGTATGTGAGCGTAAAAAAGTAGGCACGCAGAGGCTCGGCCGGGGCAGTGCGCGCACCGGAGCAGGAGCCTTGGGTAGGCCGAAGAAGCAGGGGAAAGAACCTTAGCGCACGGGTTGCGTGGCTGTGGGAAGCAATTGGTATTTGAGCGAGAAAAAAACGCCGGCGCTGCTGAGCTTCACTTTGCCAAAGCCCACGCCACCCAGCGGCAGCTTCACAAATGGCTCGGCCTGGCCCGACCATCGGCCGCCAAAGGTGCGCTCATACCCCGCCGACAGGTTCAGCACGCTAAAGGGATGGTTGGAGCCATTCTTCAGCGTCCACTCACGGCTGACACTCTGGCCTTGTAGGTAGTAGTCGTAATCGTAGGTTTCGCGCCGCATGAGCAGGGTAGAAAGGCCAGCGCTGGCAAATACGGAGTAGCGCGGCCGCACCAGGGCATCAAAGCGCACATTCACGGGAATGTCCAGGATGCGGCAGTTGGCGTACACTTCGTCGATGTCGTAGCGGGTGGTCCAGAAGCCGGCGGGAGCGTGGTAGTCCGAGCCGCGGGCTTCGTACAGTTTCACCGAGCGAATCAGGCCCGTGGTAATGCGCCAGCGGGCCGTGGCCCTGTATTCCAGCAGCATGCCTACGTTGCTGCCTGGCCGTGTGGCTTGGGCAAACCGCACGGTGCTCACCTCGGGCGCATACATCAAGCCTACACCAAAGCGGTAGGATGGCTTGCTAGGCTTTTCGGGCTGCGTTGGGGTAGCTACCGAGTCAGCCTCCGCAACAGCCAACGGCGTTGCAGGCGCCACCAGCGAGTCGGGTCCTGCTGCCGTAGGTGCGGGTGTGGAACTCGGGGCCGCGGCTGCGGCAACCGAAGAAGGGGTAGGTGCTTCGGCCGCTGGCGTAAAAGCCTCAGGCTGGCTTGTTGCGTCCGGCGCGTGGGGAGCAGAATTAGTGGCAACCAACTGCGGGTGCACGTTGTGAAGCAGTGCGGCCGAAGCAATGCGTTTATACTTCTTGCGATTCGCTACAAGAGATAGGACTCGCTGCTGGCGGGGCGGGATAACCACGCCGGCTGCGCTGCCTGACTGTCCTGCTGGTATAGAGGTAGTTGGCTCTGCTAGGGTAGGAGCAGCGGCGACAGGCAAGGGGGCGGGCGTGGTAGGTGCTACAAGCGGTACAGCAGTGACCGAAGCTGCCGTATTAGCGGAGGAGGTAGGGAGAGCAGCATTGGAGGAGCGGGAGGCAGTAGTGTGTTTGCGTTTAGAAGTATTGATGCTGGAAGCCGCTGGGGTAGCAGTAGTGCGCGGGTCGTTGCTACCTGAAAAAGCGTCTACCATATAAAAGCCACCTAGCAGCAAGATCAGCAACGAAAGCGTTTCGGCGCCAAACAGGCGCATGATGCTGGTTCGCTCGCGCTGGAAGTGCGTTTCCGTGTCGAGGCGTGCAGCCATGCGTTGCCAGCCCTCCTGCCCGTCTAGCTCCGGATAGGACGCCGCGCTGCGCTGGAAAAGCGCGTCGAGTTCATTGTCCGATAGGTCGTCCGGCGTAGACATGAGAAGTACTAGGTTGTAAAAAATGCTTTAAATGTGCCCGTGCTTTCGACAGATTGGACTTGGAAGCCCCTACCGAGATGCCCAGCTGACCAGCAATTTCTTCGTGCGAGAAGCCGTCGATGACGTAGAGGTTGAACACCGTGCGATAAGCCGGCGAGAGTTGGCAAATAAGGGCCAGCAAATCCTGGTAGGAGAGCTGGTCGAGGGCGTTGCTACTATCGTCGGGTAGGGCGTAGGCCACCGTGTCCAGCTCCTGGGTGTGCGTGTGCTTTGCCGTGCGCCGGTAGTGGTCGATGGCTGTGTGCACCATCACCTTGCGCAGCCAGCCCCGAAACGAGCCCGCCAGCTCGTGCAAGGCCGGGTCGAAGCGCCCGATGTCCTGAAAAACCTTCATGAAGCCATCGTTCACGGCTTCCATGGCTTCGTCGCGGGTGCGGGTGTAGCGCAGCGCAATGCTCATGCAGTAGCTGTAGTACCGCAGGTACAGCTGGTGCTGGCATTCCCGATCGGCACGGCGGCAGCCAGCCAGGAGAGCCAAGAGCATCTGAGGTTCAGGGTCGAGCTGCGCCACGGTTACCAGGTTTATACTCGCCTACTCGGCCACGCGCCCGAAATGGTTGCCTGCGGCAAAAGAAAAATTTTACCGCTTGGCAAAAGAGTAATAGGTAGGGGGTTGCGTGCTTTGGTAGCGTACAAGAAAGGTAAGCGAAACGCGCCTACCTCCTGCGACTAAGAAGCTATTTGCGCTACAGATGCACGTGTAGAGCCGCATACTTGCGTCTTGTCGTTGAGCAATTTCGTGCACATGGCGCGGCCGACAAGACGCAAGTATGCGGCTCTACACGTGCATCTGTAGCAAATGGATTATATATCCAGCCTAGCCGACAGGGCACCCGCAACTCCTCATAAGTAGCGCGAAAACATAGCCTTATCCAGCGTGGGCCGCGATGTTACTGATACCAATTCCAGCTCTAACCGGCTGCGGTCGATGTTGCGGTAGTGCAGGCGCACGAAACCGTAGGTAGGGTTGAAGTATGACTCCAGCGCGGTAGTACCTAGCTTGCAGTTGCTAGTAGCTAGCACGCGGTGGCAAGGTAGGCGGCCGAGTGGGGTAGGCAGATCCAGTGAGTCAGTGATTTTCCATTGCTGCTGAAGATATAAAGTACCTTCCCAAGTAGCCCATGCTGGATTGGAGGCGTAATCCGGTGCATAGAAATTTTTTACTTTCCACGTTCTGCCTATTTTGGCTGGAAGCTCAATATCAGGGAATGGATTGAGTTCTGTGATATTGTAGTAACTGCGGCGCGGCGGGTGCAACCAGAATTTGTTGGGTTTATCGAGAGCACCTGCTACTACACTCTGTGCGGTAGTTAATGTAGTATCCAGTTTAAGCCGAAATGACCACTCATATGCTGTCTGAGTAGAATCCGAAGCCCACGGTTTTCCCAGCGCCGTCAGCACCACCGTATCCAATGTGGCTGTGGTGGCGCCCGGCGCATACCAACGGGCCGCGTACACAAAGCGGCGGTTTTGGGTGAGGATAGGATACCAGCCAGTTTCCTGCGCGTTGTGGGTAGGCGTGTCGGAAGGGTGGCAGCCTGTTAACAGCAAAATGCAGATTGACAGAGGTATACGCATAGTACGGCAAGGTAGGGAATCCTTGCAGCGCATGGTCTTTCAACGAGGAGCGGCTGCAAGCCGCTCCTACTGCCTTACAACAAGGTTCCGCTCAGGAACAGCGTGGCTACCGAGAAGTAGATAATCAGCCCTGTTACGTCTACCAACGTGGCCACAAACGGCGCCGACGACGTGGCCGGGTCGAAGCCCAGCTTCTTGAGCAGCAGCGGCAGCATGGAGCCCGACAACGACCCCCACAGCACAATGCCCACCAACGACAGCCCTACCGTGCAGCCTACCAGGAACCAGTGCGGACCATAGTCATAAAAGCCGGTTTGCTGCCACACTAAGATGCGCAGAAAGCCTACTGCGCCCAGAATACCGCCCAGCAATGCGCCCGACAGCAGTTCCCGGCGCATCACCTTCCACCATTCGCCCACCGTCAGCTCGCCCAGCGACATGGCCCGGATGATAAGCGAGGTAGCCTGCGAGCCGGCATTGCCACCGCTGGAAATAATGAGCGGCACAAACAGCGCCAGCACCACCGCCTTCTCAATCTCGCCTTCAAAAAAGCCCATAGCCGTGGCCGTCAGCATCTCACCCAGAAACAGCACTACCAGCCAGCCGGCCCGCTTCTGAATCATCTTAGGGAGCGAAATAGTGAGGTAGGGCTCATCCAAGGCTTCCGAACCACCCAGCTTCTGGATATCCTCGGTGTCTTCCTCTTCCCGAATGTCCAGAATATCATCGATAGTCACGATGCCATATAGGATGCCGTCACTGTTCACCACGGGTAGGGCCACCCGGTCGTTGCGCCGAAACACCTCGATGGCCTCTTCCTGGTCCTGCATGGTTTGCAGGTGCACGAAACGGTTGTCCATCAACTCGTTCACACGGGTTTGCGGGTCGGCCAGGAGAAACTCCCGGATGCGAATATCGTCGATGAGGCGGCCACGGCTGTCGGTCACGTACAGCACGCTCAGCGTTTCCGACTGCCCACCGTGGCGGCGAATGTAATCGAGCACCTGCTGCACGGTCCAGTTCTCGCGGATAGCAATATAGTCGGGCGTCATTAGGCGGCCCACCGAGTACTCGGGGTAGCCGAGCAGCTCCAGCGTCACCTTGCGCTCCGGCTCCGAGAGCGTCTGAATCAGCTCCCGCACCAACTCGTCGGGTAGGAACTCTAGCAGGGCTGTGCGGTCATCGGGCGACATCTCGTTGAGGATGTCCGTAATCTTATCCTGCGCCAGGTTAGCTAAAAAGTGCCGCTGAATATCCAGGTCGAGATACTCGAACACCTGCGTGGCCAGTTCCAACGGCAGAAGGCGGAAGATAATTAGCTGTTCGCGCTCTTCTTCCTCTTCAATCAGCTCTACTACCTCGCCCGGTTCAAACTTCTTTAATGCTTCCTTGAGTTTAAAAAACTCGCCCTCCTGAATCAGGGACGTGATGAACTCGGTGGTCGGGTGCTGATTCATACAATAACTAGAGGGAGGCGTTTTTCGCTAGGCAACGACGTTTGGTACAATTGAACGCGCAAAAGTAGAAGAATACGGCCGGTTAACTGTTGCGTTTGCCGCAGCTAGTGTCGATTTTTTTATGAATAGCGCGTCCTTCGGCTTGTGCTTAGCGTACTTGCCGGGAGCTTGCCAGACGAATTCGGGTTGGTTTACCACGTTTTTCGCTGTTTGGCTAAGCGCTTCCCTCATGTTGTTGCCCACTATTTTTGGGCTTTTCCTATCTGCCCTGAATGCTTCCCTCTGACTTTCCGCTCGGAACCCTCGTCGCCTTTGGTGGGGGCGATGATGATGCCCTCCTGGCCCGGCTGTGTGCTTTGTTGCCTTTGCCAGAGCTACCCGTTGAAATCATTACCACGGCCTCGCGCGAGGTAGCAGCCACGGCCACCGCCTACCAGCAAGCGCTGCGCGACTTGGGCTGCCAGCAGGTCCGCCATTTGGCCATCGACGAGCACCACCCCGCCGACCATCCCGCTACCCTGCGCCGCCTGCACCAGGCCGCGCTGGTGTTCTTCACGGGCGGCGACCAGGAGCGCATCACCGATTTTCTGGCTGATACGGAATTTCTGCGGGTGCTGCGTCACCGCTTCCAGACCGATGCCGCGTTCTTAGTAGCCGGAACCAGTGCCGGCGCGGCGGCCCTAACCGCCTACATGCTGGTAGACGGTCAGGGGTGGCGGGCGCTGCGCAAGGGCGGCATTCAGGTGTTGCCAGGGCTGGGACTGCTACCATCCTTGCTTATTGATCAGCACTTTGTGGAGCGGGCGCGGTTTGGGCGCTTGGCGCATGCCCTACTCACGCACGCCAATTGCCTGGGCCTGGGCTTGAGCGAGGAAACGGGTGTGATTATTCGGGGTGGGCAGCAGGCCGAAGTGTTCGGCTACGGGCAGGTGGTGGTGCTGGATGGCCGGCAGCTGCACAGCCATAACCTGGGCCGCATTGGGCAGGGCGAGCCCGTGAGCGTGCAGGGCCTACACCTGCATTTGCTGGTGCAAGGCCACGTGCTGGATATACGCACGGGCAAGGTCAATAATTCGAAGGAATAACGGTAGGCTTTTTGTTGCTTTGCAGCCCAGCAACGAAAACGATTTCGGACGAACGTAAACTACTCGGCAAGCATACTTTATTCGGGTTTTCTTTCTACATTTAGTTGCGTCGATTTTCCGTTCTTACCTTCTAAAATCTCACCTTTTATTTCCTGTATGAAGTTAAAATCTTTACTCCTTGTGAGTGGTGCGCTGCTTGCTGGTACGGGCAGTGCTGTGGCCGGTGGCTACCAGGTTACACTGGCTGGCATTAAAAACAACGGCATGGGGGGCGTAGGGGTAGGCCTGTCGCTGGACCAGGCCGCTATGTTCTATAATCCTGGTGCACTGGCCATGGTGCGGGAGCGCGGCGTACAGTTGGGCGGCAACGTGACGTTGGCCCGCAATGCCTTCGTAGCGGAGGGTAGCAACATACAGCGGGAGCTGCGCAATAGCGTGGTGACGCCTTTCAGCCTGTACGCCAGCTTTGGACCGGCCGAGGGTAAATTCCGGGCAGGTATTGCCGTGTACACGCCCTTTGGCAGCAAGCTGGGCTATGCCAACGGTTGGGAAGGCCGCACTTCTCTGACGGATATCGACCTGAAATCCGTTTTTGTGCAGCCTACCTTCAGCTACGCCATTACCGACGAGTTGAGCGTAGGCGCTGGCCTGGTGGTGCTGGCCTACGGCGCCGTGAATCTTCAGCGCGACATCGCCCTACCCGATTCTTACGGCCACGTCGAGCTGGATGGCAAGGCTAAAACCAAGCTGGGTTTCAACGCCGGCATTTATTACAAGCCTTCAGATAAGTTGAGCATCGGCATCAGCCACCGCTCCAAAATCGACGCCGTAGTGGACAAAGACGGCGACGTGACGTTCACCAACATTCCGGAATCATTCCGGAGCCGCTTTCAGGCGACCAAGTTTGGTGCTACCCTGCCGCTGCCTGCTACCACCTCGGTGGGTATTGGCGTGATGCCCAACGAAAATCTGACCATTGGCTTTGATGTCAACTTTGTGCAGTGGAGCAAATACCGCGAGTTGCGTTTTGATTTCGACCAGCCGATCAACGGGCAGAACACCAGCGTTTCCAAGCGCAACTACGAAGATGCCCTGACGTTCCGCCTGGGCGGTCAGTACAAGCTCACCAGCGGCCTGACGGTGCGCGCCGGCGGCTCCTACGACATGACGCCCGTGCCCGACGGCTACGTAACCCCCGAAACGCCCGACAACGACCGCATAAGCGGTACTGTGGGTGCTTCCTACGCATTCGGCAAATTCAGCCTGGACCTATCGGGGCAGTTTATCCGCATTCAGAAGCGGACCGAAACCCAGGCCAACCTGATCAACAACGGCACCACCGACCGGGTAGCAGGTACTTACAAAACCAATATTGTGATTCCGGGCCTGGGCCTGAACTACGCTTTCTAATTTCCCACCTCCCGTTCTGAACACATGTATACGATTACATTTCGCAAAGTAGTGCCGTTTCTGGCGCTGCTGGGGCTCAGCCTCACGGCCTGTCAGCCCGATCTGGAAGATGAAGTAAAATCCAGCGCTGGTACCGCCGATTTCTCCCGCTATATCGCCGTAGGCAACTCGCTCACGGCAGGTTATGGCGATGGGGGCTTGTACTTGGAAGGTCAACAGAATTCCTACCCCTCTATGCTGGCCCAACAGTTCCGGTCGGTAGGCGGCGGCGACTTTGTGCAGCCGTTGTTTGCTGCCGGGCAGGAAAATGGTTCGGGCTACCTGCGGCTGGCGGGATTTGGCGCTGACGGTAATCCGCTGACAGCCAATGTCACAACGAACTTGGCGCTGCGCGCCGGCGCTACCCCCGCACGACCACTCTATACCAAGTATACTGACCCAGTTAATAACCTAGGCGTGCCCGGTATCCGGCTTTCGGATATTGAGACGGCCGGATATGGTAGCACACAGGGCAATCCGTTTTTTGAGCGGATTACGCCCGATGCGCAAGCTGGACAGACATACCTGGCGCGGGTAGCAGCTTCTAACCCTACCTTCTTCACCAACTGGCTGGGCAACAACGACGTGCTAGGCTATGCTACGGCGGGCGGCGCAGCTAGCAGCATCACCCCACTGGCTGATTTCACGGATAAAAATACCAAGATCATCAACGCTCTAACGGCTAACGGTGCAAAGGGCTTGGTTATGAATCTTCCGGACGTGACCACCGTGCCATTTTTCACAACAGTGGGACCAGTGCTGAAGGCAAACCTAACAACGCGTGGAGTGCCGGGCTTGGTTATCCAGACTGGATCGGCGTTTGGAGGTCCAACCTCTTCTAACCGCAAACAGATTGCAACCACCGATATTCGGGATGGTGCGGGCACTGGACGGCAACTGTTTACCTTGCTCTCATCGCCCTACATCCCTCTAATCAATCAGCGTACGGGGCGGGCCTGGCGTTTTGTTTATAGCCAGAGTGGCCAGCCTGCTGCTGGTTTTCCACTCTTCCTGGCTGCCTATGGTATCGATACCACGGCCACGTTTGGTACGAGCGCCGCCAATCCTATTCCTAGCCTCTTCGTGCTGGATGATGTAGAACAAGGGCTGGTTCGCAAAGCTACTACTGACTTCAATACCGCTATAGCAACCAAAGCCACCGAAAAGAATCTGGCATTTTTTGATGTCAATGCTTTCTTTGCTAGGGTAGCAGCCGGAGGCATTGTGGTGAATGGGGTGACAAATACGACTAGCTTCATCAGCGGCAACCTTTTCTCGCTGGATGGCGTGCACCTAACGCCCCGCGGATACGCCATCATCGCCAATGAGATGGTGAAAACCATCAACGCGAAGTACGATGCAAACGTTCCCCAGCTAAATCCGCTGGATTATCGGGGCGTTAAGTTTCCTTAAGTAGTCGTAGAAAGCCATAAAAAAGACCGGCCCCAGAGATTTGAGGCCGGTCTTTTTTATTCAAATCTTATACTACTTCGAGAGCTGGACCGGCTGAATAATCTGTGGAGTAGCTGGTGCCGCCTCACCGGCCAAGTGGGCTGCAATAACGGCCGCATGATAACGGCCATTCTCAATAAACCAGCGGCTGGTATTTAGGCCGCCGCACACCGTACCTGCCATGTACACGCCAGGCCGGTTGGTCTCAAACGTCTCCTGATCGTGGGTAGGCGTACGCGCTGCATCGTCCTGAGAGGTGATGCCTAAGGCGTCTAGCAACGAATAATCGGGACGGTAGCCGGTAAGGGCGTAGGTGAAATCAACGGGCAGCGTAAGCAAGCCATCGGGGGTGGCTATATCCATTTCAGTTGGCCGAATCGCCTGAATGGTTGCGTTGAAGTACGCTTTAATACGACCTTCTTTGATACGGTTCTCCAAGTCCGGCCGAATCCAGTATTTCACCGCGGGCGACAGCTCAGCGCTACGCACCACCATGGTAACGTGCGCACCAGCACGCAGCAACTGCAACGCGGCTTTGGCCGAAGAATTTCGCGCCCCTACCACCACCACCTGCTGGTCGACGTGCGTGTAGGGCTCCTTGTAGTAGTGGCTCACGTTGGGCAAGTCCTCGCCCGGCACGTTCATCTTCACCGGCACATCGAAGAAGCCTGTAGCCACTACCACAAACCGGGTAGCAATACGGCCTTTGGTAGTCACTACCTCGTAGTGGTTCTCCTCGCCTTCCAGCCCTAGCACTCGTTCGTGTAGCCGCAAGGGCAGCTTCTCCACTTGCGCTACCCGGCGGTAATAGTCGAGGGCCTCTTCGCGGAGCGGTTTGTAGTGGTTGGTTGGCATGGGGTAGCCCCCAATTTCTAGCAGCTCTGGAGTAGAGAAAAACTCCATCTGGTTGGGGTAGCCCACTATGGAATTGACGAGTGCTCCCTTGTCGACCACGCACACGGTAAAGCCCCGACGCTGGATTTCAAGGGCACAAGCCAAGCCCACCGGGCCGGCACCTATAACGACTGTATCGAAGGAAGAAGTTGATTCGGGCATGATAGCAAAGTAACACACGAAGTCACCGCAGGGTTGCGCTTTTATTGTTATTCCGAGCGGAGCGAAGCATTGGAGGAAAACGCCTGACGATTACTGCCCAGACTCTTCGCTTCGCTCGGAATGACAAGCTAATCTAGTGCGCCTGTAACCAGTTGCTACCTGTCCCGGCTTCCACTTCTAAGGGCACGCCGTGGGGTAGGAGCAAGGCATTGGCCATCAATTCTTTGATTTTTGGCGTTACCAATTCTAATTCCTCCTTTGGTACATCGAAAACCAATTCGTCGTGCACTTGCAGGATCATGCGCGTGCCGAGCTTCTGGTCCACTATCCAGTGGTGAATGTCAATCATGGCCTTCTTGATGATGTCGGCCGCGGTGCCTTGGATAGGGGCGTTGATGGCATTACGCTCGGTGTAACCTCGCAGAGTCGCATTACGGGAATTGATGTCGCGCAGGTAGCGGCGGCGACCGAGGAGGGTTTCGGCGTATTCCAGCTCGCGCGCTTTGTTGATGCTGTCGTCCATGAACTGCTTCACGGCCGAAAACTCTTGGAAGTACGCATCGATAATGTCGACGGCCTCCTTACGCGAAATATTCAGGCGCTGGGCTAATCCGAAAGCCGAAATGCCGTAGATGATACCGAAATTGACGGTTTTGGCTTTGCGGCGCATTTCGCCATCTACCTCGTTCAGCCCTACCCCAAATACCTTACTAGCGGTGCTGGCATGGATATCCTGCCCCAGGCGGAAGGCTTCAATCATGGTAGCATCGCCCGAAAAATCGGCCATGATGCGTAACTCAATCTGCGAGTAGTCGGCGGCGAGCAGCACGTGGTCGGCGTCGCGTGGCACGAAGGCCTTACGGATTTCTCTACCCTTCTCGGTACGGATGGGAATGTTTTGCAGGTTGGGGTTGGTGCTACTCAGGCGGCCGGTGGCCGTCACGGCCTGGTTGAAGGATGTGTGCACGCGCCCATCCAGCTCGCAGACCAGCTGGGGTAGGGCCTCCACGTAGGTAGAACGCAGCTTGGTGAGCTGGCGGTGCTCCAGAATGAGGCCGGCAATGGGCGCTTCGGAGGCTAGCTGACTCAGTATCTCCTCGCCGGTGGCATATTGGCCGGTTTTGGTTTTCTTGATTTTATTACCGCCCAAACCCATGCGGTCAAACAAGACCTCGCCCAACTGCTTGGGCGAACCAATGTTAAACTCCTCGCCAGCAGCGGCAAAAATCTGCTGTTCCAGCTCCGTGATATAGCCTTGCAGCTCGGCCGAATACTCGCCCATCGCCACAGAGTCAATCTTTACACCCTCGTACTCGATGGCGGCCAGCACGGGCACCAGCGGGTTTTCTACCTCGTTCAGCAAGTCGAGCTGGTTGAGGGCTTTCAGCTTGGGCTCGAATACGTGCTTGAGCTGCAAAGTCACGTCGGCGTCTTCGCAGGCGTAGTCCGACACCTCGGCGGGTGGCAGATCGGCCATGGTTTTTTGGTTCTTGCCTTTGGGACCAATCAACTCCGTGATGCTGACGGGCGTGTAGTGCAGGTAGGTTTCAGCCAGCACGTCCATGTTGTGGCGCATGTCGGGCTCCAGCAGGTAGTGGGCCAGCATGGTATCAAACAGCTCCCCGCGAATCTCGACACCGTAGTGCTTGAGAATGGTAAGGTCATACTTGATGTTCTGACCAATCTTCAGGATGTTTTCGGCCTCGAAAAACGGACAAAACTCATCTACCAGGGCTTGCGCGGCGTCCGCATCGTCCTGGGGCACGGGCACATAGTAGGCCTCGCCGGGAAGCCAGGAGAACGACAGCCCTACCAACCGCGCCGTCATGGTGTCGAGGCCGGTGGTTTCAGTGTCGAAGCTCACTTCTTTCTGCTTCAGCAAGTGCTTGAGCAGGGATTGGCGCGCCTCAGGCGTGTCAATGAGGTGGTAGTGGTGGGGCACGTCGGCCAGCGTGCGGCGCGGGCCGTTAGGTTCTAGCTCAGCTAACTCGGCGCTACTGGCTGTGATGCCCGGTCCATCAAACAACGATTGTTGCGAGGCCGGTACAGAAGGGCGACGAGCGACGCGGCTGGGCGGAGGCGTAGAGGTAGGCGCAGCCGGGCCGCTTAGCACACGAGCGGCTAATTGCCGGAACTCCAGCTCATCGAACAAACGGCGCAACTCGTCTTCGTCGGGCTGGTCCAGCACCAGCTTTTCGGCCTCAAACTCGATGGGCGCGTTTACGTGGATGGTGGCCAGTTCCTTCGACATCAAGCCCTGCTCGGCGAAGTTGCGCACGTTTTCCTGCTGCTTGCCTTTGAGCTTATCCACATTGGCAATCAGGTTTTCCACCGAGCCAAACTCCTGCACCAGCTTCTTGGCCGTCTTCTCGCCAATGCCCGGAATACCCGGAATATTGTCCGACGCGTCGCCCTGCAAGCCCAGAATATCAATCACCTGCTCTACCCGCTCAATCTCGAAGCGTTGCAGCACGTGGGCCACGTCGAGCACCTCGGCGGCGTTGCCCATAAAAGCAGGGCGATAAATTTTGACGCACTCCGTTACGAGTTGGCAGTAGTCTTTATCGGGCGTCATCATGTACACCTCGCCAAAGCCCTGGGCCTCGGCGCGTTGGGCCAGGGTGCCAATCACGTCGTCGGCCTCAAACCCTTCCACCATCAGAATGGGAATGTGGAAGGCTTTGATAATCTGCTTGATGTAGGGAATGGCCAGGCCAATGTCTTCGGGCATGGCTTGGCGCTGGGCTTTGTAGTCGGCAAACTGCTCATGCCGGAAGGTCTTCTTGGCCGCGTCGAAGGCTACCCCAATGTGGGTAGGGCGCTCCTTTTGCAGCACCTCCACCAGGGTGTTGGTGAAGCCCAGAATGGCACCCGTATTCAGGCCCTTGGAGTTCACGCGTGGGTTTTTGCTGAAGGCAAAGTGGGCGCGATAAATCAGGGCAAAGGCGTCGAGCAGGAAGAGTTTTTTAGCGGGAGCGGCGGTGTCGGTCATAGTAAAGCAAAGGTACGTAGGTAGACAGTGGCAGTTGGCGAGAAACCCAGAAACAGGTGCTTCGTCATGCGCAAATGACTACGCTGATTCGTTATGTTGCAGTCTCAATAACGAACTTCATTCAATCGATGCTACGAATTATTTCTGCTTTGAGCTTCATGCTATTCTTCCATAGCGTGGGCCATAGTGAGGGGCAGCAACCACTTACGCACGCGCAAACTATAGCCGCTTTTCAGCAAGAGCTGAATGCCGAGTACCGCGACCCGCAACGCTCGCCGCTACCGGCAGCGGCGCGGGAATCCTTTCAAGGGCTACCTTTCTTTCCAGTCAACGACAGCCTGCTGGTAACGGCTACTTTTGTGCGCGACTCAACGGCCCAACCGTTTTTGATACGCACCAGCACAAATCAGCCGCGGCCGTATCGAAAATACGGGGAGCTGCGGTTTCTGCTGCATGGCAAGCCACAGCGGCTTTCGGTGTACCAAAGCCTGGCCCTGCTGAAAATGCCAACGTATGCCGATTACCTTATGGTGCCTTTCACGGACCTCACCAATGGCTTCGGTAGCTACGGTGGCGGGCGGTACATCGATTTGCGCTTTGCCGACGTGAAAACCGGAAAGGTGCTACTCGATTTCAACAAAGCGTATAATCCTTACTGCGCGTACAGCACTGGCTACGCCTGCCCAATTCCGCCGGCCGAAAATCAGTTGTCAGTGGCTATCCGGGCCGGGGTGATGGGCAACGATCATTGACGGCCGCACCCAAGAGGGGTAGGGCTGCGTAAGCGCCTACCATGCGCTACGTCTCCCTCGACCTCGAAACCACCGGCGGCAACTTCGAGCGGCACCAAATTTTGGAGCTGGCCGCCGTGGTGGAAGATTCCAAACACCCGCTACCCTTGGCAGAACTGCCCAGCTTCCGGCGCGTGGTGCGCCACCCCGAATACGTGGGCTCGGCTGGGGCGCTGGCCCTGAACGCACGCCTGCTGGAAGAGCTGGCCAACAAGGGACCCAACCGCGAGCTGTGCACACCCGACGAACTGCTGCCGCAGCTACGGGAGTTCCTGTTGGTGCAAGGCTTCAAAACCGACAAGAAAAACTGCGTCACGTTCACCATCGCTGGCAAGAACGTGGCGGTATTTGACGTGCCCTTTCTGCGCCGCCTACCCGGCTACGGCACGCTGGTCCGCACGGAACCCGCTACCCTCGACCCGGCCGCCTTCTACCTCAACTGGCACAAAGACACGCGCCTACCCACTATGCAAACCTGCAAAGCCCGCGCAAAATTTGAGGATGACACCGTGGCGCATGAGGCACTGGCTGATGCCTTGGACGTGGTGCGTTTGCTGAGGCCGTTTTATGAAAGGTAAGATAGGGAGTAGTGGTTTTATAAAGTGGTGAACGCGAAAGCGCCTGTCATCCTGAGCTTGCGAAGGACCTT
>NZ_JAHWGL010000077.1 GCF_019334315.1 Hymenobacter profundi
TATCGTGAGAAGATCCTTCGCTCCGCTCAGGATGACAGTAGGGTGGTTACACTTAGATCAGCATCCGCAGGGGATCTTCCAGCAGGCTCTTCACCGTTTGCAGGAAGGCTGCGCCGGCTGCGCCGTCTACCACGCGGTGGTCACAGCTCAGCGTCACTTTCATCACGTTGCCGATAACCAGCTCGCCATCCTTCACCACGGCGGTTTGCTTGATGCCGCCCACAGCCAGGATGCAAGCATCCGGCGGGTTGATGATGGCCGTAAACTCGTCGATACCGAACATACCCAGGTTGGAGATGGTGAAGGTGCTACCCTCCCACTCGGCGGGTTGCAGCTTCTTGCTCTTGGCTTTGCCGGCCAGTTCCTTCACCTCAGTAGCAATCTGCGACATGCCTTTGCCGTCGGCGTTGCGCACTACGGGCACCAGCAGGCCTTCGTCCACGGCCACGGCCACTCCGATGTTCACTACCTTATTCTGGCGGATTTTGTCACCTAACCACGAGGAGTTGATAACCGGGTGTTGCTTGAGCGCCACGGCGCAAGCCTTAATCACCATGTCGTTGAAGGACAGCTTCACCGGCGACAGCTCGTTGAGCTTCACGCGGGTTTCCATCGCCTTGTCCATCAGGATTTCCATCGTCAAATAGAAATGCGGAGCCGTGAACAGGCTCTCCGACAGGCGACGGGCAATCACCTTACGCATCTGCGACACGGGCGTGTCGGTGTAGGTGCCTTCGGCAGCAGCGGGGGCTGGTGCGGGAGCCGGTGCAGCTTTGGGAGCCTCGGCAGCGGCTGGAGTAGCCTGGGGTGCAGCAGCAGGTTGGGCAGCCGGAGCAGCAGCGGGTTGCGCGGAGGCACTGGGCTGGAAGTTTTCTACATCGCGCTGGATGATGCGGCCGTTGTCGCCGCTACCCTTCACTTGGCTCAGGTCGATGCCTTTGTCTTTGGCAATGTTCTTAGCCAGCGGCGAGGCAAAGATGCGGCCACCGTTGGCGTTGGCCGTTTGCGCTACCTCGGGGGTAGGCGCCGCGTTAGCACCGGCCGGACCTTCGGATTTTACATCCGAAGCGGGCTGGACCGATTCAGCTTCTCCACCCGATTTGCCACTGATAAGAGCTTCTACATCAGCGCCTTCCTCACCGATAACGGCCAGCACACCATCCACCGGAATGGCTTCGCCTTCCTTCGGACCGATGTACAGCAAGGTGCCATCTTCGTAGTTGTCCAGTTCCATGGTGGCCTTGTCGGTTTCCACTTCGGCCAGCACATCACCCGATTTCACCTTGTCGCCTACCTTCTTCAGCCAGGCGGCAATGGTGCCCTCGGTCATGGTGTCGCTCATCTTCGGCATCCGAATTACGGTTGCCTTTTTGCCGTTGCCGGCGGGGGCCGCCGGAGCAGCGGGCTTGGCGGCTTCGGGAGCCGGCGCTGGTTTAGGTTCTTCTTTCGGAGCTTCGGCAGCAGGAGCCGGGGCAGCCTCAGCAGCCGGAGCGCTTCCGCCGGATTCGCCGTTCAGCAGACCCGAAATATCTTCGCCTTCTTTGCCGATAATGGCCAGCACGCCGTCAACGGGCACGCTTTCGCCTTCTTTCGGACCTATATAGAGGAGGGTACCGTCGTCGTAGTTTTCCAGCTCCATCGTGGCCTTATCGGTTTCGACTTCGGCCAGGACGTCGCCGGACTTCACTGTATCGCCTACCTTCTTGAGCCACGCGGCAATGACGCCTTCCGTCATGGTGTCGCTCATTTTAGGCATTTTGATGATTTCAGCCATCTGCTTTTTGTGCTTGGGTTGGAACGCCAAATTTAGCCCGAATTTCCGGGCAGGCAAGTAATAGATTGTGTTGCGAGGCGCAATCTAAGGATTACGCCTACACTGTAGAACGTCATTCCTCGACCAGCTCGGAATGACGTTCTACGGTTATTGCTTACGCTAAGTGCGCAATGTCCATGAAATTGCGGGCCGTGAACATAGAGCCGGTATAATCCAGCAGATACAGGCACAGGTTGTGGTGCTCAAAGGCATCCATACAACTGAGAGGGTAGCCCAGCAGTTGGCAGAGCAGTACGCGCATGGCGCGGCCGTGCATGCACACCAGCACGGTTTCTTCCTCGGGGCGCGACAGAATCAGGTCGATAACTGGGCGCTGGCGGGCGGCTACATCGTCGGGGCTTTCGCCGCCTATCATCGGGATGCTGGTATTGCCCAAGCGCCACTGCTGCAATACGTGGTGGTATTCTTCGTCTTCCTCGGCCGTGATGCGGGTGCCTTCGCGCGCGCCCCAGCTGATTTCGTTGAGGCCTGCATACTGCTCGTGGGGTAGGCCCAGATCCAGAAACGCCTGCACCGACTGGTGAGTGCGCTGCAGCACAGAGGTGTATACTTTCGCAAAAGGCACGTGGCCGTAGGCCGCGAAAAACTGCGCCGCCTGCCGCCGCCCTACCTCGTTCAGGCTGGAGTCGACGCCGCTGCCTTGCACAATGCCGCGCACGTTCAAATCGGTCTGGCCGTGCCGGATCAGGTAGATTTTTTTGACGCTCACTTTCCCGCTAGCTTTGCTGAATTCTCCCGAAAGTAAGGATTTTGAGGCCGAAATCCACGTTGCGCTGTTATCAATCTATGACGAATTCTCCCGTTGATCTAGCTGAGCTGAACGCTTTATGTCGCAATACGCTTGGCGAACATCTTGGTATTGAGCTGACTGAGGTAGGCGACCGGTATTTGGTGGGCCGTATGCCCGTAGACCACCGCACGCACCAGCCCATGGGCCTGCTGCACGGTGGGGCCTCCGTAGCCCTAGCCGAAACACTGGGCAGCATTGGTGCCGTGTTGCAGGTAGATCGGACCCAAAAAGCCTGCGTGGGTTTGGAAATCAACGCCAACCACATCAAGGGTGTGCGCGACGGCTACGTAGTAGGCCGCGCCACCGCCGTGCACGTGGGCCGCACTACGCAGGTTTGGGAAATTCGCATCACCCACGAAGAAACCGGCGCACTGGTGTGCATTAGTCGCATTACGACGGCGGTGATTGATTTACCTAAGAAGTGAGATGATAGTTGTCTGTCATGCTGAGCCTGTCGAAGCATCTCTACCGTAAGTAATTCTCAGCCGTTAGAAATTACTTACGGTAGAGATGCTTCGACAAGCTCAGCATGACGTTCTATTATTTCTTTAACACCCCACTCGTAACAAACCATGCAGCAACTTGCCTGGAACCCGGAGCTGCCGACGGCGATGCGGCTGCGGCAGTTGGTGGCCCTGGCCCTTACGTCAGGTAGGCCGGTGGCGCTGTGGCGCCTGCCCGGTGCTGCCCATGCCCGGTTGTGCCTTACCCTGAAGGCCGATACTGCCCTCACGGGCCTACCACCGGTGCTGGAGCCAACTGCACCCGCTGGTTTTGCCTTCTTTCCGTTCTGGGATTCCGACCACAACCCGCCGCTGTTCCTACCCGCCGACTTGTTTTTCGATCTGGCTACCCCTGATAAAATTCAGGTGAGTGCGGCGGCGGCGGTTCGGTTGCCGGAGTTGCGGCAGCGTTTTGCGGCTCTACCCCCCACGGCCCCGTTGCCGTGGCATATGAGCCCGCAGCCTATCCCAAAAGCCTCTTCGCAGGCTGATTATGAGTTGTTTGTAGCTGCTGGTGTGGCGGCCATTGAGCAGGGTAAGGTACAAAAAGTGGTATCGAGCCGGGCGGTGCGGCGGCCACTACCGGTGGGGTTTGATGCGCTAGCAGCGTTTCAGGACTTGCAGCAGCGCTATCCTAATGCCTTCGTGTCGTTGGTGAGTGCGCCGGGGGTAGGCACCTGGCTGGGCGCTACGCCCGAGGTGCTGGCCGAAATCACCGAAGACTCTGTGTTTCGGACGATGGCCCTGGCTGGCACCCAGCTGGCCCAACCGGGGGTAGCGCCCGCGGCCTCGTTGTGGACGGCGAAGGAGATGGAAGAACACGCCATGGTAGCTCGCTACATCGTCAACTGCTTCAAGCAGTTGCGCCTGCGTGAGTACGATGAGCGCGGCCCTCGCGTGGCCGCAGCTGGCAATTTGCTGCATCTACGCACCGATTTTGCCGTGCAGCTCAACCAAGTACCCTTCCCTAACCTGGGCACCGACATGCTGCGCCTGCTCCACCCTACCCCCGCCGTGGCCGGTATGCCCAAGCAGCCGGCCCTGGAGTTCCTGCGCCGCCACGAAGGCTACGACCGCGCCTACTACGCCGGTTTCCTTGGCCCGGTGAACCTGCCTGAAACCGGCTCCTCACGCTTGTTCGTGAACCTACGCTGCTTGCAGCTGCGCCCCAACGAAGCCTTTCTCTATGCCGGCACCGGCCTCACCGCCGACTCCGACCCTACCCGCGAGTGGCAGGAAACGGAGTTAAAACTCCAGACGATTGGGGCGGTTTTGGAGTAGGACAATGCATCTTTCCCTCTTTCATCCTGAGCTTGCGAAGGACCTTATGCCCGCAGAACGAGTCGTTGTTACATCAATCGTTCTGCGGGCATAAGATCCTTCGCAAGTTCAGGATGACAATGGGTTTTGTATCAACTCAATTACGTACTCGCTATTCATGTCCCTCCAAGCTATCCACAACATCCCCGAAATTTGCGCGCAATTGGGCATTACCGACGCGGTGTTGTCGCCCGGCTCGCGGTGCGCGCCACTGACCATTGCTTTTGCCCGCCACCCCGGCGTGCAGGTGCGCACGGTGCCCGATGAGCGGGCCGCCGCGTTTATCGGCTTAGGCTTGGCGCAGGCGCAGCGGCGGGCGGTGGCGCTGGTGTGCACGTCCGGCACGGCGGGGCTGAACTACGCGCCAGCTGTGGCGGAGGCGTATTTTCAACAGATTCCACTGGTGGTGTTCACCGCCGACCGTCCCCCGGAGTGGATCGACCAGCTCGATGGCCAGACTATCCGGCAGACGGATTTGTACGGTGCCCACGCCAAGGGCTCGTTCACCCTACCCGTCGATACCTCACACCCCGATGCAGAGTGGCACGCGGCGCGGATTGTGAATGAGGCCATCAACCTGGCACAACGAGCACCCGCCGGACCAGTACAGGTAAATGTGCCGCTGCGGGAGCCTTTTTACCCAAAAGCAGGCGAGGAATTGACGTTTGGGCCGGTAAAGGTGATTCGGGAGGAAATTAGTGCGCCGGTGTTATTGCCAAGCCAGGCGGCCGCTCTACGCGACACCATCCGCAACGCCGCGCGTGTGTTGGTGGTAGCCGGTCAGCACCCGTGGGAGCTTGCATTGCAACAAGCACTACACCATTTTTCCATAGCGTTTGATGTGCCTGTTGTAGGCGACACCATTGCCAACCTACCCTCGGCAATAGGTCAGCAAGATGTATTTCTGGCTGCACAGAATCAGACGCTGAAAGAGTCTCTACGGCCTACCCTACTGCTTACCTTCGGGCAGTCGTTGATTTCTAAGGCGCTGAAATTGTATCTGCGCAATGCGCCAATTGCGCAGCACTGGCACATACAAGCCGCAGGCGAAGTGGCTGATGCCTATCGCGCGCTCACTCAGGTAATCCGCGTAGAGCCAGCCGACTTCTTTGCTGCTTTGACTGCAATTGGTAGCACAGATAGTATAGGAGTCTCTGAAGCCGTTGATTCAAGTTCGATTCTTGACACAACGGCTATGCGTCCGCCCTTTCCGGCCGATGCTACTCGTGTGGCGAGTCCTACCTCGCCAGCCGCTTTTGCTACTGCTGAAACCGAGGTACCCTCAGCTTCTTACACAGCGGCTTGGCAACGTGCCAATGCTCAGGCAACGGACTTTTTGGACACGTTCTTCCAGCAACCCAACCAGCCGTTCAACGAATTCATGGCTATTCACAAGGCCCTACACTCCCTACCCGAATATTCCGCACTACACCTCGCCAATAGTATGGCCGTGCGTTATGCCAACATCATCGGCTTACCCCAGGGTAGGGCGGTGGAGGTGTTTGCCAACCGGGGCACTAGTGGTATTGATGGGTGCACCAGCACGGCGGTAGGCGCAGCGCTGGCCCAACCAGAGCGGCCGATAGTGCTGCTCACCGGCGACGTGGCGTTTTTCTACGACCGCAACGCCTTTTGGCACAACTACCCTACCCCCAACCTGCGCGTGGTGCTGTTGAACAATCACGCCGGCGGCATTTTCCGGCTCATTGATGGGCCACGCCAGCAGCCCGAGTTGGAGGAGTTCTTCGAGACGCGCCAGCCGTTGCGGGCCGAGAATACGGCGCGGGATTTTGGGCTGCGCTACTTCGCGGTTTCATCTTTCGCAGAACTCGAATCGGCTTTACCCGTTTTCTTTGCAGCGGAAGGCGGCGCGGCCCTGCTGGAAATCACCACCGACAGTCAGACCAACGCCGCCTTTTTTGAACACTACCGCAACACTGTGAAAGCGGCTTTTGCGTAGTCTATTTTTTACTAAAAGAACGTCATGCTTCGACAAGCAGACGCCAGATGAGGCATGACGTTCCTGCTTTACTTTAACTGACCAACACCCACTTGTATGGCTGAACAACTCGACTGGAAACCCATTAAAGAATTTCAGGAAATACTTTTCTCTGAATGTGAGGGCATCGCCAAAATCTCCATCAACCGCCCACAGGTGCACAACGCCTTCACGCCACTCACGGTGCAGGAGATGATTGAAGCCATGGATATCTGCCGCAACCGCACCGATTTGGGCGTAATTATCCTGACTGGTGAGGGCGGCAAGGCCTTCTGTTCGGGCGGCGACCAAAGCGTACGGGGCCACGGCGGCTACGTGGGCGACGATACCGTGCCTCGCCTGAACGTGCTGGACCTGCAAAAGCAGATTCGCTCCATTCCCAAGCCAGTTATTGCCATGGTGGCCGGTTGGGCCATTGGCGGTGGGCACGTGTTGCACGTAGTCTGCGACCTAACCATTGCTGCTGACAACGCCCGCTTCGGGCAGACCGGCCCCAAGGTAGGCTCCTTCGACGGCGGCTTCGGAGCTTCCTACCTCGCTCGTATCGTGGGGCAGAAGAAGGCGCGCGAAATCTGGTTTCTCTGCGACCAGTACGATGCCCAGGAAGCCCTCGACATGAGTCTTGTGAACAAGGTAGTGCCGTTGGATAAGCTGGAAGAAACAACGGTACAGTGGTGCCGCAAGATTCTGCAAAAGAGCCCACTGGCGTTGCGTATGCTCAAGTCGTCGTTCAACGCTGAGCTAGATGGTCAGGCTGGTATTCAGGAACTGGCTGGTAATGCTACGTTGCTTTACTACCTCTCCGAGGAAGCCAAAGAAGGCAAGAACGCCTTCCTGGAAAAACGTCAGCCTGACTTCTCGAAATACCCCAAGTTCCCATAGACAGCACTCCGGACTGCGGTTTACTTGTCAGTTCAAGCGCCTGATACGCCTACTAAAAAGCAGGCGTATCAGGCGCTTTTTCATGAAAAAGTAACCTTGTCTTCATGTATCCTTCAGCGTCCCCTGCGTCAGTTTGCAGGAGTTGTGTTAGCCGTTCGTTGTAAAGGCAGGGAGTATAAGCTGCAAGATCAGGGGTTTATAGTATTAACTGACAGCTTTTAAACCACATTTATGCAAGCAGATTTTTAGCCTGCTCATACAAAAACAGCATGGCGCACTTCTGTTTCTGTCGTGCATGGCCAACGAGGCCGCACGACTGCACGCTAATGAGGAGCAATGCAGGTAAAAAAGATTCTTTTTGTTGTTGTCTGTAGTATAAGTACCCCAGTATTCGCCCAGATTAGTCCGCCGGGCTTGGGTCAGGCACATACTGCCGAGTGGCTGGCAGTAGGCATTCGGCAAGACCTCGATTCACTCAAGAAATGGCAGTCTATGTCCTACATTGGGGTGGGGCGCAAGAGCAAGCCTACGGATTACAATCCGCTGGATAAATCGTCTATCCTAGTTTTAAATCAGGAGTTTTACTACCGCTTGCACAAGCACTGGCAAAGCTCCTTTGCCGTGAGCTACCGTCGCCAAGACGAGTACGCCGACCGCTACCCATACGAGCATGAGGATCCGGCTTTTGAGCAGGAGTTCAGAGCATACGGCCGCTTTTCGTACGTGCTGGAAAATGCCCGCTTCAAGTTTGTACCCACGTTCCGGCAGGAGTTTCGGAAATTTTATACTCCTACTTTCACCAGGGAAGCCGAGTCTTTTCAACTCCGCTCCCGCGTGCGGTTGCAACTGACCCTCAATCTGGACGCGGCTAAAGTACATCGCCTCATTATCAGCTCCGAGCAGCTATTTTCGGCCAGTAAGCTGTCTGCTTCCAGCCAGTGGATGCGCCTCGCCTACCATGAAAGCCGCTTTGTGGGGTACTATTCGCTGGCGCCTAAGTCGTTGCCTTTCATTTTTGATGTGGGCTATATGGCCAATCGACTAGGCACTACCTCGCCCTCCTACGTGCACTATATTGCGCTGGACGTTATCTGGAAGAATCCCTTCGGCCATCGAACCACGCAACGCACCCATGTGGGCAATTTAGAGTAGTGTCATTTGCCCTGTTCAGAATTCGGGCAGGGCAAGTACAAAATACCGGATGGTTTTGCCACGGGGTAGTAGGGGTTCGTATGAGAAACAGATTCCTTTTCTTTTCTCTTCGACCATGAAAAACGAAAATCCTTACCCCCGTTTCTTCCTGATGCTGGCTGTGTCGTTTGTAGTCATGTATGTGGTGATGTACCTGAATACCTACGCGTTAGACCACGTGTATTTCAGCCTCACGCGCTTCTACATGACCATTCTGATGGTGACGCCGATGGCGCTTATCATGCTAGGGTTCATGCGCCACATGTATCAAAACAAGCAACGCAACCTGCTAATTGTGGCAGGTAGCGTGGTGGTATTTGTAGCGGCCCTCACGATGGTGCGCTCCCAGACCTTCGTGGATGATTCGCGCTGGATGAAGGCTATGATTCCGCACCACTCCATTGCTATCCTGACCAGCGAGCGGGCCAACATACACGACCCCGAAGTACGCAAGCTGGCCGACAATATTATTGAGACCCAAAAGCGGGAGATTGGGGAGATGCAGCAGATGTTGCAACGGCTGAAACAGGAAAAAGCGCAGTAGGTGATTGGCAGTAGTGGCACATTACGCCTTGGTGCTACGTAGCAGCTTATAGCCAGCCTACCCTATTCTTGTCGTACTATTGCTATGCTTGCTATCCGTCGCATCCGCCGTATGCATATCCTACAGTACCTGGTGCTGGGCGGGTTGATGCTGACGTTGGTATTGCTGACGGACCATCGGTTGCAAACGACCAATACCAAGCAAAATACTGCCCTGGTTGTGGTGTTGCTGCTGGTGCTGCTCGTACTGGTGATGGGCTGTATCTACCTGGTATTCCGGCGTATGCGCCCCAACCTACGCCGTCCCGAAGCCGAGAACCTGCGCATTTACCAAAGTGTGGTGCTGCTGCGCAACAGCTTTCTGGCGCTGGTGAGCCTGCCGCCCCTGCTACTCTATCACCTTACCAGCGAGTGGGTGAACCTACTGTTTTTCGGGGTATTGCTGGTGGCGCTGTGCGTGCTGACGTTGCCGACCGAGCGCAAATTTCGCCGTTGGCTGCTAACGTGATACGGGACTTGCGATAGGCCACGAAAAGCAATTTTCTGCCTTTTGGTCGGGAGCTTCGTATGCGGTACTGGTTGTAATAAGTTAACCACCCGTTATTCGCGCCCTACCCTCTTTATGTCTGCCCCCTCGCTTCTCCCCGACTCGCTTGTACTTAACGGTCGCACATTTCACTACGCCGATATTCAGCAATACCCTGCCAACTCGCCTACCGAGCTGAACGGCTACGAGGCTCGCGTGCTGGACTTTTGCCGGCAGTGGCTGAACGGCACGCTGGAGTTTGAACTGCAAACTTCTGGCTCTACGGGGCAGCCCCAAACGGTGCGCATGACGCGGTACCAGCTGGCCGCCAGCGCCACCCGCACCGGCGACTACTTCGACCTTGGCCCCGATACGCCCCTGCTGGCCTGCCTGAACTGTGAGTTTGTGGGCGGCTTGATGATGCTGGTGCGCGGCTTTGAGCGCAACATGCCCATCACCATCGTAGAGCCCCAGGCCGACCCGCTGGCTCTGCTGCCCGCTGCTGCCACCATAGCCTTTGCCTCGTTTGTGCCCTTGCAGCTGCGTGCCCTTCTGGATGCCGGCCGGGCCGAGCAGCTCAACCAAATGAAAGTGATTTTGGTGGGCGGCGCCCCTACCGACGCAAGTCTCACGCGGCAGATTGAGCAGCTCACAGTGCCCGTCTACCTCACCTACGGCATGACGGAAACGGCCTCGCACATTGCCCTGCGTCGCCTCAACGGCCCCGAGGCCTCACCCCACTACCGTGTGCTGCCGGGCATCCATATAGAGCAGGACGAGCGGGGTTGCCTGGCCATCCGGGCCGATGTCACCAACGACCAGCTCATCATCACCAACGACCAGGTGCGCCTGCTCGATCAGCATACCTTCGAATGGCTGGGCCGGGCCGATTTCGTGATTAACAGTGGCGGCGTGAAGGTGCAGGCCGAAAAGGTAGAGCTGGTGCTGGAAGTGGCTTTAGCCGAGTTGAATGTGACGCGTCGTGCTTTCGTAGCCGGCCTACACGATGAGCGCCTAGGCGAGCAAGTGACGGCCGTGCTGGAAGGGGCGTCCCTACCCTCGGCGCAGCAAGAGCAACTCCTTCACCTACTAGCCCAGCGACTTGGTAAATACGAGCGCCCGCGCCAGCTGCTGTTTCTGGCACAATTTAAAACCACCGCGTCGGGCAAGCTCGACCGGCGCAGCACGTTACGCGAGGCCCTGAAGCAAGGCTAACCCTTTTGCTAGCAGCGCATCAGAAGCACTCCGAAACGTTGTGCTAATAATTCTGCAACCCAATACTTTCATAATTGCAGCCAATAGCCTTGCGTGTACTCCTGCTGCTTGTCCGCCGATGCAGGCAGCCGCCATCCTACTAAAACACCACAAATTTTGGTGTCTGAATCCGCATAAAACAAGATACTCCTACCATAGTACATGGTTACGACAGCGACTGGGTTGTATTTCACGTAAGAGCTATTTTACGTTTTCCCCTCCTCATGTCGTTGTATAATATCATACTGGTGCTGCTGGGCATTTCTATTATGGGAGTGGCCTGGTTGCCACCGGTGATGGCTAAATACCCACTTTCCTACCCCATCGTTTTTATTGGGCTGGGACTGGCGGCTTATTCGCTACCCCTGGGCCTACCCGACCCTATTCCGCTACACAACAATACGTTAGCCACCCACCTGTTTGAGCTGTGCGTGATTGTGGCGCTTACCGGCACCGGCCTCAAAATTGACCGCTCCTTCTCTCTACGCAAGTGGCGTATGCCGCTGCTGCTGGTACTGGTGCTGATGCTGCTGACCATTGCCAGCTTTGCCCTAACGGCCTGGTGGCTACTAGCCATTGCGCCGGCCCCAGCCGTGTTACTAGCCGCTACCCTCGCCCCCACCGACCCCGTGCTGGCCGGCGACGTGCAGGTAGGCGACCCCGGCGAAGGCCAGGAAGACACCGTGCGCTTTGCCCTCACGGCCGAGGCCGGCATGAACGACGGCCTCGCTTTTCCCTTCGTGTATCTGGCGCTGGCGCTTATTCCGGCTGCTACTTCCCTGCAAGACCGTTTGTTTGAGTGGGCTTGGTACGATGTGCTCTACCGCGTTGGCATGGGCGTGGCCCTGGGTTGGCTGATTGGACAAACGATGGGCAAGCTGATTTTTCGGTTGCCCAAGCATATCGAGATAAAAGGCTCGGCGTACGGGTTTATCGTACTGGCCGTTACGTTCACCACGTATGGCCTCACGGAACTGACGCACGGCTACGGCTTCCTCGCCGTATTTGTAGCAGCCATTACGCTGCGCGGCAACGAGAAAGCCCATGAGTATCATCAGCAAATGCACGCTTTCACCGACCAGCTAGAGCGCCTATTTATTGTGGTGATTCTCGTGTTGTTTGGCGGTGCGTTAGCCAACGGGCTGCTCGTTACCCTTACCTGGACGCAAGCTGCGCTGGGCTTGCTGCTACTGTTCGTGATTCGTCCGCTGGGTGGTATGCTCACGCTGTATGGCTCGCGGGCTACACTGCCGGAGCGAGCCGCTATTTCCTTCTTCGGCATCCGGGGTATCGGCTCCTTTTTCTATCTGGCTTTTGCTCTGGAAAAAGGCGAGTTTGTTAATTCTGAGCAGCTTTGGGTGATAACGGGCTTCACCGTCCTCACCTCTATCGTCATGCACGGCATACTAGCTACCCCCGTCATGACCTGGCTCGACCGTCGCGCTGGACGTGGGTAGGGAGTGTGGGTTTGTGAAGTTGTGAGATTGTGCATAAAAGTGCGTCTGTCATCCTGAGTGCAGCGAAGGACCTTATCACGCACGCACGACAAGCGTAACAACGACTCGTCCTCACGTGCTAAGGTCCTTCGCTGCACTCAGGATGACAGACACACTTTTATGCACAATCTCACAACTTCACAATCTCACCACTTCACAAACTCAAGAAAAGCTATAACCCTTTCTGAGACAGTAGCCGCTCCCGGCCGCGCACGATCTGGTATAAGTCGCCTAAGAAAAGCTTGACCCGGCCGATCAGGATTATGCCGCTTAGCTCGCGCTCTTCGCGCTGGTTCAGGAAAAGCATCTGTCGGTAGCCGGCGCCGGCGCCTACCCCTATCCACCGAAACACGCGCATGTGCCCTACCACGGAGGGCTCTACCATCCAGATATGATCGATGGGGGACTGCTGCCGGTCGCCGTCGGGTAGGCGGAAGCTAGAGAAGACCGTTCCGAAGCCGAACTGCGTGGGAGTACTCAGCTCCCAGCGTGGCGTGCCAATGAGCACGTACTCGCCGTAGACCGTTACGTAGCGAAAGCGCAACTCGCTATCGGTGCCGGGTGGCAGCCGGGGCGGTGGAGCCAGGCGCGCGGGTACGCCACCGCTTAGGAAATAGCCGCCCAAGCCCGCCCGCAACCGTCCACGCCACTCCAAGCCTACCTTCATTCCGTAGATGCCCACCAGCTTGCCGTTGAGGGGCGAAAAGCGCTGATCGAGTTGCACTACCACCTTGCGGTGTCGCTCCCTCCGGCTGCTATCGCGCGGGGCTATGCCAAGACCGATTTGAGCGGCAGCAGGCACAGTAACCAGCGCTACTGGTAGGAGCAAAAGCAAACGAGTAAAGTAGTTCACGCCCTCGAAATACGCGGCACAGCGGTGCGAGTTAAGATTTCGGCCTACGGTTCACCTGCTTTTTTCGCTGCCTCACCTTTCTTCCTTACTGTTTCACCCACATTTGCATCACTGGCAGAGACCTTTACAGCGACATTTACGGCTGTATACTTACTCCTTGCTGCTATGTCTGACGCTGCCCTACCTGCTCTATTATTTCGCTTGGCTAATGTTGCGGCACTAGTTGGCTGGGGGCTGCTGCTGGTAGCGCCCCGCTGGCGCGTTACGCGCCATGTGGTAGGCAACGGGGCGCTGCCGCTGGTGCTGGCCGCCGCCTACGCGGCGTGCATCGGGTATCACTACCTGAGCGCCCACGGCGGCGAGGGCGGTTTCGGCTCCCTGGCCGAGGTAGCCGCGTTGTTCCAGGACCCGTGGGCACTGCTGGCCGGTTGGGTGCACTACCTCTGCTTCGATTTGGCCGTGGGCGCCTGGGCACTGCGCGACGCCCAGGGGCGCAGCCTACCCCACCTGCTCCTGGTACCCGCGCTGGTGCTCACCTTTCTGCTGGGTCCGGTAGGGCTGCTGCTATACGCAGGTCTGCGCCGGTTCTACCCTATCCCTGCCTTAGCTACCTAAAGTTTTTCCACCGCAAACGCTGCTTCCTATGAAAACGACCCTGGTTCCTGCCCCCGCTTTTCGGCTTTCGGCCCGTGGCCTACCCGCTCGCTGGCACCGCCCGGCCTGGCTGCGCCTGCTGCACGACTCCTACCCCCTACTCACTTGGGTAGGGTGGCTGCATGTGGCGGTAGTGGTTGGCGCCGTGGCGCTCGGGTCCCTGGACCATCGCACCGTTACGGGGCTGAACGTGTGGATCAAGCCGCTTAAATTCGGCGCTTCGGGGGTGCTCTACCTCTGGACGCTCGGCTGGCTCCTGGCCGATTTTCCAACGGCAGTTCAGTCCAAAGCCCGACGCATCAGCCGTTTGGCGGGCATCACCATGGCCGGCGAAATTGTCTTGGTTTGCTTGCAGGCGGCGCGGGGCACCACCTCTCACTTCAACGTGAGCAGCGCCTTCAACGGAGCTGTTTTTGGCACTATGGGCGTGCTGATAATGGTGAATACCGCGGCCATTGTGTGGGCGTTGTGGCTCACGTTCCAGCACCGACCTATTGGGTCGGTGGCGTGGGTGTGGGGCATCCGGCTGGGGCTGGGCTTGTTTCTGATAGGCAGCATGATAGGCGGCGCCATGAGCGGCCGCATGGCGCACACGGTAGGCGCTGCCGATGGTGGCGCGGGCCTGCCCCTACTGGGCTGGAGCACCCGCGCCGGCGACCTGCGGGCCGCGCATTTTCTGGGGCTGCACGCCCTGCAAGCCCTACCCTTTGCTGGCTGGCTGCTGGCGCGTATGGCCCCGCGCCTGCGGGCTGGCGTGCAAACTGGCGCTATGGCCCTGGTGGCGCTGGGCTACGCGGGCGCTGTGGGCTGGCTGTACTGGCACGCGCTGAGCGGTTTGCCCCTGCTGGCTCGCCCGTAATGACGTTCTTTGGCTCGACGATCTACCCTAGCGCTTGTCGGGGCTGATCGTCGGGCCACATGTATGAAAGACTACCGCCTACGCCTACTGGGGATTCCGCTACTCGCGCTGTTGATCACGCTGCTGAGCGACGACCCACACCGGTTCAGCTCGTGGATGCATTTTCTGGTGAATTGGAGCATTTCGCTACTCTTCACAACGGTGCTGTGGCTGGGCAACCGGCTGCTGTGGGAATTGCTGTTGCAGCGCTTTCCTGGCGTAGAGCACACGGCCCGCCGCCTGTGGTGGCTGGCGGTGGCCTGTGTGCTGTATACCAGTGTAGCCTCGGTGGTGCTGCTGGTCTTTTTACATTTGGTGTTACCCGCCTTTTTCCCCCTCGAAGCACGCACGCTGTTGGTCCAAGTGGCCTTCAACTTGATTCCGACTACCGTAGTGCAACTTATCTACGAAAGCCGCCATTTCTTTGAGCAATGGCTTTGGAATGTGCGCCAGGCCGAGCAGTTGCAAAGTGCCGGGGTGCAAAGTCAGCTAGAGGCGCTACGCAATCAGCTGGACCCACATTTTCTATTCAATTCCTTGAACACGCTGTCGGCGCTGATTGAGCCAGACAACGAGCCGGCCCAGCAGTTTGTGGAGCAGCTGGCCGATGTGTACCGCTACGTGTTGCTGAGCCGCGACCAGGCCACCGTGCCCTTGCACGAGGAGCTGGCTTTTGTGGAAACCTACGTGGCCCTGCACAAAGCCCGCTTCCGCGACAATCTACGCGTGGTCTATCATGTGCCGGATGCCGTGCAGGCGCGGCACGTGGCACCGCTTAGCGTGCAACTGCTGGTAGAAAACGCTCTTAAGCACAACGTAGCGTCACAAGAGCAACCACTGCTGCTCACCATTGCCTATGACTCTAGCACCAACTACCTGACGGTACAAAACCCCGTACGCCCGCGCACAGCTGGCCTGCGCCCCCACACGCAGGTAGGGCTGGCCAACGTGCGGCGGCGCTACGAGTTGCTGCAAGCTCCTCAACCAGTGCAAGTGGAAACCGATAATGGTCTGTTTACCGTGCGGCTACCTGTCTTGTCCATCACCCCCACCACGCACCTACTTCCTACTCGCTGACGCCTTCTGAGGCTATTAGCTCTGCGTCTAGCAATGTATTGGCTATCAGCAAGGTGCCATGGCTGATTTCCTCCAGGCTAGTACCGGCAGCAGTGGCCGGCGGGTGACACACAACCAGGGAGGTATGTCGGCGGCGCAGCCATGCGGCGTAACGCGTTAGTATAGGCAGCATGTCCAACGGCAGGAAGGAAATTCCGCTGCAATCAAGCCAGACCTGTTCTTTGCCGCTGCGGCTGGCTTGCCGCAGCGCGCTACGCAACAGCCCCGCATCGGTTGCTGCCGGTGCAGACTCCACCAAAATGACCAGATAGCTATTTGGAAGAATTTCCCGGTATACCTGCATGAGACTAGGGCTGGAATGTGAGGCTAGTGAAGCGAAGCGATTATTGCCGTAGATAACATCGCGCAGATAGAATTATTGTTCTGCTTACCCAAGCTAATTGCTCGCCTACACTTACTGATACAGCTGCCAAAGTAACGATTTTGCTGAATAAAAGGTTATATAAACTATTGATTTACAGATTATTACTATTACAAGCTGTTTGCACTATGTAATGATTCAGCAATGGAAAAGCAATGCATTCGCTAGTCAATCAAGCCATGGTTGAGGGCATACTTAATCAGAGAGGCAGTGTTTTTTGCCTGGGTTTTTTCCATCATGTTTTGCCGATGCGTTTCGATAGTACGCTTGCTGTTGTACAGCTTATCGGCTATTTCACTGGTTGTAAGTCCTTCGGAAATCAGCTTCAGCACTTCCAGCTCGCGACGCGACAGAATAGACTCCTTTTTTACCGGTTCGCTGGTGATGGTAGGCGCGGTACTGCCGCTGGAGTTTTGCAACTTGTACAGCATCTGAAAACCCAGTTCGGAGCACAGAAAGTGACGTCCGGCAGCTACTGTGCGGATACCAAACGTAATTTCCTCTCTACCAGCATTTTTCAGAATATAGCCAGAAGCGCCGGCCTGCAACATACGGGTGATGTAGGCTTCATGGTCCAGCATAGACAAAACCAGTATGTGCGTTTGCGGGTAGAGCGCACGCACGCGGCGCGTTGCTTCTTCTCCACCCATAATGGGCATATTAATATCCATGAGCACCACGTCGACCGGCGCCTCTTGTAGCTTCTCCAGCAACTCCTGGCCATTACCAGCCTGATCAATTATTTCAATATCGGGTTCCTGCTGTAGCAGGTAGCTAATACCATCCCGAATAATGGCATGGTCATCAACGAGTATTGTGCGAATCATCCTGAAGTGTGAAAGGAAAGGGCGGAAAACAGTATATACTACCTACGTATTGTACGCAATTTGAGCTAATTGCTGCACCTGATTTTCACTTGCTAGTTTTTCTCTTTCTATCTATTCAGTAGAATGCATACCATGACTGTTCTACTACTCGAAGACGAATACCCGGCTGCTGAGCGCCTGCAACGGCTGCTACTACAGGCGGCACCCGGGGCGCAGGTGCTGGCTGTATTCGATAGCGTAGCCGGCGCCCTGGCCTGGCTTGCTACCCACCCTGCCCCCGACCTGATTTTGTCGGACATTCAGCTGGCCGATGGGCTGAGCTTCGAGCTGTTTGAGCAGACCGTGGTGCGAAGCCCGGTCATTTTCACTACGGCCTACGACCAATACGCCATTCGGGCCTTTCGGGCTAACAGCATCGACTACCTACTAAAGCCTGTGAAGCTGAAGGAGTTGCAAGCCGCCCTCACCAAGCTACACCACTGGCCTACCCCGCCTACCCTCCCCGACCCGGCACAGCGACTAGAGCGCCTGCTGGAAACGCTGGCTGCGCCCCAGCAGACCTATAAAACCCGGTTTTTGGTTCGCAGTGGCGAGCAGTTGCTCCCGTTGCCCACGGCGCAGGTAGGGTGGTTCCAGAGCCGCCACGAAACCACTACCCTCGTCACACAGGAAGGCCAACGCTTCGTAGTTGAGTATACCTTGGAGCAGCTGGAGCAGCTCTTGAATCCCCAGGATTTTTTCCGCCTCAACCGGCAGTTCATCGCCCACCTGCCGGCCGTGCAGCGCCTCCACGTCTATTTCAACGGCAAGCTCAAACTTGACCTGCACCCTACCCCCAGTGAAGAAGTACTTGTAAGCCGGGAAAAAGCCTCAGCCCTTAAGCAATGGCTGGAGCGGTAAGTAGTGAGGTGGTGAGGTGGTGAGGTGGTGAGGTGGTGAAGTAGAGAAAACGTCTGTCATCCTGAGCGTAGCGAAGGACCTTATCACACTAGAACGACCATCGTAACAACGACTCGTTCTAGTGTGATAAGGTCCTTCGCTACGCTCAGGATGACAGACGTATTCACTACTCACAACTTCACAAAATCACAACTTCACAAACTCACAAACTCACCATCTCACCGCTCCAACCAGGCGCGGAAGGCACTTACCCGCTCGCGGCTCACGAGCACGTCGCCCTCGGGGCTGGCGGGGGCGAGGGTGGTTTTCAGGCGGGAATTAGTGTAGTGGATGATATCCTGAATGGCTGTGTGGTGCACGAGGTAGGCGCGGTTGAGGCGGAAGAACTCACTCGGGTTTAGGAGCTGCTCTAGTTGCTCCAGCGTTTGGTCTACCACCACCCGCCGGCCTTCGCGGGTTTGCAGGAAAGTAGCCTTCTCGAAGCTGAAGAAATAAGCTACCTGCGCTACCGGAATCACCTTTAGGTGCTCACCTACCTTCACCACAAACTGCTGCTTATACTGCGGCTGGGGTTGTAGTTGCTGCATTAGCTGCGTGAGCAACGTAGCGTCGAAGGCAGGTACTGCGGCCGGCTGGCGGGCCTGTAGGCGGGCAACGGCGGCGGCTAGCTCGTCGGCATCGATGGGCTTAAGCAGGTAGTCGATGCTGTTGTGCTTGAAGGCGCGCAGGGCGTACTGGTCGTAGGCCGTGGTGAAGATGATCGGGCAGCGCACCTCCACGCGCTCAAACAGCTCAAAGCTCAGCCCATCGGCCAATTGGATATCCAAAAACAGCACGTCGGGCGCAGGCTGCGTGGCGCGCAGCAGCTCGGCGGCTTCCTCCACCGATTCGGCCGTACCGACTACCGCTAGGGGCACTGGCTGCTTGCGGAGCAGGTCGGCGAGGCGGCGGGCGGCCAGGGGTTCATCTTCCACCAAAATGGCGCGGAGAGGGGTAAGCATAGGGTAGGGGCGGCGGGCAGCCGCCCGTTGGTGAACGAGAAATCAGGACAAGATGAAGATTGCGAACAGGAAAACAACCACGCGCCCTAGTCACGGGCGGCTACCAGCCGCCCCTACCCCAGCATTAGCAGCGGCAGCACCACGATGAACTCGGTGGCTGTGCGTTCGATCCGTACCGGCTGGTCGGTGAGGAAACCGTAGCGCGCCTGCAAATTCCGCAGCCCCAGCCCCGTCGATTCGGACGCGACGCGGGGGCGCAGCGTGTTGGCAACGCGCAGCTCGCGGGCAGTAGTGTCTATTGCTACTGTGATATGCAGCGGGTTGCGCTGGCTGGTGGCGTTGTGTTTAAGGGCGTTTTCGAGCAGTAGTTGCACGGCCAGCGGTGGTACCAGCAGCGTATCGGCGTTGGCGCCCGGCTGTTGTATCTCCACCTGAATGCCCTCGCCCAATCGGGTGCGCTGCAGGTGCAGGTAGGACTCCACAAAGGCTAGCTCTTCGCCAAGCGACACCACTTCCCGCTCCTGGCTATCGAGCACGTAGCGGTACACCTTGGCTAGCTGCCGGATGAAGCGCGTAGCACGGGCGGGGTCGTTTTCTTCCACCAGCACCGTCAGGGCGTTCAGCGAGTTGAACAGAAAGTGCGGGTCTACCTGCCGGCGCAGCGAATCGAGGCGGGCCACGGCGCTTTCCTTTTCCAGTCGCTCGGTTTGGATGGCAGCATCACGCCAGCCCAACAAAAAGGAGCGGCTGTGCAAAAACAGGGAAATAATGGCTACGAATAACAGCGGCAGAAAAAAGATTCGTTGCCAGGGCAAGTCACGCAGAATCTGATGGTAATAAAATAGTTGAAAGGCCGCGCTTACCAGAAAAATCACCAAAAACGATGCAACTAACGCATAACTAATTGACCATGCAAAACGCATCAGCGGCTGCCGAGTCCAAGAGGCATGCTGGTCAATCCAGGCGGGCGGATAACCGTTTACCAGCCATAGCCCAACCGCGTAGCAGAAGCTGTAACCGAAAGAAGCTAGAAAATCGGCACTTAAGATTGGGCAGTCCTGACAGCTGTCGAAGCTAATGCCCAGCGCCAGCAGGCTCATGGCGCCCAGCATAATTGGCCACGCTACTTTGCTGCGCTGATAACTGGTTTGCGAAGATTGTTTCATTACCATTAGCGGTGCGGTCATAATGACCACTGAGCGAGTAAGAAAGATACGTAGCAGCGGTTCAGCACTTTGTGCTGCCTCTGTGTTATTGTGCGTAAGGCTAGTTGATAGCCGCTCCGGAACTCTTCAAAAAATCCAGCACTTGGTTTTTACCCCAGTTGGGTGCCAGGACCGAAGCTGGCTGGAAGGCGTCAAACTTAACCTTGGCCTGCTCAAAAAGTGATTTAGCTGCCGCTGCTCCGCCACCATAAGCCGTAGGCGTATGGTACACATTGTTGGCGAGGATGAGGTAGGGGCGCGGATTAGCTGGATTCAGTGCCCGCGCCCGATTTGCTGCCTCTGTGGCTCGCCCAGCGTACTCCTGCCCGCGGCCCATAAAGTCGACGCGGATGCGGCTCTGGTCAATGCGTGCCTGCAACGTCAGTAGTTCCGATTCGTCGCCGCCCAGCTTGCGGGCCTGTGCCAGTGCTGCTTCAGCTTGGTCGAGCACCTGGTCAGTTTCTTTGAGCGGGCCGGTATTAGCGCATGTTGTGAGCGCGTAGGCCTGGTAGTAGCGGGGTAGCCAATCGGTGGGGGCTACGGTGGCGACGCGCTCCAACTTGGCGGCGCTGGCCTTCAGGGCAGCAGGGTCGCCGGTTTGCATCAGCTCCTGAATAGTAGCCGCCATCATGCTTTGATAGCCGGCAGGGGCCGCTTGGGCAGTGGCCGTAGCGGTTTTGGTTTGGGCCGATGCCGAGAGGGAGGCGGCAGCCAGGGCGAGCAGAAAAAGCACCTTTTTCATAGTAGTAAGTGATTGTGTAGATGTATGTTCCAAAAGTCAGCAACCCCGACGATCCATGGAATTTCTTGTACCTAAAGTGTTAGATAAGCCGGATGAAGTGTTGAAATCCTCCGATGATATTGCGGGAATCTGGTGTGGTTCAGCTTCCTGGGAATAATGCTCACGGCCAAGTAACCCTACCCTGCTGGTCGCGTTTGCTGAAGAGGCACAACCGCCCTCTGGCTGCCTTATCCACTCTTCTCACTTCCTTTTCCATGAAAAAACTAACCAACAAAACCGCCCTTATCACCGGCTCCGATTCGGGTATTGGTCAGGCCACGGCCATCTTATTTGCCCAGGAAGGCGCCAACGTCGTCGTGGTGTATCACACCGATGCCGATGGAGCCGAGCACACGCGCCAGCAGGTAACGCAAGCTGGTCAGCGGGCCTTGGTGGTACAAACCGACGTGAGCGATGCCCAGCAAGCCGAGCAGCTTTTCAAGCAGGCCCTATTGGAGTTTGGCACTGTGGATATTCTGGTAAACAACGCCGGTGTGAGCGGGGCGCACAAGCCCGTGGTGGAGATGCAGCCCGAAGAATTCGAAAAAACGATTCGTACTGATTTATTCGGGCCGTTTTACCTGGCGCGGCTGTTTGCCCAGCATCGCAAGCAGCACGGCGGCAAGGGCAAGATTGTCAACGTCACGTCCATTCACGAGGAGGTAGTGTCGCCCGGCACGGCCGACTACTGCGCGGCTAAGGGCGGCCTGCGCAACCTCACGCGCACGCTGGCCCTAGAGCTAGCCGAGGATGGCGTTAACGTCAACAACCTCGCCCCGGCATGATCCTGACGCCTATGAACCAAAAAGCCCTCGACGACCCGCAAAAACGCGAAGAAGGCGAGCAGCGCATCCCCATGAAGCGGGCAGGCCAGCCCGAGGAAATCGCCAAGCTGGCCTTGTTTCTATCCTCCGCTGATTCGGATTATGTGACGGGTTCCACTTATGTGATGGATGGCGGTTTCATGCGCATGGTAGCGCAAGGCGCGTAGTTGGTAGTACCCTTTAATGTGTCGTCCTGCGCAAGCGCAGGATGACAGGCTTTTTAACTTCCTACCCTGCGCACTCGCTCGGCTGTGACGAGTGAGCACTACGCCCAAGCAGCTCCGCTGCGCACGTCTGCACGCCGTTGAGCCGACTTCATGCAAGCGGTGCGGCCGGATTCGGGGCGTAGCCCCTCAAGCGTAGGCCTCACTCGGCATAGCCGAGCGAGTGCGGTAGGATGACCATCGTACCAACGACTCGTTCTATGGTGATAAGGTCCTTCGCAAGCGCAGGATGACAGATTTCTTACCCACACCTCTCTACCCACACACCCTCCTACCCTAATCTTCCGGTGGCGTGTGCAGAATCCGCTGGATTAGAGGAATAAGAGGCAAAAAAATCTGCACCCGAGTGAGTGGCTTTCTATGATCTTAACCAGTGAAGCAACGGCGCAAACATTAATGCCAGTACCAGCAGTAGGCCGGTAGCCGCGACGATACGAATCGCGACGATTTGGCCTGCATTTACATAACTGTTCTCGTAATCTTTCAGCAGTACTTGCTGCACTCTAACTTTTCTCCGATGCCGCAGATACAAGTACAAAAAGCCTATTGGGGCAAATAGGAACCAACTAAAAACTCCCTTAAACAAGGCATTTATAATATATTCTAGCATTGCGGCTATTGCATAAACTAACAGGTTTTACGATTGCTAATGCTAGTTCCCCTTCTTTTTCGAAAAGGGGGTTAAGAGCGGAGCCGTTAAGTTCTGATACCTATTCTTGGCCGATTGGTCTGGCTCTCTCCTTTTCGAAGATAGGGCCGTGGGGGTGAAGCGTAACGTCGAATAAACCAAGACCTAACGGCTCTGGGGTTGGAGTTGAGACGCGCTAGAACCTACCCATTATCCAACGACTTTTACCCCCTACCCCACACTCGCTTGATGCGCGACATTTAAAGCTAGTTTCTGGTTTTTCTAAAACCGGGCGTAGCGCCGCTTGCGCCACCATGCCCGGCCCAGGCCAAACAGGCCAAGCAGCACTAGCGGGGCCACCAAATTCAGTAGTTGCCAGCGTTGGCGCTGCTCGGCTACCTTCACCTTATCCAAGGGGCGGAGGGTGATTTGCTTGCCACGCACGGCGATGAGGCCGGTTTCGTCGAGGAGGTAGTCCACGGCATTCAGCACCAGCTCGCGGTTGGCAAATTCGGTGTTGGCGAGGCGGTCGTAGCCGAGGCGGAAGGGATTACCAGTTTTCGGGTCCACGTCGTTGCGCACGAAGTCGCCGTCGGGGATGACGAGTAGCTTGGCGGGCTTGGCCAAGGGCGACTTTTCGGGCTGAAACTGCGTGGTGCCGGGTTGGGCTCGGTTGGCATAGAGCGAGCGGAACTGCCCTTCCAGCAGGTAGCCTACCGGCTCGAAGCGTTGCTTATACTGCTTGGGGTCGGGGGGTAGGCGGGCGTCGTTGAGGTTAACGGGCACGGGAGCAGGCAGCACGCGGGTGTAGCGCGAGGTGAACATGAGCGGCGTTTTGCGGATGCCTACGGCCTTCACCGTATCAATGCTGCTCACAAACTTGGTGTACACCGCATCGAGGTTGCGGGTAATGGGGTGCTGGCTGAAGTTGTTGATGAGGGGGTAGAACTGCCAGGGCAGCGGCTCCACCTGCGGCTTATCGCCCAGGGTGCCGGTCACCAGCGGAATCACGCCGGAGTTGAGGTCCAGCATGAGGTCGGGGTTGATGCGCACGCCGTATTTGAACAGCATGTCTTCCAGATTCAGCTGCAACGGAAACGAGAGCATGCCGCCGCGGTTGGCGCTGTCGAGGTTCACGCGCATGGCATCTACGAAGAACAACGTATTGCCGCCCTGGGTGATGAACTGGTCGAGCTTGAACTTCTCCTCCTCGGTATACGCCGTGGCGGGCTTGGCCACAATGATGGCGTCGAGCGGGCGCAGATCGCGCACCTTCGTCAGGTTCACCCGAAACACATCGTAGTTCTGGCGTAAGGAGCCGATCAGGTCGCCGGCTTCGGCGTTGTCTAGTTCGCCGTGGCCTTCCACAATGCCGATGCGCTTGCGCTGGCTGGGCTCCAGGCGCCGGATGGTGCTGGCCAACTCATACTCTAGGCCCTCAATACTTTGGTTGAGGCGCACGTCGGCGGGGGCAGCCTGGTTGCCGCGTAGTAGCAACACCGGCAGCTCCTGGCTACCTACCGACACCGTGGCCCACGGAAAGATGATTTTCTCGACCCGCTTGCCGTTCTCGTTGGCGCCCAGGTTAGTAGGGCGCAGGCCTTTCTTAAGTAGGGTTTCGTAATACTGATTGCGCGCCTGCTCAGTGCCGGCCGCCGAAGGGTCCACGAACACGTAGTGCAGATTGCTACCTCCATAGATCTGCATTTCGTTTAGCGTCTCACGGGTGGCTTGCTGCAAGCGCCGGAACGCGGGCGGAAAGTCGCCATCCAGGTACACGGTGATGGTGACGGGCTGCTTCAGATTCTCCAACAATTCCTTGGTGGCCGGCGACATGGAGTAGCGCTTCTCCTCCGTCAAATCGACACGGAAGAAGAACTGCTGGGCCAGGAAATTGAGCAGCAGCAACGCGCCAATCACCACGAAAAACGTGGTCAGGTCGCGACGCTTATTGCTAGCTGTTGGCCGTTGGCTGTTGGCTATTAGCTCTTGTTCTGTACTCACAAAGACACTCAAAAAATATTCTAATCAATCCTAGAAAGCTATTAGGTAAACAAAGCTCACCAATTCCTACTCCGCAACGTCAGCCGCGTAGCCCACAGTAGCGCCACAATCATGCTCAGGAAATACAGCAGGTCGCGGGAGTCGATAAGACCTTTGCTTAGGTCGCGGTAGTGGGCCGCAATGCCGAGTTGGCTGATGTAGTAAGCCGTGCTACCCTCGAACACCGAGGCCAGCGAGTCGAAACCTGTGTATACCAGGAAGCACCCCACCACGGCCACCAGGAAGGCAATAATCTGGTCGCGGGTGATGGCCGAGGCGAAGATACCAATGGCCGCAAATACCGCCGCCAGCAGCCCCAGCCCCAGGTAGGAGCCCACAGTGGCCGCCGAATCGATGTTGCCCTCGGGGTTGCCCAGCTGGTACACCGAGTAGTAGTAGAGCAGGGTAGGAACCAACGCCAGCAACGCTAGTAGCAAGCACGCCAAGTACTTACCGCCAATAATCTGCCCATCCGTCAGCGGGCGCGTGAGCAGCAGCTCGATAGTACCCGCCTTCTTTTCCTCCGCAAACGTGCGCATGGTGATGGCTGGAATCAGAAATAGGAAAATCCAGGGCGCAATGTTGAACAGCGTTTGCAGGTCGGCGTAGCCGTAATCAAGCACCGAGCTATCAGGAAACACCCACACAAACAGTCCCGTAGCCACCAGAAATACGCCGATAACGACGTAGGCGACCGGCGAGCTGAGGAAGGCGTTAAATTCTTTGCGGAGAATGGAATACATAAAAAAGGATTGTCGTAACTCTTCTGTCATCCTGAGCCTGCGAAGGACCTCTCACGTTTAAACGATCTGGCGTCAGGTATTTACTATCTATCATACCGTTCTTCCGTGGTAAAGTCCTTCGCAGGCTCAGGATGGCAGAAAAGTAAACATATTACTTCGTCAGATTCTTAAACACCTGTTCCAGCGACTG
>NZ_JAHWGL010000078.1 GCF_019334315.1 Hymenobacter profundi
CGTGAAAAGGTCCTTCGCTCCGCTCAGGATGACAGACGCTTTCTCTTCAATACCTCATAACTCTACTATCTCCAACTCCCCATCCTGCTCATGCACCAGCCCAAACGGCTCGTCGCGCAGAATCAAAAATCCATCTAGGTCGCATACATCGGCCAGGGCACTCACTTGCAGAGCTGACCAGATGCCCAGTGAGGTTTCGACCATGCAGCCCAACATGGTTTGCAGGCCGTGGGCGCGGGTTTGCGCAAACAGGCGCAGGCCGTTATGGTAGCCGCCAGCTTTCATCAGCTTCATATTCACGCCGTGAAACTGACGGGCAATGGCCGCGAAATCGGCTGTGTCGGTTACCGATTCATCGGCGAACAGGGGGTAGGGCGTACGGGGGCGCAGGTATTCGTAGTCGGTGGTGCAGGCGGCGGGTAGGGGCTGCTCCAGCAGGCGCACGCGCAGGCCAGGTAGCTGCCCAATTTTTTCCAGAAAATGCAGCAACGCATCGGCATCCGTCCAGGATTCGTTGCCGTCGATCAGTAGCGGGTGCCCCGGCGCGGCGCGCACTACCTCACGCAACAGCTCGTAGCCGCTCTCCTGGTTCACTTTGATTTTCAGCAGCGGAAAGCGCCGCATGTCCTGCTCTTGCATAAAGCCAGCCACAGCGCCGGGATCCATAATGGGTAGGGAAAACGCGGTAGGCGTACGTGCGGCCGGCGCGGATACCCCCAGCAGTGCGGGCACGGTCAGCCCGCGCTGCGCTGCCTCTCGATGCAAGTAGGCCGACTCTAGCGCAAAGCGCAACGCGTGCGCAGGTGGGTAGGCAGCCAGCAAAGCTTCCAACTCTGCCAGGCTGCCCACGCGGCTCAAACCCGCAGCCAGCAGCTGCTCAAACTCCTGCATCAGCCGTTCCGGCGATTCTCCGTAGCGCACATTGGGCGCCGCCTCGCCCCTACCCTGGTACTCCCCCTTCGCATCGGTCAGCTGGACCAGCAGGTTGGTTTTGCTGTCAGAGGCATTGCGGGCAATTTTCCAGGTATAGCGCAGGGGCAGCAGCAGCGGCGTGAGGGTCCAGATCAGCATAGAGATGAGAGAAGAAAGAAAAACGCCAGCACGGTATCTGGGGCTGCACAAAGGACAGTAACCTTTTCAGAATGCCACATTCTATGCTTTTTAATGGCATTTACCCGTTATTTTTATTTCTTTTTCCGTGCAATGTCATAATTTTAAACCTCTGAATTGAGTGTCCGTATATGGCTACATGTGCAGTTGGAATATTACAATTATAAGATAATATAGTTGGATTCCGGGCTGTCTTTCGCTTTGCTTTTTCCTACTTAGAAGTAACACGCCTCCTGCCCTTTTTTATCTTTCCCACCCACGTTATGAGAACTAATTTTTACGCATTTTCCAATTGGATACAGTTGGCAAGACGCACTGCTTTTTTTGCGTTGCTATGTGCAGGAATAGTGTTGCCTACCCTCGTACTGGGCCAGAATGCACAAGCCAACGCCTGCGAGGCCGGTTTGCTGGCTACGTATTACCGTGGCTATTTCTACGACGACATATCGTTTTTCACCCGTGCAAAACCAGGGATTGTCAACCGCCACATAAGTGAGTTGAATTTCTCCTTCAATCAGACCGATATCTTTAATGTGGGTGATGTGGCTGTTTATAACTCTCCCGGTAATCCCGACGAGTTCAGCGCCACCTATACTGGCAAATTTTACGCTCTTACGGGCGGTACCTATACCTTCTACCTTGGCTCCGACGATGCTGCTTCCGTGTGGTTTGATCAGGATACGCAACCCACGGTCATCAACGCCGGCGACGCACACGGCTACCGCGAAGCAACGGCTACCAAGAAACTCAGCGCAGGCTTTCATACCCTGCGGGTGTACTACGGTGAGCACGGGGGTAGCCAAGGACTAGTACTGCGCTACGATGGTCCTGGCTTGGTACAGCAAATAGTGCCTAATGGCGTGTTGTACACCAATAAAAATGGTAATCCTTCTCCTGTACTCACCGAATTCGAGCTAAACAGCGTAGGCCAGCAGGTGCAGCTCAACTGGACTACCGCCACGGAGCACCACAGCGAATCGTTTGTGGTAGAGCGCTCTACTGATGGCGTTGCATTTGAGGAGATTGGCAGCTTAGCTGGTGCCGGTACTTCCACGCAGGCCCACACCTATGACCTAATTGATCAGCATGCTCCGCTGGGCACTACGTATTACCGGCTGCGCCAGCTTTGCGGCACGCAGGCCGTGTACTCTCCCATCAAAGCGGTAGAGGTGAAAGAAGTGCCGCTACAGGTGAGCATGTATCCTGTGCCCAACAACGGCACGTTCTATTTGCGGGTGCAACCGGCTCTGCCGCAAACCGCTACGCTGGAATTGTGGGATGCCAGCGGCCTACGGGCCTATAGTGCACCCGTACTCATCAGCGGTCAGCCCGACATCCAGGTTTCGCCCAATGTGCCCATTGGCCTGTATACACTACGCCTCCAGATGGCCAACAAAACCATTGTACGGCGGATTGTGATTGGGTACTAGCTGAACGCTGGGGTGCCACGCGCAAAGGAGTATATTTGCTGACTTTCCGTCGTCAAGTATACTCCTTTTTTGCTGCTGATGAAGTTTTCTCCGCTGGTTCTGCTCACACTCGTTCTATTTCTACTGGCCGGGCTGCTCACGGCCGGGCAAGCCTACGGCTGGCTCACGTTGGCCCCAGTTGTGCCCCTGGTAGTGCGCTGGTTGGCTCTGGTAGCGCTAGGCGTACTGGCGGCCCGTCGTCGCTCGCTCACGTTCTGGATTGTGGTCAGCATGTTTGTGGGGGCCGAGTTTGGGCACGACTTCCCGGCCGCTGCCGTCAACATGAAGGTGCTCAGCGACGCCTTCCTGCGGTTGGTCAAAACCATTATTGCCCCGCTGGTTTTTGCCACATTGGTCGTGGGCATTGCCGGCCACGCCGACCTCAAGCAGGTAGGGCGCATGGGGGTGAAGGCGCTGGTGTACTTTGAAGTCGTCACTACTTTCGCGCTGTTTATCGGGTTGGCCGCCATCAACCTCACGCGAGCTGGTGCGGGCATCAACCGCGGTGCCATTGCCGCCGATACTGAGCAGTTAGCTGCCGTCAACCAGACCACCAGCGACATCATCCTGCATATTTTCCCCGAAAACATTGCCAAGTCGGTGGCTGAAGGGCAGGTATTGCAGGTCGTCATCTTCGCCATCATTTTCGCCATTGGCCTGGCTATGGTGCACCCCAAGCACCGCCAGCCCATGCTTAGCTGGACGGAAAGCCTGTCGGAGGTGATGTTCAAGTTCACCAACGTGGTTATGTTTTTTGCGCCCTTTGGGGTAGGCGGCGCCTTAGCTTATACGGTGGGCAAAATGGGCTTTGGGCCGCTAGTGAATGCCTTTCAATTGCTGCTCACGCTCTACGGCGCCCTGATAGCCTTCCTGTTATTGGTGCTGCTGCCCGTGGCACTTATTGCGCACCTACCCGTGAAGCGCATTGTGGCCGCCATTGCCGAGCCGGTGAGTATTGCCTTTGCCACTACCTCCTCCGAGGCCGCCCTACCCCGTGCCATGGAGGCCATGGAGAGCGTAGGCGTACCGCGCCGCATTGTGGCCTTTGTGATGCCTACGGGCTACTCGTTCAACCTCGATGGCACCACGCTCTACCTGTCGCTAGCCGCCATTTTTGTAGCCCAGGCCGCGGGAATTGAGCTGTCGTTTGGGCAGCAACTGGTGATGGTATTCACCTTGATGCTCACCAGCAAAGGCGTAGCCGGCGTGCCCCGCGCCTCACTCGTTATTCTGTTGGCTACGGTTTCCTCGTTCAACCTACCCTCCTGGCCGGTGTTTATCATCCTGGGCATTGATGCCTTGATGGATATGGCCCGCACTGCCGTCAATGTGATGGGCAATTGCTTGGCCTCGGCCGTGGTGGCCCGCTGGGAAGGCGAGTTCATCGACAATTACGTGGCCCCAGAGCCCGTAACGGAACTGGCCGAAGCCGATAGCACACTTGCTCACTCCGGCCACTAAAAGTATTCTGCACTAGAGCTCAACGCTCCTTCGGTCAACTGGACTCCTCCACCGGCCGAAGGGGCGTTTTGCTTTGTTGTTGATAGGTAAATGAATAGGCATTACTCTTGAATTTCGGCACTATGAAGCGAAAAATGCTAATCCTACCTTACACCCAAAAAGTTATATTTTATTTTGCACTTATCTAATATTAACTTTTAAGTATTAAACAATATAACGGTTGCGTAACGTCCTGGCATATAAGGTGTGTAGAGAGTTTCTATCTTCGATCTTTCGCCCGCCTGACTATGCATTCAACCCTGGTTTCCCGCTCTTTGCATTTGATCCTGCCGCTCACGCTGCTGCTCATCGGTTGCCGCTCAGCCAGCCAGATTATGGCTAAAAGTGAGGTTGATATCATCGAAAACCGGCTGCCCGCCCTGGAACTGGCCGTGGACCCAGGCCCGCTGATGGCGACCGAAGGCGCCTACCCCGACGACCCCGAGAAGTTGTTCGATACGGAGATGAAGCGCAATGTGCTGGAGCCGACTGACAGCACGGTATTCGGCTACGCAAAATTGCAAGTAACCAAGGCCGATGTCACGCGCAAAGGCAAGGGTTTTCAGGCCTTCCAAATGCTGACGCTGCTGACGCCCAGCCTGCTGGGCCTGCCGTTAGAAAACTACTGCACCGATATTCAGGCCGAAGTACAGATTATGGATGCCCAGGGTCACGTGCTGGGCACCTACACCGGCTCAGGCAAATCGAACGTGCGGGTGGCTATGTACCACGGCTACTCCCAGAGCAAGGCGCCGCGTCTGGCCGATGTGGAAGCCCTGCGGCAGGCGCTCAGCCAGATTCGCCCGCAACTAGCCGAAGATGCCGACACGCTACGCCAGCAATTGCTGCACACAGGTCCGGTAGAAACCATCGTTGGTGCGGCGTACTAAAGCCGAGTGCTATACAATCAGGAAGAAAAGTATTTCAAGTGCCACCACGACAATCGTCGTGGTGGCACTTGGCTTTGTTGGCTACCCTGTTTCGCAGTGAAGCGCAAAGCCGTCAGGTAGCAAAACAATAATCCCTACCCCCGTAACGTACATAGGCTTCCGGCACTAGCTGCTTATCTTTGTCCTGTTATGCTACGCACTTCCTTCTCCTGGCTGCTTCTTCCCCTCCTTGCTTTCGTTGTGGCCGCGTGCTGCGGTAGCGTCGCCTGCGACGACCGGGAAAGAAACGCGGATACGTTGTTTTTTGAGTTTGCGCCCTCGGTAACGCGCGAGGCCATTGAAACTGTGTACATCGTCCGAACCCTTATACCTAAGCTTGACGCTGTTCCGGCGCCTACTGTGCCAAAGCCAGTGCGTGATACAGCTCGTTTGATTAGCACCGCAGTTGACTCATCAACTAATCGTAGACTCGCTATTGGGAACAATACTCCTTTTGTAGCAACCGCCAACCGTAAGCTCAACGCTTACACTTACGAGATTTATACGCTAAAGTCGCCAACGGATACCGCTAAGGCATTGCGCTTTACCGTCAGCAATATTCTGTTGCAAGGTGGATTTAATGACGAGGATGGTTGCTGTACATATTATAAAAACACGAAGAAGATTATAGATCTCTACAATGGTACCCAGCGAGTAGCAAACATCGACCTCAACAAAATATCCCGTGCCTCGCTGCAACCATAACTGCGGATAAGCGAACTGCGCGATTTCTCCGTATATAGTACAGCCAGGTAGCCAATGGCCTACCCCCCGGACACTCTATATGCTGAAAGAACTCGTTTCCCCCATTGAAAGCACCATTTTCCCCTTCCGTACTACGCTCAGCCTGGAGCCGCTGATTGCGTACTGGAAAAGCCGGGAAAACGACTCAAACGCTGGTCTGGCGCAGCTAGCACGCAGTATTGGCGAGCAAGTGGCTCAGGAGCCCTGGGCGCATGGACCCATCACGGACCTCAACGCTGCGGAATGCGGCTGCGACCTGATAGAAACGCTGATGATGGCCGTATTTCCGCCAGCTTCCTTTTCTACCGATATCAGTGGGGCAATTCCGCCTTTTCAGCGCCGTAGTTTCTACTACACCCCTTTGTTTGGGGAGGTGCTGCTGAATGCTAACGATATCATCAAGCAGCCGCTCAACATCGACAGCCGCCATATGGAGGTGTATATGGCGCGCATGGCCTATCATCTCATTCTGAGCAAAATATACGATGTAGAGTTACCCAAGAATGATACGTTGGTATTTACGGTGCCCGATTACAGCATCGGCCTATATCGGCACTACGGCGTCGATTTCAACTCTACTTTCCTGAATGTGAAAATGGTAGGCGAGCGGCCGGAGCTGACCGAGGAGCAGATTGACCTGCTGCTGCACAACATGCACCGGCAGGATTTGTGGCGGGAGCTTCTGCCGCCCGAGCGCTTTGAGTTGGAAGGCTTCAACATCTTGCACCTAGTAGACGTCACGGACCAAGAGATACTATCCGAACTGAAGTATGACTTGCTGGAGCGCGACGTGCTACAGGCGTCTGACCGGCTGGAGCAGATTCAGGAGAAGCTGCGGGTGCTGTTTAAGCGGCCGTTTTTGCAGCTAGGCATTGCCGCATACGATGAGAACAAGCAGGCTTTCGTGGATTTTGGTCGCAAAATCAATCACAGCTTCCTGACCAAGCAGCTCAACAACCAGCAGGCCGGCACGGGCTTCCGGCAAATCTACTCCCAGCTGTTGCAGGACCGCCAGCCGTTGATTCTGGAAAACGTGGAAACGGCTGATATTCCCGAAGATTTGCGCGAGCAGATTCGCAGCATCGGTATCAAAAGCGCAATCCTGGCCCTCCTACCCTACGGCGACGACACGGTGGGTTTGCTGGAATTAGGTTCTCCCAACGTGGGTGATTTGGATGAGTTCAGCCTGGAAAAGGTGAATCAGTTTGTGCCGCTGTTTGCGGTGGCCGTGAAGCGCAACGCGGAGGATATGCAAAACCGTGTGCAAGCCATTGTGAAAGAGAAATTCACGGCGCTGCACCCTACCATGGAATGGCGCTTCAACGACGCGGCCCTGAACCTGCTGGAGAAAATAGAAGCCGGCAATAAAAACGCTGAGATGGAAGACATTGTCTTCCAGGAAGTGTATCCCTTACACGGCTCCAGCGACATCCGCGGTAGCAGCACGGCCCGCAACGAAGCCGTGCAGGGCGACCTGATCGAACATCTTTCGTTGGCCAACAAAGTCCTCAAAAAAGCTTCCGAGTTTCAGCAGTTGCCTATTCTGGATGAGCTGAAGTTCTATGTGGAGAAGAACTTGAAGCGGCTGCAACAGGGCATTATCTCGGGCGATGAGGTGAGCATTTTCGATTCGTTGAAGTCGGAGGTAGAGCCGTTGTTCGAGTACTTTGCGCAGAATACGCTTGAGCTACGTCCTGTTATTGCCGACTATTGGAATAACATCGACCCCGTTTTGGGCATTCTCTACAAGCGCCGCAAAGCCTTTGAGCGGAGTGTTACGCTGCTCAACGATACGGTGAGCGACTACCTCGACGAGGAAGAGCAAAAGGCCCAGCAGATGTTTCCGCACTACTTCCAGCGCTTCAAAACGGATGGCGTGGAGTACAACATCTACGTAGGCGCGTCGCTGGTCGAAAATAAGCCCTTCGACCTAGTATTCCTGAAGAACCTGCGCTTGTGGCAGTTGCTGGTGATGGTGGAGATTACGCGCCGCACTGCCGCCCTCAAAGAGCAACTACCTGTGCCCCTCGATACTACGCAGCTTGTTCTGATTCATAGCCAGCCGCTGGCCATTCGTTTCCGGCAGGATGAGCGCCAGTTTGACGTGGACGGCGCCTACAACATCCGCTACGAAATCATCAAGAAGCGTATTGATAAGGCCACTGTGCTGGGCACCGGCGAACGACTCACCCAACCCGGCTGCATTGCCTTGGTTTATGCCCAGCAACGCGAAGCCGACGAGTACCTGGAGTACCTCGACTACCTCCAAGACCGCGGCATGCTGGAACCCGAAATTGAGGAGCTAGAACTGGAAGAACTGCAAGGGGTGAAAGGTTTGCTGGCGCTGCGGGTGCGGGTGAAGCTGGAAGAACAGAGTAGTTAGAAAACCGCCTGCCATCCTGAGCGCAGCGAAGGACCTTCTTACGTTTGAACGAGTCGTTGTTACGTCAGTCGTTCACGCGTGAGAAGGTCCTTCGCTGTGCTCAGGATGACAGGCGGTTTTGTAGTCCGTCCTATAGCTTTACTACTTCCGCTTAGGCTTAATGGTAGTGCCGAAGGCGCCTTTTTGCTCGAACGACTTAATTACTTCGTCCTCTACCGGCGTGCGCTGCACTACGGGGTTGTTGGCCCAAAACTCAGGGTCGTACTTGGCCTGACGGATGGTTTCGCGGTCTTTCTCGTCCAGGGTGCCTCGCTCGTAGGCAATGCCGGTAGGCTTGCGGTTGGTATCGTAGAAGAAGGTGAACGACGACACATCGAGCTTGGTGATGGGCGTGCCGGGGCGCAGCACGTCGGCGGTCAGCTTCACCTTCATGTAGTCGAGCGGCGACACGGGGTCGGGCGTATTCTGGAAGCTCAGATCAAACGTCAGCAGCGTGTTTTTCAGCTTGTACGTCGGGTTTTGCGAGGCGGAAGTGTAGTTGGGCGACGTGATGGTGAAACGCACTACCTTGTAGGTATCGGTATCAATCCAGACGGTGCCGTTGGCCTGGTAGCCTTCCACCTCAGGGCGGGTTTCAAAGGTAATTTCGGCTATGTTGGCATCACCTTTTTCCAAGATACCCTGTAGCTCTACGTAGTAGTTTTTCACCGCATTCGGGCTCAGCAAGGCCAGCGACACGGTGCTGTCTGCGTTGGGGTTATAGAGGCCGTAGCCTTTGGTGTTGAAGGAAAAGTTGGTGAAGTTGAGTAGGGCTTGCTTGGCGGCAAAGCGTCCCTGGGTCGTGGTGGTTCCTTCAATACGAGCGTTGTTGGACTTCACGTTCCAGATCATTTCCTGCAACTCGGTGGGTTCTGCACCGATACGCGTCACCTGGCGGTAATACGCCTTGCCGTAGAATTTCGTATCGTAGTTATCGGCCATGTGGCGGTAAGCACGGTCTACGAGTTGGAAAGCGTAGCTGCCTACCTTCACTTCGGGCAGGGTAATAGTGGCCGAGCCCAAAAGCACCTCAAAAGGCTTTTGCGTACTGGTAACAACCAGTGTATCACGCAAGTGACCAATCTCGGAGAAGACAACGCGCTGCGGCAATGAGGGTAGGTTCAGGAAAAACTGACCATCGGCGTTGCTAGCCGTTCCTAACGATGTACCCGGAATACCGATACTCACAAAGGGAATCGGTTCCTTGGTTTCTTTATCGAGGACAGAGCCGCGCAATTGGTATTGCGCCTGCGCAGTGCTGCTACCTAACAGTAACAGAAAGAAACCGGCCAGCGCAAGCAAGCGCGCCGTGGCAGCAGAAAAGTTTGTTGGAATAGCCAAAATAGAAAGGATTGGGTGAACGGCGGCCTGCTACAACGCCAATACAGCGCGCAACCGTACGCCGCCCCGCAAAATACGGGCCGCACCCTTGGGGAAGAGGTGAAATGGTGAGATGGTGAAATGGTGAGTTTGTCTGTCATCCTGAGCGCAATGGAGCGAAAGTGAAGGAACTTGTCACGCTGACTATCAACGACTCGTTCTGCGGGCATAAGGTCCTTCGCTGCGCTCAGGATGACAGACAAACTCACCATTTCACTATCTCACCATTTCACCTCTTCCCAGCGCGCACCTGGCGGGCAGCTTGCACCATGTTGCGCAGGGCAGCTTCCGTTTCAGGCCATTTGCGGGTTTTGAGGCCGCAGTCGGGATTCACCCACAGGTTTTCGGCGGGTAGGAGCGCCTGGGCTTTTTCCAGTAGGCCTACCATTTCCTCCGTGCTGGGCACGCGGGGCGAGTGGATATCATAGACGCCCGGCCCGATTTGGTTGGGGTACCGGAAATCGGCGAAGGCGGCCAAGAGCTCCATCTGCGAGCGGGAGGTTTCCATGGTAATCACATCGGCGTCCAGCTCGGCAATGGCGGGTAGGATTTCGTTGAACTCCGAGTAGCACATATGGGTGTGGATCTGGGTTTCGTCGCGCACGCCGGACGCGGCCACCCGGAACGCCCGCACGGCCCAGGCCAGGTAGGTGGGCCAGTCGGAATGGCGCAGGGGTAGGCCCTCCCGAATAGCCGGCTCGTCAATCTGAATCAGCTGAATACCGGCTTTTTCCAGCGCCTGCACTTCTTCGCGGATAGCCAGCGCAATCTGCAACGCGGTGGTGGCCCGCGGCTGGTCGTCGCGCACAAACGACCATTGCAGAATGGTCACGGGGCCGGTCAGCATGCCTTTCACGTACCGCCGGGTTAGGGCCTGGGCGAAGGTGCTCCAGGCCACGGTCATGTCGGCGGGGCGGTGGATGTCGCCGTACAAAATAGGCGGCTTCACGCAGCGCGAGCCGTAGCTCTGCACCCAGCCGTTTTTGGTGAATGCAAAGCCGTCGAGCAGCTCGCCGAAGTACTCTACCATGTCGTTGCGCTCAAACTCGCCGTGTACCAGCACGTCTAGCCCTACCTCCTCCTGCCACCGAATCACGTCGACAGTGGCATTTTGCAGAGCTTCGTTGTACTGCTCGGCAGTCAACTCCCCTTTCTTGAAGCGGGCGCGCAGTTGCCGTATATCCTCCGTCTGAGGAAACGAGCCGATGGTAGTTGTTGGGAAGAGCGGCAACCGCAACTGCGCTTGTTGAAGGGCCTGCCGCACCGCAAACGAGCTCCGGCGGCGGGCATCGGCCTCCGTCACGGCAGCGGTGCGTTCCTTGATGTGCGGGCGGTGAATGCGGTCCGATTTGCGGCGGCTTTCCAGCGCCTGCTGGTTCTGGTGCAATAGGTTCTGGTCGCCGTGGTCGGCAATCTGGCGCAACTCCCCTACCTCGCGCAGCTTCTGTTTGGCAAAGGCCAGCCAGTTTTTGATTTCCGGCTTCAGAGTGGCGTCGTTGGTTTCCAGATCCAGGTCGCAGGGGCTGTGCAGCAACGAGCAGCTAGGCGCCAGCAGCACCCGCTCGGTGCCCAGCGCCGCTACAGCTTTTTCAATCAGCACCAACGACGCCTGATAGTCGTTCTTCCAGATGTTGCGGCCGTCTACCACACCCAGCGACAGGCTCAGCCACTGCGGTACCAGTGGCAGCACGGCCGCTAGTTGTTCCGGTGCCCGCACCAAGTCCACGTGCAGGGCGCTGATGGGTAGGCTCACGGCCAGCGCGGCGTTGTCGCGCAATCCTTCGAAGTAGGTGGCTACGAGCAACTTGAGGCCGGGGCAGCTACGCGCCAGTTTGGCGTAGGCAAAGAGGTAAGCCTCTTTTTCGGCCGCTGTCAGGTCGAGAGCCAGGTAAGGCTCGTCAAGTTGCACCCAGGTAGCGCCGTATTGGTGCAGCTTGGTCAGCACCTCCACGTACACGGGCAGCAACCGCTTCAGCAGCTCGATGCGGTGAAAGCCTTCTCCCTTTTCCTTGCCCAGCAGCAGGTAGGAAACCGGCCCCAACAACACGGGTTTGGGCGTGGTGCTGAGCGTATTGCGGGCATGAATAAACTGCTCGAAAATGTGTTCCGAAAACAGCCGAAACTCCTGGTCGGCTGTGAACTCGGGCACGAGGTAATGGTAGTTGGTGTCGAACCACTTCGTCATCTCCATGGCCGTGATGTCGAGGCCGTTGCGCTGGTAGCCGCGGGCCATAGCAAAGTACAGGTCCAGCGCGGTGTTCTGCGGATTTTCGCTGAGCACGGGCGTGTAGCGCCGCGGAATGGCCCCTACCATCAGGCTAGTGTCCAGCACCTGGTCGTAGTAGCTGAAGTCGTTGCAGGGAATCAGGTCGAGGCCGGCTTCTTGCTGCAACTGCCAGTTGTGCTGGGCAATGCGGCGGGCGGTGGCCTGCAATTCGGCTAGCGTCAGCTGGCCCGACCAGTATTTCTCACTGGCTTTTTTCAGTTCGCGCTGGCTACCAATGCGCGGGTAGCCGAGGTTGTGCGTAAGCATAGTGCTTGGGTTGAAGGGAACAATAAATTGATTATTGTTCTCGCAACGAGTACGTTACGTGCCCAACACAGCGTATGGCCTACCCTGCACCCTACCATCCGGCGCGCATACGCACGCGCCAGCCTCCACCCCGCGGAGGCCCTAAAAAGACAGCAGTATGCAATTGACCAGACTACTGCTTCAGAGCGCGGAAGCATACGTCAAGGCGTAGAAAGGCAAGTCTCCTGGCTTGTACCATTACGATCATCCTTCTCATTCTGCCTGGCAGAACAATGGACGTGCTACGGATCGTAACTTGCTTGGGTACTTACAGTTGCGCGACAGCCCGTGATTCACACACGGTTCCTTATTAATTCCGGTATTACCCGAAAACCCCTCTACGGCAATTGATATTGCAAAGAACTAGGGGCAATGATACGCGAAATTTCCGGCGCAACAACTCGGCGGCTGGCTGGTTGCTATTGATCATTAGCTGTTAGCTAATGGCTGTTAGCTGATACGGGTTGATCTTTCGATAAAACAAGAGCTAACAGCTAGCAGCCATTAGCTAACAGCCATCATTTTTTACCCTACTCACATGGAAAACCTCACCGGAAAAATTGCCCTGGTAACGGGCGCTGGCAAAGGCATTGGCCGCGCCGTAGCCGTGGCTCTGGCGCAAGAAGGCGTACACGTGGGCCTGCTGGCCCGCTCTGAAAACGACCTGCGCGAAGTAGCTGCCGAACTAGAAAAACTGGGCGTGAAAACGGCCGTTGTCACGGCAGATGTGGCCGATCGTGCCGCCGTAGAAGCCGCTACGGCACAGGTGCAACAGCAGCTTGGCACCATTGATATTCTCATCAACAACGCCGGTACGGCCGCGTTCGGCAAGTTTCTGGAGCAGGAGCCAGAAGCCTGGGAAAACATTATCCGGGTGAACCTCATGGGCGTGTACTATGCCACCCGCGCCGTACTACCCGGCATGATTGAGCGCCAGACCGGCGACATCATCAACATTTCGTCTACCGCTGGGCAGCGCGGGGCGGCGGCTACCAGCGCCTACTCGGCTTCCAAGTTTGCCGTGCTCGGCCTCACCGAGTCGCTAATGCAGGAGGTGCGCAAGCACAACATTCGCGTGTCGGCCCTCACGCCCAGCACCGTGGCTACCCCGCTTGCGCAGGAGCTGAAACTCACCGACGGCAACCCGGAGAAAGTGATGCAGCCGGAAGATTTGGCCGAGTTCATCATTGCCCAACTGAAGCTGAACCGCCGGGTGTTTGTGAAGGAAGCCGGTTTGTGGAGCACCAATCCGTAGCTCTCAGGTAGGCTCTGACAAGACCGTCCTTTCGACCAGCGAAAGGACGGTCTGCGTTTATAAAAGGGGATTCTGTGCAACTATTTCCTTCTCTATTCCTCTATTTTCGCAACTTACGTGTCTCAACCGTTGCGAAATACCTTGCCTACCTCTCGTTTTCCATTGCTCCTGTTGCTGCTGCTGACGCTGCTGCACACCCCAGACGTCTCTGCTCAGCGGCGGCGCAAGCAAGCCAAAACCCCTACCCCGGCCACCTCGCTGAACGCGCCGGTGCCGTTTGCGCCCCAGCTTAGTTCGCGTTGGGTTGATTCGGTGATGGCGACGCTGACGCCTGACCAACGCGTGGCGCAGCTGTTTATGGTGGCCGCCTACTCCAACCGCAACCGCGTGTTTGAAGACTCGGTGTCGGCGCTCATTCAGCAGTATGGGATTGGGGGACTTATCTTCTTTCAGGGTGGCCCGGTGCGGCAGGCTAAGCTGCTGAACCGCTACCAAAGCCAGAGCAAAGTGCCGCTGCTGGTGGCGCTGGATGGCGAGTGGGGCTTGGGCATGCGCCTGGATAGCACCATCCGGTTTCCCTACCAGATGAGCATGGGCGGCATTCGCGACAACCAGCTCCTCTACGACATGGGCCAGGAAATTGCCCGCGAGTTCAGGCGCATTGGCATGCACGTGAACTTTGCGCCGGTGGTAGACGTGAACAACAACGCCGCCAACCCCGTGATTGGCTACCGCTCGTGGGGCGAAAACCGCGAGGACGTCACCGAGAAAAGCTACCAGTACATGCGCGGTATGCAGGACGCCGGTGTGCTGGCCGTGGCCAAGCACTTCCCTGGCCACGGCGACACCGACACCGACTCGCACCTAGCCCTACCCCTCATCCGGGTAGACCAGCGCCGCATTGATACGCTGGAGCTATTTCCTTTCAAGAGCCTCATTAAGCGCGGCTTGGGTGGCATGATGGTGGCCCACCTCAACATTCCGGCCCTCGACAGCACCGGCCTACCCTCCACCCTCAGCAAGCCTATTGTGACGGGTTTGCTTCAGGAGAAGCTGGGTTTCGACGGCATGATCTTCACCGACGCCATGAACATGAAGGGCGTTATCAGCAAGTACCCGCCCGGCGAGGCCGACGTGCGCGCCCTGCTGGCTGGCAACGACATTCTGGAGTTCTCAAAGAACATTCCGCTGGCCCTGCGCATGGTGCGCGAGGCCATCAACCGCGGCGAGATGACGCAGGCCGAGATTGACCGACGCTGCCGCAAGGTACTGGCCCTCAAGCAGTGGTCCGGCCTCGACCACTACCGCCCTGTGGAGTTGAAGAATCTGTACGAAGACCTGAACACGCCCCACGCCGAGTACCTCACGCGCCGCCTCTCGGAGCTGAGCGTGACAGTGCTGCGCAATCAGCAGCAAGCCCTACCCCTGCAACGCCTCGACACGTTGCGGGTGGCCACGCTCACCATCGGCACCACCGACACCACCTACTTTCAGAAGAGAGTGGCCGACTATGCTACCACCAAGCACTTCTGGCTGCCCGCCACTGCCAGCCTCGACGAGCTGTTGCGCATGCGTGAGACGCTGAAGCCTTACAACACCATTCTAGTGGGCGTGAACAACTTGGGCCGCCTACCTGCCACCAACTTTGGTGTGACGCCCGAAACCAATGTGCTACTGCGCGACCTGACCACCGGGAAACAGCGGGTGGTAGTCAGCGTGTTTGGCAATGCGTATGCGGTAGACAAGCTGCGCGACTTGAACCGCGCCACCGCCGTGGTGCTGGCCTACCAGGAAAGCCAGAATGCGCAGGAGGTAGCGGCCGAAATTATCTTCGGGGGCGTGGGCGCCACCGGGCACCTACCCGTCACCATCAACCACCAGTTCCCGTACGGTGCCGGCCTCACCACGCAGGGCGGGCAGCGCCTGGCCTACTCCTACCCCGAGGCCGTGGGCATGAGCAACAACCTCGAAACCCGCATCGACTCGCTGATTACCAATGCCATTGCTGCCCAGGCATTTCCTGGCGCAGAGGTGGTTATTGCCCGGCGCGGCACGGTGGTGTTGCGCAAAAGCTACGGCACGCACACCTACCCTACGGCCGGCCAAAAGGCGCGTCCCGTCACCAACACCGACCTGTACGACATGGCTTCCGTCACGAAAATCACGGCTGCCCTACCCGCTTTGATGAAGCTACAGGACGAGGGCAAGTTTTCGCCGGAGATGACCCTGGGCCAGGTTTTCCCGGAATTCAAAGGCACTAATAAAGAGAATATCAAGCTGCGCGACGTACTCACGCACCAAGCCCGCCTGAAGGCCTGGATTCCGTTTTGGAAAGAGTATACCGCGCCGCAAGGCTTCTTCAACCAACTGTTCAACAAGCGCCCCGACGCCGTTACGGTATCAGACAAGAAGCCAAGCGAGATGAGCCGGCGCTACTTCCGGACCGATTCGTCGGCGCGGTTCCCGATTCAGGCGGCCCCGCACGTGTGGGTGCGCAAGGATATGCTCGACCGCATTCATAAGGAAATTGGTACTTCGCCGCTGAACGCGAAGCCAGGCTACGTCTACTCCGACCTGTCGTTTATCATGTACCCCGAGTTTGTGAAGCGCGTGTCGGGCAAGCCGCTGGACCAATTTTTAACCCAGGAAATCTACCGGCCGTTGGGTGCTACTACCCTCACGTTCAATCCTAAGCGCCGCTTCCCGCTCAGCCGCATTGTGCCCACAGAGTATGACTCGCTGTATAGGCACCAGTTGCTACACGGCGTTGTGCACGATGAGGGCGCTTCCCTGCTCGGCGGCCTTTCGGGCCACGCCGGGCTGTTCGGCAACGCCAACGACCTGGCTAAAGTGGTGCAGATGTACGCCTGGAATGGCCGCTACGGTGGTCAGCAGGTGTTGAAAAAGGAAACGCTACAGGAATATACGCGCTGCCAGTTCTGCCCCGACAATCGCCGCGCCCTGGGGTTTGACCGACCCACGGCCGACCCGACCATCAACTCTGCCAAAAGTGCCTCCCAGCAGAGCTACGGCCACACCGGCTACACAGGCACCTACTTCTGGGTGGAGCCCACCGAAGACCTGGTGTGCATTCTATTGACCAACCGCGTGTATCCTACCCGCAACAACAACAAGCTAGGGGAGTTGAGTGTACGCAGCAAGTTTCTGCAAATTGCCATTGAGGCGGCGCAAGCAGGCAAAACGGCACGCCTACCCATCGAGTCGACGGTGCCGAAAGAAGAATAGCATCGTGCGCTTTCATTTGTAATGCCCGTTGGTGCAGCGGTTTTGCTGCTTCGGCGGGCATTGTGTTTATATTGAGCAGACCATCTTTCATTACTGCTTATATGAGTCCGCAGCTTGGTAAAATGCTGGTTTTTCTCGGGCTGGGGCTGGCTTTGTTGGGCGCTTTTATCTGGTGGGGCGGCGGTAGCCTGCTTGGTTGGTTTGGCCGTCTGCCCGGCGACCTTCGCGTGGAGCGGCCCGGCTTTCGGTTGTATGTGCCGTTTGTTTCTATGCTGGTTGTCAGCTTGCTACTCAGCTTGGTGCTATGGATTATCCGGCGCCTGAGCTAGCGGGCTTCTATTCTACCCCGGCAATCCTGCTTCCGTTATGGCCGCTTCGTCTACCAGCCTGGCCTCGCTGGAGAGGTTCAGGTTGAGCACCTTTGAGATAAGGCAGTTTTGTCGTGCGCTTTCCACTACTTCCTCGAACTGACTGGGCGTGATGCCCGGCACCGAAGCGTATACCCGCAAGTGCGAGCGTACTACCTCTCCTTCCTCGCTGCTCAGCTCGCAGGTGGTTGTAATGGCGGTAGCCGTGAGGCCCAACGCTTGCAGATCGAAGGCCAGCTTCATGGAGAAACAGCCCGCGTGCGCGGCGGCTATTAGCTCCTCGGGGTTGGTTCCTACCCCATCAGCAAACCGAGTCAGGTAGGAGTAGCGGGTCTGATGCAATACGGTGCTTGGGGTGGTCAGGTGCCCCTCGCCTTTGGTCCCGGTGCCCGACCAGTGGGCTATAGCAGAACGGGTGGTTATCATAGTGGTAAGTAAAAGTTAGAGACTCTACTTCTGAAAGTCAGTGTAATGTCTAAATAAGCATACCATCCTACACTAGCAGGAGCCTGGCATACAGCAATGCATCCGAATAGCAGCGAGCTGGTTATACTTTAATGATAATCTGACGCTTATACATCAACCATAGTACGCCGTACCAGATGAGCACGCATGCAATGGCCGCGGCCAGAGAAGCATTGAAGGGGCTGAGGTAGGGCACGAAGAAGTGCTGATACAGCCACTGGTGCGCCGAGGTGGTGCCGCCTGCTCCATCGGGCACTTGCCACATACCCAGCCACCGCGCTACCACCCCCGACAAGAAAAACACGGTAATGGCATTGACACCGTACACCACCGCAAAGCGCGACCACCACCCCCGGTAGCCCTGCACATCGCAGAGCCAGTAGAGAGCCGCTAGGGTAGCGCCGCCCAGCCCGCCCACGTAGAGCACAAAGGAGCTCGTCCACAGGCTTTTGTTGATGGGAAACCATCCGTTCCAGATGAGGCCCAGCACTATGGCGGCGGCGCTTATCACAAACAGCCAGGCGATGCGCTCGGCTACAGGCACTGCTTTGCGGCGCAACCACTGCCCGGCCAGCAGCCCCAGCAGCCCGGTACCCACGGCGGGTAGGGTACCCAGCAGGCCCTCGGGGTCCCAGGTTTTGCTCTGGCTCCAAAGATGCGCCTCGCCCAGCACCGTGCGGTCGAGCCAGGCGCCGAGGTTGGTCTCCGGCGCTAGGTTGGCGGCTCCTACGCCCGGCACCGGCACCAGCTGCATCAGGATATTATACCCTACTAAGGCTGCTACCAGCAGCCCTACCTGGGTGCGCCAATTGGTTTTTATGAACACTACTCCGCATACGAGAAACACCAGCGCAATGCGCTGCAACACGCCCAGCACACGCACGTGGGCAAAATCGAAGCGGGGCTCCAGGGCCATGAGCAGGCCCAGCCCGAACAGGATGGCGGCTCGCTTCAGCACGCGCAGGAGCAGCTGCGGGTGGCGGCTGGCATCTTGCCGGGCGGTGCCGAGCGCGTAGGCAATGCTCACGCCCACGATAAACAGAAAAAACGGGAAGATCAGGTCAGTGGGGGTGCAGCCGTTCCAGTGCGCGTGCTCCAGCGGGGCGTAGATGTGGCCCCAGTCGCCGGGGTTGTTGACGAGCAGCATGGCGGCCACCGTGAAGCCCCGGAACACATCCAAGGAAAGCAGGCGGCCGGGCTGCGAGGCTTCGGCGAGGGGTAGGGCGCCGGTGGTAGCGGTGGCAGCCTGGGTAGTGGTTTGCATAGGTAGGGGCGTTTTGCTAAATGTAGATATTTCAGCAAGACCTACCAGCAAGCATCCCGGCCATGCAACCGATAAAGCCAAGTTTACGCCCTACAGAGCCATAAGATACCTCGACAAATGCGCCGCCACGTTTGCGCTATTGTCAGTGAAAATGTAGATTGGAAATTCGTTCCTCCTCACAGCTAAGGGCTTGCTTGTATTTTAAATAGCAACCCCCTACCCTGATTTGTATACTGGCGGCAGTAGTATCATTATTTTCAGTACTACCCTCCTACACGTCCTCGCATTTGTACGGGTCTTCACCCAACCAATTGGCCTTTCTTCTTCCTTTCCCTTTCCACACCTATGCACAAACTCCTACTATTTCTCCTCTTACTAGGCTTTGTGGTGCCCAGCGCCTACGCCCAAACGGGGGCAGCCCGCGCCGTAACGGGCGTCGTCACGGCCGCTTCCGACAACTCTCCCCTACCCGGCGTGACGGTGGTGGTGAAAAATACCACCAACGGCGCCACTACTAACGGCGACGGCCGCTTCACGCTACAGGCTGCACCGGGTACTGTATTGGTTTTTAGCTTTATCGGCTATACCAGCCAGGAGCGCACCGTGGAAGCCAGCGGCGAAATCAGCGTGAGTTTGCGCGAGTCGGCGCAGCAGTTGCAAGAGGCCGTAGTGACGGGCTACGGCATAAAAGAAGAGCAGGCCAAGATCAACTACGCTGTGCAGGTGGTGAAGGCCAAGGACATCATTGAGTCGCGGCAGCCGAACGTGGTGAATGCTTTGCAGGGCAAGGTAGCCGGCGTGCAGGTAACCAGTTCGGGCGGCGCACCCGGCGAGGGGGCGTCTATCGTGATTCGCGGCGGGGCCTCGCTGGATTCGGACAACCAGCCGCTGTTCGTGATTGACGGCATCATCATGGACAACTCCTCGTTCGTGGAGTCGACGGCGCCGGGTGGGGGCTCGGGTTTCAACGGCATCCTGGGCCGCACGGCCGCCAGCACCAACCGCGCCGGCGACCTGAACCCGGAGAATATCGAGAGCATGACGGTGCTGAAAGGCCCGGCCGCTTCGGCCATCTACGGCCTGCGCGCCGCCAACGGTGCCGTGGTGATTACCACCAAGAAAGGCACCAAGGGCGTGACGACGCTCAACTACCGCACGCAGTTTTCGGTGGATGAGGTGAACCGCCTACCCAAGCTTCAGGACCAGTACAAGCAAGGCTCGCAGGGACTATTTGACCAGGGCGTGCGCGGCTCCTGGGGGCCACGCTTCCAAGAGGGCGAGCCAGTGTACGACAACCTGGGCAACTTCTTCCAGACCGGCAAAACCTGGCAGCACTACCTCACTATGTCGGGCGGCAGCGAGAAGGGCACGTTCTTCGTGTCGGCCTCGCGCCTGGACCAGACCGGCGTGGCGCCTACCAGTGCCTACGACAAGACCACGGCGCGCCTATCGGGCACGTTTCAGCTTTCGCCCAAGCTTAGCGCCTCGGGCTCGGTGGAATACCTGAACTCGGGTGCCCGCACGCCCCTCCAAGGCCAGGGCTTGTACCAAGGCGCCGGGGGCTACCTGCTTAGTATCCTGAACTGGCCCCGCAACGACGACGCCCGCAACTACCTGAACCCCGATGGCTCGGTGCGCCGCCTATTGGGCGCCGCCCAGGCCGCTACGGATGCCGACAACCCCTACTTTCAGGTGTACCGCAACCCCCAAACCACCCGCACCAACCGCATGCTGGGCAACGTGCAACTGGGCTTTAAGGCGACGGACTGGCTGAATTTCAGCTACAACATTGGCAACGACTTCTACTTCCAGAAAGACCGCTCGGTGCGGGCCGTGGGCACCACCCAGCCCAACAACCAGAACGGCGGCATCTCGGAGTCGGATATCTTCAACCAGCTCATTACCAGCAATCTGCTGGGCACGCTCACGCATAGCTTCAGCGACAACTTCAGCGGCTCGCTGGTACTGGGCAATACGGTGGAATACCAACACCGCGAAACCACCGACAATCTGGGCCTGATTTTTCAGAACCCGAGCTTCACCAGCATCAACAACACGGTGAATCGCAACGTGTTGATAACCACGCAGGACCGTCGCCTGATTGGCAACTTTGCCCGTCTGAGCCTGGACATGCTGCAACAGGTGACGCTGGAAGTGAACGGCCGCATCGACCAATCCTCCACCCTACCCCGCCCCGACGAGAACAAGAACTTTGGCAAGCTGTTCGGCTACGGCTCGGTGGCGGCGGGCTGGCAGTTTACGCACCTGCTGGGCCTCGACCAGAACCGCTACCTGAACTTTGGTAAGATTAGGGCGGCGGTGGCCGATGTGGGCAAGGACACCCAGCCCTACCGCGTGTTCTCGCCGCTGGCGCAGGCCAGCTACATTGGCGGCGGCTTCCGCAACGGCTTCTTCGGCTCCAACGCCAACCTGGTACCCGAGCGCACCCGCGCCATTGAGGGCGGCGTGGACTTACAGTTTTTGCAGAACCGTCTGGGCCTGAACGTGACATATTACAACCAACTGACCCGCGACCAGATCATCGGGCCGCGCGTGAGCCAGGCCACGGGCTTCATTTTGCAGTACATCAACGCGGGCAACGTGCGCAACCAAGGCTGGGAAGTGTCCTTGACGGGTACGCCCGTGCGGGCTGCCAGCGGCTTTACGTGGGACGTGCTGGCCAACTACACCCGCAACCGCAACAAGGTGGAGTCGCTGCCGAGCTTCCTGACGGAGGTGTACCAGTCAGATGCGTTCCTGAACGGTGCCCGCGGTGGCGCCTTCCCTGGCCGCCCGATTTCGTCCATCAGCGCCACCGATTTCCGGCGCTCCCCCGATGGACAGGTGCTCATTAACCCGACCACGGGCTATCCCCTCGTCAACACCGGCACCTACGTGTATGCCGGTAACCGCGCCCCCGACTTCACCGTGCAGATCACCAACTCGTTCAGCTACAAGGGCCTGGGCTTGTCGTTCCTGGCCGATTTCAGAAAGGGCGGCAAGGTGTTCAACGGCAACGAGCAGTATATGACCATTACCGGTCTGGCCGAGCGAACCACAGACCGTTACAAGCAAGTGGTGTTTGATGGGGTTATTGCCAACGCAGACGGCACCTACACGGCTAACACGCGCCCCGTGGAGCTGACGCAAGCATACTACACGAGCATTTTGGGAGCCATTGGTACGCCGTTTATTGAAGACGGCTCCTGGGTGCGTCTGCGCTACGTGAACCTTACCTATGCCCTACCCGCTGCCTTGCTGGAACGCTCTAAGTTCATTAAGGGCATCGAGTTGAACGTGACTGGTCGCAACTTGGTATTGCTCACCAAATACTCGGGGGTGGACCCCGAAACGGCCGCTTCGGGCGCCGGCGTGCGCGGCGGCGGTTCTGGCGGCTTCGACTACGGAGCCGTACCCGCCACCCGTGGCGTAGACATGGGCCTGCGGGTGAATTTCTAATTGCTACCCCACCCCACCCCCTCCCCTCCGGGAGAGGGGCTTTAATTCTAGGTTATAGTATTCTAGAAGCTAAAGCTAAAGCCCCTCCCCCGGAGGGGAGGGGTTGGGGAGGGGCCATTACACACATCAATTCAATGAAACAACGATATCTTCTCTTCCTGGGCCTTTTGCTGGGTAGCGGCACCTTCACGGCGTGCGAAAGCTACCTTGATGTGAACACCGACCCCAACAATCCGGTAACGACGACCCCGAACTTCCTGCTACCCGGCATTATTTCGCAGGGTATTCAGACGCAGATGTTTACCTCGCTCACCACCACCTACCTCACGCAATACACGGTGCGCAAAACCCCGGCTACCAGCACCGACCAGTACTACCTTTCCAACGGCAATAGCACCAATACCTTCAACTACACCTACTACTACTCAGCCGGCAACGTGCCGACCATGACGGCCGCCGCGGAGGCCGAGGGCTCGCCGTATTACGTGGGCGCGGGCAAGATTATGACCGCGATGGTGCTGGCCCACGCCACCGATATGCTGGGTGATATTCCCTACACCGAGGCATTCAAAGGCGCGGCCAACTACACGCCTGCCTACGACTCGCAGCAGCAGATTTACGCTACCATCAATACGCTGCTGGATGAGGGCATTGCCCTAATGGAGCGGCCCGCCAGCGAGGAATTCCGGCCACTGTATGTGACCTCGCCCAGCGAAAGCGGCGACATCCTGTACAAAGGCGATGTGCAGAAGTGGATTCGCTTTGCCAACACCCTGAAGGCACGTCAGCTCAACCACCTCACCAAAAAGAGCTCCTACAACCCACAGCAGGTGCTGGCCCTCCTCGATAAGGGCTTCACCAGTAACGCCGACGACGCGCAGATTCAGTTTATTCCGGCCGTGGCGCCGCAGGTGAATACCACCAACATCTTCGGCACCACCCGCAACAACTATGCGACGGCCACTTTCTCGGCTAACATTATCAAGTACCTGAACGGCAATGCGGGTGGGGCGGCCTACCCCGGCATTGTGGACCCACGCTATACCATTATGGCTACCCCCATCAGCCTGGGTACCGACCCTGGTGTAAGTGTGCCCTCCACCAGCTTCGTGCTGAATGGCTACGCTGATTTTTATTCTAGCTGGTATGCCCGCGACCTGGGTATCTTCCAGGTGATGACGTATGCGGAGGCCAAGTTTATTGAGGCCGAAGCGGCGTTTCGGGCTGGCAATTTGTCGCGGGCCTTTACGGCCTACCGGGCCGGTATTCGGGCACACATGGAGAAAGTGGGTTCTGGGGGCTCCAATGCTTTGCCACCCGTTACGTTCCCGCTCATCTCCACAGCCCAGATTGAAGATTACCTGAGTAGTGCCGCCGTGGCCCAGAATGAGAGCCAGCTCACGCTGAAGCGCATTATGGAGCAGAAATACATTGCCATGTTCCTGAATCCGGAGTCGTGGTCAGACCTGCGTCGCTTTGATTTCTCGGCCACTACCTACCCCAATTTCCGCTTCCCGGTGAATGCCAACCCCGAAGTAGATGGCAAGTTTCCGCGCCGGATGCTACCCGGGGCCACCGAGGTGCTCTACAATCCCGACGCCGTGTCCAAGCTGTTCAGCGACGTGGGCGCCACCTCCAACGGCGACTACATCACGAAGCCCCTGTGGTGGGACCAGGCCAATTAAAAAGACCGTTACCTGTCATTCTGGGCATCCTGCGCATTAAGCAGAACGCTTGGAATGACAGGCAACGCTAACAAGCGGACTAACGCCCTACCCTTTCATTTTCAAAACGCATATCGTCGTCATGATATATTCTCGATTTTTCACCTTGCGCCGTACGCTACCGGTAGTAGCGGGCCTGGCCGTGACCCTACTCGCGGGCTGCGAGAAGGAGCCGTACGATGAGCTGTACGACACCCAGGAGGAAGCAGGCTTCGGGGTGATAGGTGGGCCGGTTTTCGGCTCCACCAAGTTTGCGCCCGGCGAAACCGTACCTGTAGCTGTAGGCTATAATCAGCAGGACAACCTGCGCGACATCACTGTATTTCAGGTTATAAACCGGCAAGACTCGGCCGTGGTGGGCACTTACCCGGCCAATGGCGCGCTGGATGCTACCAGTCAGGTTTTTGCCCAACTGGTTCCCTATACTGTGCCTGCCACGCTAGCGAACAAAACGCCCGTGCGTGTAGATGTGACGCTGAATTTTGCCAATGGCTCCAAACGGCTGCGGCGCTTCACCTACACTGTGGCCGCGTCCCCTACCCTCAAGTTTGGCGCTACCCCCGCCACCTACCGCAACGGCCTAGCAGCCACCGCCCAGAGCCCCGGCGACGTGGTTGGCTACTCGATTGTGATGAACGAGGGCGGCATCTCCACGGTGCCCGCTGCTGGTAGCACCGCTACCCTGTTCAAAAACATTGACAGCCTAGTGTACTACGCCCGCGTGGGTACGCAAGACCCTGTGCGTCAAGGAGTGTTGCGTACGCCAACGGCTGGCGTAGCCACCACGCGTACTGTAGATGTAACGGTTCCCACAGGGGCGCAGGGGCAGCCCGTCACGTTCCTGTTCTCGGCTTTTGCCCAAACCCAGCGCGTCAATCTGGCATCTGCCACGCTCGATATTGTGGCGCCTACTGCCTTGGCTACCACCCAGCGCGGCTCGGTAAGCTTCGGCACCGGCGCTTCTCCCGACTCGCTGGCTTACAACCTGAAGCTGGCCCGCAACGAACCCGCAACCAGCGCCGCAGACACGAAGGATTTGTTTGTGAGTGGCGCCACTAACGGCAGCGTCACGCTTACGGCCGGCAATAATACGCGCTTCTACAAAGTGCCTGCTACCCAGGTAGCCGCTGGCTTTTATACGCAGGCAACCGCCAACGCCGTAGGTAATCTATTATACCGCAATACAAACACCGCTGAATTGGGCGCCGCCACCCCTGGTGATGTATACGCCGTACGTGTGCGCGGTACCGGGGAGGTGATGCTCCTACGCATCCTGAGCGTGAAAGCCGGCACTACCGGCACCACGTCGCGGGTGCGGTTCGAGTATAGAATGCTTTGAAATGGTGAAGTTGTGAGTTTGTGAAGTTGTGAGTTGAAAAGGTGCGCCTGTCATCCTTTATCTGGCGTCCGCTTGCGAAGGACCTTCTCACGCTAGAACAAGTCGTTGTTACGATTACCGTTCTGACGTGAGAAGGTCCTTCGCAAG
>NZ_JAHWGL010000079.1 GCF_019334315.1 Hymenobacter profundi
AACCAGGTTTTTATCAGATGAAGCAAGAGAAAACAATGAAATGGTGAAAATAGTGAGATAGTGAAATGGTGAGATAGAGAGTCTGACGTTCTATTTGCTCAAAACCTAGCAGTAGGCTGTCAAACTCTCTATCTCACCATTTCACTATCTCACCGTTTAATGTAGCCCCAAAGCAGCTAGGTAACGTTCAGCGTCGAGGGCAGCCATGCAACCCGTGCCAGCAGCCGTCACGGCCTGACGGTAGGTGAAATCCTGCACGTCGCCGCAGGCAAATACACCGTCCACGTTGGTTTTGCTAGTGCCAGGAATAGTTTTCAGGTATCCCTGTTCGTCGTGGTGCAGGTAGGGCTGAAAAATCTTAGAATTCGGTTCGTGTCCAATAGCAACGAAGAAACCCTGTACTGTAATATCCCGGCACTCGTGGGTGAGTAAGTTTTTTACGCGCACGCCTTCCACGGCGTGTTCGCCCAGCACCTCATCCGTTACAGTGTCAAACAACACCTCAATCTTGGGGTTGTCAAGCACGCGTTGCTGCATGATCTTGGAAGCACGCATTTCGCCTTTCCGTACAATCATGTACACCTTGCTGGCCAGATTGGCTAGGTAAGTAGCTTCTTCGGCCGCCGTATCGCCAGCACCCACAATAGCCACCTCCATATTGCGGTAGAAGAAACCGTCGCACACAGCGCAGGCCGATACGCCCGAGCCATTCAGACGAGCCTCCGACTCCAGTCCAAGCCACTTAGCCGAAGCACCAGTAGCAATAATCACCGCATCAGCTGTGAGTTCTTTGTTTTCGTCGATGGTGATTTTGTGCGGATGGCTTGAAAAGTCCACCGCCGTTGCCAAGCCATAGCGGATATCCGTACCGAAACGCTCCGCCTGTTTCTTCAAATCCTCCATCATCGACGGCCCCATCACCCCATCAGGGTAGCCAGGGAAATTTTCCACATCGTTGGTAATCGTGAGCTGACCACCGGGTTGCAAGCCCTGGTACATAACGGGTTGCATGTTGGCGCGGGCAGCATAAATAGCCGCTGTATAGCCGGCCGGCCCCGAGCCGATAATCAGACACTTTATGTGTTCAGCAGTAGTAGTCATTGTGCTGGTGAAAGCAGTGTGAAAGACAAAGGTAAGCGTAGCCAAAAACTTCGGCTGCGACTGGTCTACCAGACGGAAGAAAACCAACAAAACCGGTACTGAGGTTTAGTCAGTTCTTCGCCTTAGGGGTAGAACGGCAATAAAAAACCCCAACAACTGGGCTGGGGTTTTTCGGGTAGAAATAAAAAACGCTTACCCCAGGTAGGGCTTCAGCGCTTTAGAGCGGGACGTGTGACGCAAACGACGGATAGCCTTCTCCTTGATCTGGCGTACTCGCTCGCGGGTGAGGTTGAATTTCTCGCCAATCTCTTCCAGCGTGAGCGAATGCTCACCGTTCAAACCAAAGTAAAGTGTAATAACGTCGGCTTCGCGCTTGGTGAGGGTAGAGAGAGCACGCTGCACTTCCTTGCGCAACGAGTCGTTCATTAGGCCCGTATCTGGCGATTCTTCGTCCTCGTTTTCGAGCACGTCGAGCAGACGGTTCTCTTCACCTTGCACAAACGGCGCATCTACAGACACGTGACGACCCGAGATTTTCAGGGTGTCCACTACCTCGGAAGTCGTCAGTTCCAGTACTTCGGCAATTTCCTCCGGCGAGGGCTCCCGTTCGAACTTCTGCTCCAGTTCCGAGAACGACTTGCTGATTTTATTCAGCGAGCCTACCCGGTTCAGGGGCAAACGCACAATACGCGACTGCTCGGCCAGGGCCTGTAGAATGGATTGGCGAATCCACCATACGGCGTAAGAAATAAATTTGAAGCCGCGCGTTTCATCGAAGCGCTTGGCGGCTTTAATCAAACCGAGGTTGCCCTCGTTGATCAAGTCACCCAGCGAAAGACCTTGGTTTTGGTATTGCTTGGCCACCGACACCACAAAGCGCAGGTTAGCTTTGGTCAGCTTTTCCAGCGCTTGCTGGTCGCCTTCCTTGATGCGTTGCGCCAGCGTCACCTCCTCGTCGGGAGTGAGCAGATCTACCTTACCAATCTCCTGGAGGTATTTATCCAGCGACTGGCTTTCGCGGTTGGTAATCTGCTTGCTGATTTTTAGCTGTCTCATTGCAGGCGCTAAAGAATTGTATTTCTAAAAGTTGAATAGCAGCTTCCTTTTGTGGGAGCCGGACATTGATTAGCAACAGTCCAACCCCCACGAAAGTTCGTACGTCGTCTGCTGTGCTTAGTTGGCCGAAGCAGCCTGCTCCGGTTTTGGAAGCAATACTTTGCGTGACAAGCGGTACTTACCGGTCTTTTTGTCGATGTCCAGCAGCTTCACGTCTATCTCCTGCCCTACTTCCAGTACACCTTCCAGCGAAGCCAGTCGCTCGTGAGCTACCTCCGAAATATGCAGCAGACCGTCTTTGCCCGGCATAATCTCCACGAAAGCACCATAGGGCTGAATGCTGCGCACTTTGCCTTTGTAGGTTTCGCCTACCTCAGGCTGGGCCGCAATGGCTCGGATGCGCGAAATAGCAGCTTCCATATCCTCTTGGTTGGAAGCGAAAATGCTCACGTGGCCTTTTTCGTCCTTCTCCTCGATAATAACCGTAGCGTTGGTATCTTTCTGAATCTGCTGGATAACCTTGCCGCCAGGTCCGATAACTGCACCGATGAACTCTTTATCGATGAGCATTTTGTGCGAACGGGGCGTATGGGGCTTCAGCTCCTCAGCCGGTGCTGAGATGGTCTTTGCCATTTCCCGCAGGATGTGCAAACGGCCCTCGCGCGCCTGGTGCAGTGCCTTGGTCAGGATTTCGTTGCTTAGACCTTGAATTTTAATATCCATCTGGCAAGCCACGATACCCTTCTCGGTACCGGTCACTTTGAAGTCCATATCACCGAGGTGGTCCTCATCGCCCAAGATATCCGAAAGCACAGCATATTCGCCGGTTTCTTTGTCCTGCACAAGGCCCATAGCAATACCCGAAACAGCCGAGCGAATCTTGATACCGGCATCCATCAGTGCTAGCGAAGCCGCGCATACCGTCGCCATCGACGACGAGCCGTTCGACTCCAGGATGTCCGACACGATGCGGATGGTGTAGGGATTCTCTTCTTCTGGCGGCAGCACCTTCTTAATGGAGCGCATGGCCAGGTTGCCGTGCCCTACCTCCCGACGGCCGGGGCCGCGGTTAGGCTTCACCTCACCAGTCGAGAAGGCTGGGAAGTTGTAGTGCAGCATAAACTTACTGTAGCCGGACTGCATCGCCGAGTCAATAATCTGCTCGTCGAGCTTGGTGCCAAGGGCTACTGTAGTTAGCGACTGGGTTTCGCCACGCGTGAACAGCGACGAGCCGTGGGCGCCAGGCAGGTAGTTCACCTCCGACCAAATCGGACGGATTTCTGTCAGCTTGCGGCCGTCCAAGCGGGTGCCTTCCTTGATCATCATGTCACGGATGGCTTTCTTCTCCGCAGAGGAGTAGTAGCGACCAAACTGCTTCATATCCAGCTCGGGCTGCTCAGCCACCAGTTGCTGTAGAAACTGGTCCTTTACACCACCAAAACCTTTTTTGCGACCAGCTTTGCTAGCATCGCCCAGCTTGGCCACATTATAAGCCAGATCGTAAATACCCTGAGTAATACGGGTTTTCAGATCTTCGTTCTCATCATATTTAGGATACTCTCGCTTGGTGTGCGACTTTTCTACCGCTACAGCCAGTTCCTGCTGCACGCGCACCTGCTCTTTGATGGCCTCGTGCGCATAAGCAATGGCTTCCACCATCTCTTCCTCGCTCACTTCATCCATCTCACCTTCTACCATTGCCACCGAGTCGGCCGTTGCGCCCACGATGAGGTCAATGTCAGCACGAGCAATGTCAGCTGTCAGTGGGTTGATCTGAAGCTTGCCATCAATACGAGCTACGCGTACTTCTGAAATCGGTCCAGCAAATGGGATATCTGAAATTGACAGAGCCGCCGAAGCCGCTAAAGCTGCCAGCGCATCCGGCTGCACGTCCTTATCAGCCGAAATCAGCGAAATCATCACCTGCACTTCGTAGTGATAATCCTTGGGGAACATCGGCCGCAAAATGCGGTCTACAAGGCGGCAAACCAATACTTCGTAATCTGAAAGGCGGCCTTCGCGGCGCTGAAACGAGCCGGGAATTTTGCCAGCACCACCGAATTTTTCCTGATAATCAACCGACAACGGCAGGAAGTCTACCCCATCGCGCTGCGAGGGTTGCGACACCACCGTTGCTAGCAACATGGCATCCCCGAGGCGAACAACAACTGCCCCGTCGGCGAATTTGGCCAGTTTACCAGTTTCAATCGAAATCTGCCGACCATCCGGCAGGGTAATATATTTTGTAACCGCGTTGTAATTAGGCATCTTGTGTGGTTGGAGATGAGATGGGAGAAGTGAGATAGGAGCCTTCTATTGGAGCATAACACCAAACAGCGAGGTTTTGTCCCGCCTTATGGTGTGCCCGGCTACTATCTCCCGCCAGGCAAAAAAAAGAGTAGGGAACCCTTGTAACAGGGCTCCCTACTCTCGGCAGCGGGGCTTACTTACGGATACCCAGCTCCTTGATGATAGCGCGGTAGCGGTTGATTTCGCGGTGCTGCAGGTAGTCCAACAGGCGGCGACGCTTACCTACCAGCTTCAGCAGACCCAAGCGGGTCGAGTAGTCCTTCTTGTTCACCTTCAGGTGCTCAGTCAGGTGCGTGATGCGGTGGGTGAAGAGTGCAATTTGCGATTCAGCCGAACCGGTATCGGTGGCAGTTTTCTGCAGGCTATTTTTCTCAAAAATGGCCTGTTTAGTTTCGGTGGTAAGTTTCATCGGCAGATAGGTTTCCCCGTCTTTGATTTAAAGGGTAAAAAAGAATTTTCAGTCACTCCGCATTTCGGAGTGGCCGCAAAGGTACGGCTTTATTCCGGATGCTGAAAATATAAATTACCGAAATAGGGCAAAACATAGGTTGTTCTGCGTTTGCTAAGCTTGTGCGCGGCGGGCCAAAAAGGCCCGGTTGCGCACCAAGTTGCGAAACTGCTCGGTAGGTACCCAGCGTACAATACGCCGCCAGAAATCACCTTCCAGCAATCCAGAATCGTTACGAGCCTGATAAAGGAAAAACAGGCCTACCGGCAGAAGCGTCAAGTCGGCCAGCCACATACCCAGCGGTACCGTCAGAATCATTTCACGGGCATATTTCTCGCCCATAATAGATACAACGTAGTAGATGATAAAAAACAGAATGGCAATGAGCAGCGGAACACCCAAACCACCTTTTTTAATAATAGCACCTAGCGGCGCACCAATCAGGAACATTAGCAGTATAGCCGCCGACTGCGTGTATTTACGGTAAATCTCGATCCGAAACATGCTGGTGTCGCGGGCCAGAGTAGTCAAACGCTCGGCGTTGCTGCCTATAAAGGCGCGCACGTTACGCGCCCGGTTACTAGCCTGCTGCATCATGCCCACGCTCAAAGCAGGAAGGCGCTCATCGGACACCCTCCAATCCGCTAAACGCCGGTTGGCAGCTTGGCCTGTAGTGTCAAAGCGGGCATAAGAGTAATAAGGATTCAGCTGCGTGACCATCAGGCGCCGTTCTACGTTCAGGCGCTGGTGGAGGGAATCGCTATGGGCAATTAGCTGCGGGATGTTCTTCATCATCTTATTCTCCGCGAAGTACTCCTCATTGGTGCGGTCTAGGCCGAAAGAGGCCAGAGAGAACAGCAGTTGATTGCGGTCAAAACTCTGCCGGGTGAAGCTGGCGCCAGCGCGGTTGTGCTGGTCAGGCTTCTCTATGTACGAAGTACCCCGAAATAGTTCCAGACTTAGGTATTGCCCATCAAAGCGCGTCGTCATGCGTCCTGAGTCGGCCAGAATCATGGCAGAACTGCCCGCGCGGCCGCTGTGGTCGTAAATCATTACGCCCTTCAAAATATCTCCGTTCTCGCCCTGCTTTTCGTTTACTTTAATGGTGTAGCCCGGAATGCCAGTGTAAAAGATATTTTCCCGAATATCCAGCGCCAACTTCTGCTGACGCACATCCCACAGCAGGCTGTACGCTTTGAGGTTGGCTTTTGGAATGATGGTCTCATTGTACCAAAAAGCTCCAACGCTCAATAACAAGCTTAAGATGAAGATGGGCCGCAGAATGCGCGTGAGGGAAATCCCCGATGTCTTAATAGCCGTCAGCTCGTGGTGCTCCCCTAGAGTACCAAATGTCATCAACGAGGAAAGCAACACAGCCAGTGGTAGCGAAATCGGCACCATCAGCACGCTGAAGAAGAATAAGAGTTGGGCAATAACACCCGCACCTAAGTCTTTCCCGATGATATCATCGAGATACTTCAGCATGTATTGCGTCAGAAAAATAAACTCGACTACCGCAAAGGTGAGAAAGAATGGCCCGGCAAAGGCTTTCAGAATGAGCTTATCTAGTTTTTTCATACGCAACTGGTGCCGCCACCGTGAGGCAGCACCACAGTAAAGGAGGCAAAAAAGAACACGAAGATACAGCGCGCTATTGTGGCAACGGTGCCTACCCCCCTACTTGTTCCCGCAGCGTCAGGATGAGATTATCCCACATTTCCTGCAATTCTATTTCATCCGTCTCTTCGGAGTAATCTACCACCCGCAGAAAAACTTCTTGCGTAAGCTCCGACGATTCAATAGAGAAATCCAGGTAGCTGGCATCTGGCACAGAACGCTTCTGATCGTTCAGAAATACAAAGCGCACCGACTTATTGGTGCGGTGCGAGCTGATTTCGGCATAATGACTCTGGTTGTCCCAGATGAAGTTGAGCCGGTGGTCGGGGTCGATTTTCACATCCTGGCAGAACCAGCGGGCCAGGCCAGAAGCAGAAGCCAGATAAGGGTACAAAATCTTTGGCGACGCGTTGATAGGGTACTCCACCGTGAACCGGTGTTTGGAACGGGTAGCGGAAAGCGGCATAAACGTAATGGAAACAAATAAGCCCCTGCTAACTACAATTGCCAGCAGAAACAGCCAATATACACATAATTTTTTACCCTAGATGTTGTGCTAATTCAAATTTCATTTCTACATTTGCACCACCAAACAGGGCGGGGTAGCTCAGTTGGTTAGAGCACAGGATTCATAACCCTGAGGTCACGAGTTCAACTCTCGTCCCCGCTACAGAAAAAAGGCCTTCCTATTGCAGGAAGGCCTTTTTCGTTGTATTCTACACTTCCCTGATTTCTACCAATTTATCGTTACCAGATAGGTGGGTTATAAATGCAAAGAGCGCCTGACCACTAATGATCAGGCGCTCTTCATGTTGTAATGTCAGTAGACGATTACTTTACTTTATCCACAATGCCTTTGAAGGCAGCGGGGTGGTTCAGGGCCAAATCAGCCAGCACCTTACGGTTCAGCTCGATACCGGCTTTCTTCAGGCCACCCATCAGCTGCGAGTAGGACAAGCCGTGCTCACGGGCACCCGCGTTGATACGCTGAATCCAGAGGGCGCGGAACTCACGTTTCTTGGTTTTCCGGTCACGGTACGCGTAGAGAAGGCCTTTCTCAACGGCGTTTTTCGCAACGGTCCATACATTTTTACGACGGCCATAGTAACCTTTGGCCAAACGCATTACTTTTTTCCGACGAAGGCGCGAGGCCACGTGGTTGACACTTCTGGGCATAACCTGCTCTGTTTTTGGCGGCCGGCGGCGGACAATTTGCCGCGGCTTGCGTTTCTACCGGACGCCTGGTTTGAATTAATTAACAATTAATAAGTAGGAAGTAGGAATTGGATGTAGACTATGTATTAGTACTAACGCTCAATTCTTACTCATTCATTATTAATTAGATATTCAGCATATCCTTCACGCGCGGCATGTCGGCCGAGCTAACCAGCGTTACGTGGGTAAGAGCACGTTTCTGCTTGGTGGTTTTTTTGGTGAGAATGTGCGATTTGAAGGCGTGCTTCCGCTTCACCTTGCCCGTTCCGGTGAGCGTAAAACGCTTCTTAGCACCGGATTTCGTCTTTACTTTCGGCATTGTGTATGTATTGAAAAAAGGGAAATGCAGAGTTGCGTGTGCCCCTACCCTACCCAGAATCTACTCCTGATCGGGAGCAACTTCTTTGGCAGGTTTCGGTGCGCCTTCCTTAGCAGGTTTAGCTGCTGCGGGAGCTGATTCTTTCACGGCAGGCTTCGGCTTGGGTGCTACTTTGGGTGCCAAGTACAGGAACATGCGCTTGCCTTCTAGCTTGGGTAGTTGCTCTACCTTAGCCAGCTCTTCGAGCGCCTGCGCAAACTTGAGTAGCAGAATTTCGCCACGCTCTTTGAATACAATCGAGCGGCCTACGAAGTGTACGTAGGCTTTGATTTTGGCGCCTTCCTTCAGGAATTCCTGTGCGTGCTTTAGCTTGAAAGCGAAGTCGTGATCATCCGTGTTGGGTCCGAAACGAATTTCCTTTTGCACGACTTTCGTCTGCTTGGCTTTCATTTCGCGGGTGCGCTTCTTCTGCTCGTACTTAAATTTCGAGTAGTCGATAACGCGACAAACGGGCGGTACAGCAGTAGGCGAAATCTCAACTAGGTCAAGGTTTTGCTCCTGCGCCATACGGCGGGCTTGCTCAACAGGATAAATGCCCTGCTCGACGTTGTCGCCGACCAGACGCACCTCACGGGCCGTGATTTTATTGTTAATCTTGAACGGCTCCTCCACTTGAGCGCGGGGGATGTAACGGCGATTTGGGGTAGCTATGGGTAGGTCCTCCTTCTAAAAGTGGTGGTCTAATCAGATAGTGAAAGGCCCCGGCGAAAAGTCGCTAGGGCCTATTCAGGGGGCAAATATCCGCTTTTTTTTTGAAATCTGAAAGTTTTGCTATATAAAATTGCGGGATTGGGGCTGCTTTCCCTACCTTTATTTCATAAGCGTGGCTACTTCAGATTGAAACTTCGCAATGAATTCATCGACAGGTAAAGATCCCAAGTCTCCCTCGCCGTGGCGGCGCACGGAAACCTGACCGTTTTCCTGTTCTTTTTCGCCCACAATCAGCATGTAGGGCACTTTAGAAATCTCTGCGTCGCGAATTTTACGGCCAATTTTTTCGTCCCGGTTATCAATAGAGCCTCGCAGTTCTTCTCCCTGAAGTCGGTCGTACACCTGCTGGGCATACTCCTGATACTTCTCCGAAATGGGTAGGATGGCGAACTGCTCGGGAGCCAGCCACAGCGGGAAATTGCCGGCGCAATGCTCAATCAGTACGGCTACAAAGCGCTCTAACGAGCCAAACGGCGCCCGGTGCAGCATCACAGGACGCTGGCGGGAGTTATCGGGAGCTACGTACTCCAGGTCGAAGCGCTCGGGCAGGTTGTAGTCAACCTGAATGGTTCCTAACTGCCACTTGCGGCCCAACGCGTCACGTACCATAAAGTCGAGTTTGGGGCCATAGAAGGCTGCCTCGCCGTACTCGGTTATTGTGGGTAGGCCTTTTTCAGCAGCTGCTTCCTGAATAGCACTTTCAGCCAGTGCCCAGTTCTCGTCGGAGCCAATATACTTGGTCTTGTTCTCAGGGTCGCGCAGGGAAATTTGCGCGGTATAATCCTCAAAACCCAAGGCACGGAACACGTAGAGTACAAGGTCGATAACCTTCTTGAACTCGTCCTTTACTTGATCGGGACGGCAAAAGATGTGCGCGTCGTCTTGCGTGAAGCCGCGTACGCGCGTGAGGCCATGCAACTCGCCCGACTGCTCGTAGCGATATACCGTACCAAACTCGGCCAGACGTAAGGGCAAGTCGCGGTAAGAGCGCGGCTTGGTCTTATAAATCTCGCAGTGGTGCGGGCAGTTCATGGGCTTAAGAAAAAACTCCTCACCCGGGTTAGGCGTTTTGATCGGCTGAAAGGAGTCGGCCCCGTATTTTTCGTAGTGACCCGACGTGACATACAGTTCCTTGGAGCCAATGTGCGGCGTCACCACGGGCAGGTAGCCCGACTTGATTTGGGCCTTGCGCATAAACTGCTCTAGCCGTTCGCGCAGGGCCGTACCCTTGGGCAACCACAGGGGTAAGCCGGCGCCCACCTTCTCCGAAAAAGCAAATAGCTCCAACTCTTTTCCCAGCTTGCGGTGGTCGCGGCGCTTGGCCTCTTCCAGCTTTTCCAGGTATTCGGTCAGTTCTTTAGCCTTGGGGAAGGTGATGCCGTAGATGCGCGTGAGCTGCTTGTTTTTCTCATCGCCGCGCCAGTAAGCACCGGCTACGTTTAGCAGCTTTACCGCTTTTATAGGCGAAGTATCAGGCAAGTGGGGGCCACGGCAGAGGTCCACGAAATTACCTTGCTGGTAGAACGTAATGCTACCGTCTTCCAGGCGGTCAATTAGGTCCAGCTTGTACGGATCGTCTTTCTCAGTGAAATACGCTACTGCCTCAGCCTTGGGGACGGGACGGCATTCGAAGCGGCTTTTCTGCTTGGCCAGCTCCAGCATTTTCTTCTCAATAACTGGAAAGTCATCGGTTGAAATCGTCCGGCCTTCGCCTAGGTCAATATCGTAGTAGAAACCATTTTCGATGGCGGGCCCAATGCCCAGCTTCACGCCTGGGTAGAGGTCTTCCAGCGCTTCGGCCAGCAAGTGAGCCGAGGAGTGCCAGAAAGCCATTTTACCACCGGCGTCATTCCAGGTCAGGATTTCCAGGTTGCTGCTTTGGTCGATTGGGCGGTGCAGGTCGCGCACTTCGCCATCAACGCGCACGGCCAATGCATTGCGGGCCAGCCCTTCGCTGATGCTGGCGGCTACATCGTAGCCCGTGGCGCCGGCCTCAAACTGGCGGACGGAACCATCGGGGAGCGTGATGTCAATCATCGGTAATTCGTTGTCAGGGTTAGTTGTTGGGTAGCTGAGACAGGATTGCGTGCCATTACCCACTGTGTAGAAAGCGCAAGTTAGCAGCTTGAGGTGGATTTAAACCGGTATTTCATTTCAGCCCCTACCCCTAATCCTCTTCATGATTTGCTGTAGCCGGACGCGGGGCGAGTGGCGCCACTGCCGATACGCGGCTGCGGGTGGTATCTCCCGAAAACCCGCGGGCCCGCTCCCCGGTCTTCCAGACTTTATAGGTCCAATGGCGGTTGCCGGGGTTTTCGGCCACCAATTGCCGGTATTGGACCTGCGCCTCGGTATAGCGGCCCATGTTTTCCAGACTTTCGGCTAACTGTTGCCGGGCTTCCGGCAAGCGGGATGCTCGGCGCAGTGCCCGTTGTAGCGCCGGAATAGCCACGGCGTATCGCCGCTGCTCGTAGGCCAGTTGCCCCAGGTGATAATCGGCGCGGTAGAGGGTAGAGTCTTGCTGCAACGCCTGGGTGTAATAGCGCAGTGCACTATCGGGTGCGGCCTGCAATTCAAACTGCCGAGCATAGTCATACAGCAACGGAGCATAGTTGGGGTCTAGCCCGAGCCCACGGGCAGCGTACCGCCCCCCCTGCTCTGGCTGATGGTAGGCGTTGAGCAGAAAGGCCAATTGATGCAGGGTTTCGGCCTGGCGCGGGTCGCGAACCAGGCTGGCCCGCAGATAATCAATGGCTTGTGTCGTATCGCCGGTGGCAGCAAATGCTAAGCCTTTGTAAAACAGAGCTGCCACGTGGTCGGGCTCCTGCTGCAATACGCGGTCGAGTTGGTCGAGGGCGGCCTGGTAGTGGCGCGTAGCCAGGTTGGCCTCGCCTACCAGCAAGTTTAGCTCGGGTGAGGCAAACCCGTGGCGGGCGGCTTCGTCGGCAGCAGCCAGGGCAGCCGTCAGATGATATTGGGCACGCAAGGCGCGCGCTTTGGTGAAGTAGAATTCACCGGGGCCATCGTCTAGGTCCAGTGCTTGGTTGATATCCTGCAACGCCGGCTCCACCTGACCCGCATCAAGCCGGAAGGCAGCACGCCGGGCGTAGAGCGAGGCATTGCCGGGCTGGCGGGCAATAGCGCCATCTAACTCCTGAGCCTGAATATGAGGGCCACTTTGCACGGTAGCCAACGGCACCATCCGGTCGGGCCGCTCGGCGGGGCCGCTACAACCTGTGGTCAGCAGCGCGGCCGCTACCCAGACCAACCAGTGGCGTTGTTTGCTTTTGTCCCACAACCTATCACGTGCTATCACTCTTCTTGCTTATTTTGACAAAGATACAATCCTAGCATCACGGTTAGTGCTGGAAGCTGGCCGGGCGGCGCTGCTGCCGACGACGAGCCTGCAACAGCATTGCCCGACAGCGCCTACTTACTTCCAGCTCGTCGCTGGTAGAAGGGCTAAGTTGCACGGCTTCTTCCAGTATCAGGCGGGCATTGCGGCGCTGGCCTTGATTGCGGTACACCCGCGCCAGGTCGTAGCAGAACTGAATGCGGGTAGAATCTAGCTCATGCGCGCGCCGTAGCGCATCAATGGCTTTGCGTGAGCCGGCACCACCGGGCATTCCACTCAAAAAGAGCTTCGTAAAAATGCGCTCCAGAATATTATAATGGTCTACGCGGTAGTGCCAGCGCCCTAGCAGCTGCCAGGCATCGGCCCACTCGGGGCATCGGGCCACGGCCATAAAAACGTACGGCTTCATCGTTTTATAGGCGTGCAGCCGGCTGCGGGCCGTAAGCAATGTTGCCCGGTTCACCAAAGACAAGGCTACCACATAGTTGGCTTCTCCCCCCGTTGGCTGCACCACCAGTGCCCGGTCGGCAAACTGCCGGGCCGATATAAAGTAGGCCCCCCGTCGGGTTTCATCGGTGTAGCGGGCGCCGATACGGACACTAAGCAAAGCAGCCTGCCACAACGCTTCGTAACAGCGTGGTTCTTGGCGCAGTGCCTGCTCGTATTTGCCCAACGCCTCCGATTCTTGGTAGGCGGCCTGTAGCGTATGCGCTTGCTTCAACAATTTCTGCACCGTCACGGAATCGTTGGTGACAGTTGTCGATGCCGCAGCGCTACGCCCCGAAAGGCACCCCAGCAGCCATAACACCAGAATATACCGTTTCATACGCACGCGCTTTTTAACGGCTATAGAAGCATTTTGGTACCTAACAGGGCTAAATGTGTAAGGTAGGGCCAACACTTGCTAGCCCTACCCTATAATTCATTTAAAAAAGCTTTAACTGTGACTTGGGCCGACGCAACAGCGCCTGCGCGCGCTCCACCTCTTCAGCCGTCACATCCACCGGCTCCTGCAATTCGGGCAGATCGTCGGGGGCTGGTGCGGCCGTTGAGCGCGGAATGGTGGCCGGGCCGCGCTTTTTGCGGGCTTCGCGGCGTTCCGGCTCAGGGCCTTCATCGGTAAGTAACGCCAAAGCGTGGATTTTGTAGTACGCCAGTTTGTTGCCCTGAGCTTTCCAGCCTTTCACGTCGATGAACTCGTGCAGTAGGAACTGCTCGGTTTCGCGGTCAGCTTTCTTTTCTCGCTGCATTTTCACCTCTACTGCTGGCTCGGGGTTGGCGGTGGCCGCTAGCAGTTTAGAGCCTTTGCTTTCCGAGATGAAAATAAAGCGCTTATCCAAGGTACTGGTTTCGATGCGGAAGCGCTTGACGTAGTGGGTTTTCGTTTCGCCTTCCATATACACGGCGCTGAGCACCGTTTCGGGTTCCAGCTTGCGCAGCAACACTATGTTGGGCACGTCGAAGTGGTGGCCCGGGTCGGGAGATTTCAGCTCGTAGCTACCGTCTTTGTAAAGCACCAGAATGGTGTTGTCGGTGTCGAACGTGCCTAGGTAGCGGCCGTGGCCAGCGGTGTTCAGACGGCCTACCACCGCATCGAAGAACATTTCGCGCCCGCCCAGAGTGGAGTCGCCCAGGCTTTTCTGGGTGATTTTCTTGATAGGCTGCTTGGTCACGATGTTGCCCATGGAGCCCTTTCCCTTGATGGCTAGCTCAGCAAAATCAAAGTCAAACTGCTTCACGCGGGCTGGGGCCTTATCGGACAGCTGCACGCCTACTACCTCCGATTCGGAGTTGGGGTTGGCCGTGAGGTACAGCACTTTCGAGCCTTTCGAGCCTTTGGTAAGGTCGTAGGTTTTGTCGCGGGTGATGCCCGTTACCAGGAAACGCTTGGCGTAGGTGATGCCCGAGGCGCCGTCGAGGTACATCATGTTGTACACCAGCCGGTCGTCGTTCTTATTATAAATACCCACGTGCAGAATATCCTTCCCCACAAAGGTCTTCTCGGCCACTTTGGTCACCACAAATGAGCCGTCGCGGCGGATGGCGATGATGTCGTCGAGGTCGGAGCAGTCTACTACGAACTCGGCTTTGTCGTCTTTTTTCAGACCATAGCCCACAAAACCGTCCTGGCGGTTCACATAGAGCTTTTGGTTGGCAATGGCTACCTTCTGCGCCGTCACCACGTCGAAGGTGCGCAACTGGGTTTTCCGCTCCCTACCCGCGCCGTACTTTTTCAGCAGGCCCTCGAAGTAGTTGATGGCGTAGCGCGTGAGGTGCACTAGGTGGTCGGCCACTTCGGCCATTTCCACCTCCAGGCGCTGAATGTACTCGTCGGCCTTGAACCCGTCGAATTTAGAAATGCGCTTGATGCGGATTTCGGTCAGGCGCGTGAGGTCGTCTTCGGTGATGGCGCGGCGCAGCACAATGCGCGTGTCGTTGGCGCGGGCTTTCTCGCCGTCCACGCGCACAAACTTTTTCAGGCCCGCGTCCATGATTTCCAGGATTTGCTCCCAGGTTTCGGCTTCTTCTATCTTGCGGTAGATGCGGTTTTCGATAAATATCTTTTCCAACGAAGCCGAATGCCACTTCTCCCGCAACTCGTCCTGGCGGATTTCCAACTCCCGCTCCAGCAGCCGCAGGGTTTTGGCGGTGCTCATGTGCAGCACGTCCTCCACCGCCATAAAGCGCGGCTTCTCGTCGATGATGACGCAGGTATTGGGCGAGATGCTGATTTCGCAATCCGTGAAAGCGTAGAGCGCATCAATGGTGAGGTCGGGCGACACGCCGGGGGGCAGCTGCACCTGAATCTCAACCTCCGCCGTGGTGCTATCCACGATTTTCTTGATCTTGATTTTGTTGGCTTCCGTGGCTTTCACGATGCTCTCCATCAGCGCCGTGGTGGTGGTGCCGTAGGGAATATCGCGAATCACGAGCGTGGTTTTGTCTACCTTTTCGATGGTAGCGCGCAGGCGAATTTTGCCGCCGCGCTGCCCGTTCTGGTAGTTGCTCACGTCGCAGAGGCCACCCGTCGGGAAGTCGGGGTACAGCTCCACCGCCTTGCCCCGCAGCACGTCGATGCTGGCCTTGCACAGCTCGCGGAAGTTGTGGGGCATAATCTTCGTGCTCAGACCCACGGCAATGCCCTCTACCCCCTGTGCCAGCAGCAACGGAAACTTCACGGGTAGGGTCACGGGCTCGCGCTTGCGGCCGTCGTAGCTGAGCTGCCACTCGGTGGTATCGGGGTTGAAAACCACATCAAGCGCAAACTTGCTCAGGCGGGCTTCAATATAACGAGGCGCAGCAGCCGAGTCGCCGGTGCGAATGTTACCCCAGTTGCCTTGGTGGTCGATCAGCAGGTCCTTCTGCCCCAAGTTCACAATGGCGTCGCCAATGCTGGCGTCGCCGTGGGGGTGGTACTGCATGGTCTGGCCTATGATGTTGGCTACCTTGTTCAGGCGGCCATCATCCATCTCCTTCATCGCGTGCAGGATGCGGCGCTGCACAGGTTTCAAGCCATCTTCGAGGGCTGGTACGGCGCGCTCCAGAATTACGTAGCTGGCATAGTCCAGAAACCAGTTCTGGTACATGCCGCGCACGGATGAGATGTCGTGGATGGTTTCGCCGGGGGCAAACTTCGCTTCCACTTCCTCCTCTAGCTCTGCTGGTTCGCTCAGCTCCTCGCTTTCCTCCGCGTCGATAGCGGCTTCCGGGTCAGCGGCGGTAGGCGCTTCCTCATGGGTAGCAGCCAGGTCTTCGGCTTCGCCCGTAGCAAACAAATGGGCCGCTGGAGTAGCGGCGCCAAAGTCGAGCGTATCGCCCGCGCCGAACGATTCGGGCTGCGGGTCGGTCGGATTCAGGTCGTGGGGGTTGTTTTCTTCTGACACAGTTGCGTGTGGCCGGAGCCACGTTTTTTGTTCTTGTACCTCTCTCCTACCCTGCTTCTCGCCGGCTTACCTAGCCTGTTACTTGTACAAAGTAAGGTAGGTCGGCGAGAAGCTTCCTACTAGGAGGCTATCTATATACTTGTTATACTACCTCAATCTCGGCTGCTTCCAGCTGCTCGGCCGGCGCTTCTTCTACAGGCAGTACATCACTGGTAATCAAATCTTTTTCCAAACGCAGGTTATCGATGATGAACTCCTGACGGGCAGGCGTATTCTTGCCCATGTAGTACGTCAGGATTTGCTGCACCGAGCGCTCGGCCTGCAAGATGACGGGTTCCAAGCGAATATTGTCGCCGATGAACTTACCGAACTCGTCGGGCGAAATTTCGCCCAGCCCCTTGAAGCGGGTAATTTCGGGGTTGCGCCCTAGTTGCCGGATGGCCTGCTGCTTTTCCCCCTCGTTGTAGCAGTAAATCGTCTGCTTTTTGTTGCGGACGCGGAACAGCGGCGTTTCCAGGATGTACACGTGGCCGTTGCGCACCAGATCGGGGAAGAATTGCAGGAAGAAGGTCAGCAGCAACAGTCGGATGTGCATACCGTCCACGTCGGCATCAGTAGCAATTACCACCCGATTATAGCGCAGGTTTTCGATGCCTTCCTCAATGTTGAGGGCATGCTGCAAGAGGTTGAACTCCTCGTTTTCGTACACCACTTTTTTCTTCAACCCGAAGCAGTTCAACGGCTTACCGCGCAGGCTAAATACAGCCTCGGTTTCCACGTTGCGGCTCATAGTGATGGAGCCCGAGGCCGAGTCGCCCTCCGTGATGAACAGGGTAGTCAGCTGCTCGTTGTCGTGCTTGTTGTCGCCAAGGTGCAGGCGGCAGTCGCGGAGCTTGCGGTTGTGCAGGTTGGCTTTTTTGGCGCGCTGGTTGGCCAGCTTTTTCACGCCGGCCATGTCTTTTCGCTCCCGTTCGCTCTGCTCGATGCGCTTTTTGAGAGCTTCCTTGGTATCGGGATTTTTGTGGAGGTAGTTGTCGAGGTGCTCCTTCACAAAGTCCAGAATGAACCCACGCACCGTGGGGCCATCGGGGCCCATGTTGAGGCTACCCAGCTTGGTCTTAGTCTGGCTCTCGAACACCGGCTCTTGCACCCGCACCGAAATGGCCCCAATCACAGACGCCCGAATGTCGGCCGCGTCGTAGTCTTTGCCGTAGTGCTCGCGCACGGTTTTCACTAAGGCTTCGCGGAAAGCGGCCAAGTGCGTGCCACCCTGGGTGGTGTACTGCCCGTTCACGAAGGCATAATGTTCCTCTCCGTAGTCGTTGCCGTGAGTGAGGGCAAGCTCAATATCTTCGCCTTTCAGGTGAATGATGGGGTACCGCAGGCTTTCCTCATCGGTTTTGTGGCGCAGCAGGTCCAGCAAGCCATTCTCGGACACGTATTTCTGCCCGTTGAAGTGGATAGCTAAGCCAGCGTTGAGGTAGCAATAATTCCGGATCTGGCTTTCCAGATACTCCGGAATAAAGCGGTAGTTCTTGAAGATGGTATCGTCGGGCTCGAAGACCATCAGCGTGCCGTTGCGCTGGCTGGTCTTCACCGGCTTGGGGTTTTTCTGCAATTCTCCGCGGGCAAACTCAGCGCTTTTCTGCTCGCCGTCGCGGGTGCTTTGCACCAGGAAATAGTTACTGAGCGCGTTCACCGCTTTGGTGCCTACCCCATTCAACCCTACCGATTTTTGGAACACCTTGCTGTCATACTTACCGCCGGTGTTGATCTTGCTGACCACATCCACCACCTTGCCTAGCGGAATACCGCGGCCGTAGTCGCGTACTTGCACGCGGGTGTCGGTAATCTTCACTTCAATGGTGCGGCCGTAGCCCATCACGTGCTCATCAATGCAGTTGTCGATGACTTCCTTCACCAGCACGTAAATGCCGTCGTCGGCGGCCGAGCCGTCGCCGAGCTTGCCAATGTACATACCCGGCCGCAGGCGGATGTGCTCACGCCAGTCGAGGGAGCGGATGCTATCCTCGTTATAGGCGTGGGCGGGCGGTGCGAGGGGGAGTTGTTCGTCGGCCATAGAAACAGGTAAAAAGCAAATTTGAGGTAAAATAACACAGAAAATCGGCCTTTTTTCGCAAGGGTGCGTAAAGGCCGGCACGGGTAGATAACGTCGTGTTTATTTCGCAAAAAGCGAATAACGTTAGCAAAACCTCACTCATCCAGTCATAGTTCACACTGAACTCCCAAATGTAGCCATTTTAGGCCTCTTTTCCCACTCCAACCCTCCCAATTTTATTAGCTAATGCTACCCCATCCCAATAATTTTAATGCGCCACGCCACGCGGCACCAGCAGCTGAGGTTAAGCAGTCAGCGGTGGTGCACTACACGTTTGTGCTCATCGGTATGTCGCTGCTGGTGTACGTGCTGCACAAGCTAGATGGCATCATTCTGCCTCTTGCTTTCTCTGCTTTGCTGGCGGTCCTGTTGTTGCCTGTTTGCCGTCGGCTGGAGGTCTGGGGACTTTCGCGCATACTCGCTATCGTTGTATGTCTGCTGTTAGTAGTAGCCCTGCTTATCGGGCTATTTTATGTGTTTGGAACGCAACTCATGCAGTTTCGCAATGAGATACCGCTATTTCAGCAGAAGCTAGCGCTGTATTTCGATCAGATTCAGCAGATGCTCAGCTCACGATTTGGTTTTCAACCGATTAGCAAAGACCAAGTAATTGATCAATCGTTGGAAACGCTGAAAAACCGTGCGGGCGGCTGGCTAGGTACTACCCTAGACACGACTACCAGCGTACTGAGCGTGGTCACGCTGATTCCCATTTATATCTTCTGCTTGCTGTACTACCGCGACCACATGCGGCAGTTTCTGTTCCGCTTCGTGACACCGGACAAGCGCACGTCGGTGCTCAATACGATGGATAACATCCAGACGGTGGTGCAGGCCTATATTTCTGGTCTGCTCACGGTTATCGTCATTGTAGCTATCCTGAACGCTATTGGCCTGCTAATTCTGGGAGTGAAGTTTGCCATCTTCTTCGCCATTTTCGCTTCGGTACTGGCCGTTATTCCTTTCATCGGCATCTTCATCGGGGCGGCGCTGCCTACCCTGATCACGCTGGTAGAAACCGGCTCGCCGCTGAAAGCCCTGGGCGTTATTGGCGTTTTTACCATTGTGCAGTTCCTGGAAGGCAACTTCATTACGCCTACCATTACGGGCTCTAAGGTGAGCATCAACCCCATGGCAGCCATTATTGCGCTGATACTGGGCGGCGAATTGTGGGGCACACCCGGTATGATTCTGAGCATTCCGCTGACGGCCGTGCTGAAGGTGATTTTCGACGCTTCGAAGTCAACGGAACCGTGGGGCTTTTTGCTGGGCGACGTGGCGGACGGGGAGGACGACCCTGATAAGCCGAAGAATCAACCTGGTTTCTTTGGTCGCATGTGGCAACAACTTTCGGGCAAATCGTAACCCGGCCTAAACTGGTTTAGTATAAAGAGTACAACTGCATTAGCAGAACCCTAAACTCTTCCACTATAAACACCTACAGCCATGGCTGCTATTACCGAAAAAACCGCTCGCGCCTACAGTGACCTCGTAGAAATCAACGAAACTGGTGCTAAAGGCTACCAAGAAGCCGCTGAAGGCGTATCAAACCCACAACTAAAATCAGAATTCAGCCAGTTGAGCCAGCAGCGCGCTCAGTTCGCCAGCGAGTTGAAACAGCACGCTAGCCAATATGGCATCCAGACGGATCAGGAAGGTACCATTGAAGGTGCAGTAGCTGACGCTGCCGCTGCCGTACACCGCGGCTGGATCAACCTGAAATCGGCTATTACCGGCCAAGACGACAACGCCATTCTAGGCGAAGCCGAAACCGGCGATGCTACGGCCCTGAAAGCCTACGAAACTGCTCTGAGCGCCGAAGGCCTGCCCCAGGAAGCAAAAAGCCTGATTCAACAGCAGCACAGCCAGATTTTGGCCGCCAAAAACAAAATTACGGCGATGAAAAAATAAGTATTGCCTCAACAGCAATGCCTATAGTGAAAGCGACCCGCATCATGCGGGTCGCTTTTTTTGTGCGCCTACCCATCAAGGTGAATAGTGTGTATGCAACCTTACAGGGTAGTATCTTTGTTACCAATCTGGTTAGCATTGTACCGACTTTATCAGTAGCGCTTTTGTACGCCATCATCGACCTTGAAACCACCGGCGGGCAGCCCACCCAGGACCGCATCACGGAAATAGCCATCTTCATCCACGACGGCGAAAAAATCGTGGACCAGTACAGCACGTTGCTGAATCCGGGCCGGCAGATTCCGTTTTTTATCACGCAGCTCACCGGCATCAACGACGAGATGGTGCGGGATGCGCCGCCTTTTCATGAGGTGGCTCGCAAAGTGGTGGAAATGACCGAGGGCTGCGTGTTTGTGGCGCATAACGTGCGCTTTGACTACTCGTTTCTGAAAAAGGAATTTGCCGACCTAGGCTACAACTACTCGCGCAAAACGCTGTGCACGGTGCGCCTAAGCCGCTCCCTGATTCCGGGGCAACCCAGCTACAGTTTGGGCAAGCTCTGCCAGAACATTGGGATACCGTTGGAGGGTAGGCACCGCGCCGCCGGCGACGCCCACGCCACGGCTATTTTGTTCGACAGGCTCCTGAAAATTAGCCAGCAGGATGAGGCACTACAAACGCCCGGCACGTCGGCGGCCGATACGCTGGCCGCTGTGGATGCGGTGGCGCCCGCCGGCAAGAAACCCAGCGCCCGCAAGGTGAAGGCCGTGCAGGAGGCCATCAAAACGGCCCTGCTGCCGCCGCTTATCACGCCCCAGCAAGTAGCAGCCCTACCCCAGGAGGCGGGCGTATATTACTTCCACAACGAGGCGGGTGAGGTCATTTATGTCGGCAAGAGCATCAACATCTACAAGCGCATTCAGCAGCACTTTGCGGTGGATTATAAATCGCGCAAAAGCCTGGAATTCAAAAACTCTATTGCTGATATCACCTGGGAGCTGACGGGCTCGGAACTGGTGGCGCTGCTCTACGAGTCGCACGAGATTAAGCGCCTGAAGCCGCTGTATAACCGCGCCCAGCGACGCTCGGTATTTCCGGCGGGTATCTTCCTGCGGACCGATGAAAACGGCTACAAGCACCTCTACTACGGCCGCGCCGACGACCACAGCGAGTCACACCCGCTCATTGCGCTAGGTAATCAGTTCAAAGCCAAGGGGTTTCTGTTTCACAAGGTTTCCAAGTTCAACCTCTGCCAGAAGCTGTGCGACTTGTACAAGACCACGGGCTCGTGCTTCGACTACCAGGTGCACCGCTGCAAGGGTGCTTGTGTAGGTTTGGAGCCACCCGAGGAGTACAACCTGCGGGTAGAACAGGCCATTGAGTCCTTCACCTACGAGCACGGCTCTTTCGTGGTGATTGGGCCGGGCCGCACGCCCTTCGAGCAGACGATTGTGGTAGTAGAAAATGGCCGCTACTTGGGCTTCGGCTATGTCGACGACACTTTTTCGGCGCGGCGGCTGGACGATTTCAAGGAGGTTATCACCCGCTACAACGACAACAAGGACGTGCAACAGATCATCCGCCAATATGTCCGCACCAAGCGGCGTGGCGAGAAAGTGAAGGTGTTTAAGTAGTGTAGTGGCGAGATTGTGACTACACTACTTCACCATTTCTAATACAACCGATGACGGAGGAGCCAGCCGGTGCCGTCGAACTCGTTGGCGGCGGGTTGGTAGTCTTTCACTTTGATGGCTTTTCCTACCTTCACGATATTGCCATCGTTGCTGTTGTAGAGGGTAATGCGGTTAGAGGTAGTGCTTTGGGGAAGCTGTTGGCGGATGGTATCCTGCCCAGCACCATCGTAGAGGTGAATGGCGATGCGGGCGTCGGGTAGACCGTTGATTTCGAACACGTCGTTGCCGCCCAGCCCGAACAGCTTGATAGAGCGCGTATCGCGGGCGTTAAATACCCGCTGGTCAATTAGGGTAGGCGCTTGTTTTTGGATTAGCCGGTAGACGCTGACGCGTACCTGCCCTACCCCGGCTGGCTCCACCACAAACCGCTCCGGCTCGTCGGTGCCGGGAATTTCTATGTCGCGAGCGAGCAGGCTGTAAAACTTGGCCGCTACAGCCGGCAGCTGGTCGCGGCGGCTGCGTAGCTTCTCGGTGAATTCTTCACCCGACAGCGCATAGATTTCCGGCGTCCACACTTGCAGCGAGCGACGAATGACGTCGTCGGTGAGGCGCTGACGCAGAGAATCTGCTATTTCCTGAAAATCCTTTTCCGATAGGTATACCAACAGCGACTTGTCCATGGGGCGCGCGGCGCGGTTGAGGCCTTCCACATCGGCGAGTCGGATGTTTTTGTGGAAGCTCTGGTAGTTGGTTTTCACCCAGCCAATGAGGTGTGTCAGTAGCCCGTCATCGAACTTGAAAAAGGCGTGGTCCCGGTCGCGCGGAATGGCTTGGTAGCGCGTGCTGCTGTCGGCAGATGGAAAGCTGGCCCAGCGCCACTGGTCTTCCCGACGGCTCCAATCGCCCAGCCACATGTCAAACAAGCGCGAGCGAAGGTATTGCCGCGCATCGACGCGGTAGCGCGCACTGGCTATCAAGTTGGTGAACACCTTGCGCGAGCTTTCTACCCTGGCCGACTGCCCAAAGCTGCGTACGGTGCTCTGGTCGCCATCGGGACGCTCCTCCAGCAGGTAGAGCGCGTTGGCGTAGTCTTTCCGAAACTTCCCCAGGGCCGGATCATCGCTCAAATACCCCAGAATGGGGTTGGTGTGGTATACGCCCGCTGCCTCGGCCAGCACCGGCACAATGAACGCGCCGTAGGGATGAATTACGCTGGTTTGATCTTTCATCAGCCGCCCAATGGGACCCTTTTGCAGCCGGGCGGGTAGGGCCTTGGTGGCATCCTTGTCCACGGAGCGTAGCACGTACTCCACACCATTGCGGTCTTTGAGGCGCAGGTTTTTGGTCTGAAAACTCCCGCCGGCCTGCACGGGCGTAAGGCCGCCGGGCACTACAGTGCTTAGGTTGAAGACGCGCACGGGCACGGGTGTAGCCCACTCTTTGCGGTAATGGCGCCCCCAAAAAAACTTATACACGCGGCCACGCGCGTACTGTGGCCCCGCTGCTACCTCTACTACGGAATCGGGGCCAATACCAGGCAGCACAAAAGCAGCCTCAGGCGCGGGCGAGGCACACGAAGTATTTAAAAGAGCACACAGCACACCCGTTATCAGAACCTGAAGACGGTGCGAGGAGAAAAAAACGGACACAAATCAGAAGGAAATAGTCAAACGAAAAGCAGCCTGCATCGTTCTGCTCGTCCGTATACCCCAACCAGGCAGCAGCGGTTGTACAATTAGGGTTGACTTTTCTGTTCTGGTTGCGTTTAAGGGGCTACCTCTCTCTTCTTCCTGCTCTTTTATATGCTCTACCGCTACTTGTTGGGCGGCGCGTTGCTGACTGGTATGGCAGGCTGCGCCCACCATAACACCTTTTTTCAGCGTGATGCCCGCGTACTGCCTCCTCCCACTGCCGCCCTACCCCCCGGCACCGACTCGGTGCTGGCTACTGCCGGACGCCACTACCAACGTAGTGGCTTCTACATGCTTTTCTTTGGGAAGCACTACCGGGAGGTGTGGGCCACACCCGTGCAAGTGCCCGTGCTGAACCCAACCACCGAAATGGGCGGACTGAAATTTGAAAAGCGCGGCGGCGGCTTTCAAACCACCAGTGCCACCGTGGAAAGCCAGGAAGGACGCGAATATGCCCTGCGCACGCTCGATAAAGACCCGTACCGAACCCTACCCAAAGTATTGCGCCATACGTTTGTGCTAACGTTGGTACGCGATGCCACCTCGGCTGCCAATCCCTACGCTGCCCTCACGGTACCACCGCTGGCGCAGGCCGCCGGCGTGCCGCACACTCACCCGCGAATTTTCTACGTACGTCCTGGCGAAACTGGCTTGGGTGCTGTGTCGGAAGATATGCAGGGCAAGCTGGTGATGCTAGAAGAAAAGTTTGATGGCGCCGAAAACCTCACACCTGCCTTCGGCAATGCCGTGGATCTGGCTGATACCGACGACGTACTGGCCGAGCGCTACGCCTCCCCTACCCACCAGATCGACCAGTTGGCCTTTGCCCGGGCCCGCCTGTTAGACATCCTGATCGGCGACTGGGACCGGCACGAGGGCCAGTGGCAGTGGGCCGTGTATGCGCAAAACGGCCGCACGCTCTACCGTCCTGTGCCCAAAGACCGTGACCAAGTGTATTTTCGGTTTGATGATGGCTTGATTCCCTGGCTGATGTCGCGGAAGTGGGCCGTGCGCAAGTTTCGCACGTTCCGGCCGCGTTACGAAGATATTCCCGGTACCGTGCGCAACGCGCACTTTCTGGATACCCGTGCCCTACCCGAAGTCACAGCCGCGCAGTTTCAACAGCTAGCCACTGACTTGCAGCGTCGCCTCACCGACTCGGTGATTGCCGTGGCCGTGCGCCAATTGCCCCCTCCTATCTATAAGTTGGAAGGCGAGTACATTGCCAAATCGTTGCGGGCACGCCGGGATGCGCTGCCGAAAGCTGCGCAAGAGTTCTATCAGCTGCTGGCCGAGCATGTGGAAGTAGCCGGCACTGATGAGAACGAACGGTTCGTGACCGAACGCCTTTCCGACTCTACTACCCGCGTGAGTGTGTATCGCCTACCCGAAAAGAAGGGGCAGACAGTGGACCCACGTCCCTTTTACCAGCGCACGTTTCGCACGCAGGATACCAAGACCATCACGTTCTATGGTCTGCGCGGCGAGGACGAGTTTGTGGTGCAGGGAAACGTCAATAAAGGGATTCGCCTCAACATCCACGGTGGCCCTAACGAGGACATGGTAGTGGACTCGTCGCAGGTAGCGGGCAGCAAAAGAAGAACGTTCTACTACGACACCAAAACCGGAAACGAACTCACGGAAGGCCCCAGCACCGTCGACCGTCGCCGCCGCGGCGTTGCGGCTCATGCCTACGACCGAGAGGGGTACTAGGGAGCGACTGAGTGACTGGGTGCATGCAAAAGCGGCTGTCATCCTGAGCAGCACGAAGGACCTTATGCCAGTTGAACGAGTCGTTAACACGATTA
>NZ_JAHWGL010000007.1 GCF_019334315.1 Hymenobacter profundi
AATTGCTGGGTGTCCGTCTGGTCGTCTACGGCTGCACCGATAGCACCGAATAACGCCCCATACAGCAAGTAGCCACCTAGGAAATAGGCCACAAAACCGAACAGAATCGTACCAATCGGCAAATCACCCAGTACCTTGAAAATCCCCAAACGGTCCGTGGTGGCTGCTTGCTGGATGGCAGTAGGGTCGTTGTCGGACTGCGCGGCGGCCGGGGTAGCGGCCGACGCGGTGCCGCTGGTCGTGGTTTGGGCACTGGTAGCGGCTACCTCGGTCTTAGCCGGCTCCAATTTGTCCAGCACCAATGCCCCAACGGCCACTGACACGCCCCACGACAGCACACCCCACAGCAAAAACTGCGTGAGGCCTACGGCCGCAATGCCAACAATCTTGCCCATCATCAACTGAAACGGCTTCACCGACGACAGCATCACCTCCATAATCCGGCTCGATTTCTCCTCCCCTACCCCGCGCATAACCTGCACGCCGTAGATGAAGATGAACATGTAAATCAGGAGCGCCAAGGCGTAGGAAATGCCCGAAGTAGCCAGCGCATTGCTGCTTTTCTCCTTGCCCGCTTCATCCAGATTGATGCTGGCCACGTCTACGGAAGACCGTAGCGCGTCCAGCTTTTCTTGTGATATGCCGGCTCCACGCAGCTTTTCCTCGGCTAGTATTTTGTCCAGCGCGTCTTCCACGGCCTTTTGTTTGCGCAGGCTCACGTTGCCTTTCGCATACAACTGAATGCCTGTGTTTTGCTCCGGCGTGATGGTAGCTGGCAGGTAGAGCAGCCCCCCATCATCCGATTTGCGGTACTCGCTCTTGGCCTGCTCCAACGGCCCTTGCACCGGAATAAATTGCATCCGCTCCGTCGATTTCAGGCGAGCGGCCAGCTGGGCCGGGCTTTGGTCCAGCACCCGCACTACGTCAATATCGTCGTTATCTGCCATAGCTACTTTGGCTATCAAAAAGCCAAAACCAGCAAATAGCACCGGCACCAGCAGGGTCAGAACCAGGAAGCTTTTCTTCCGGACGCGGGTCAAGTATTCGCGCTGTGCGACCAACCAAAATTTCGATTCCATTCTAGTAACAGTAAGTTAGTTGCGGCTTTCTTCAAGCTCCACCAGCGTTTCGGGCATGGTTTCGCGCACGCGCCGAATAAAGATTTCGTTGATGCTCGGAATCTGCTCCCGAAAAGCGTGCACCTCCACATTGCCGATAAGGTAGCGCAACAAGTCGTTGGGCGTGGTGCCGGCGTGCAGTCGGATGCGGTCCTGGAAGAAGCCGTTTTCGCGCTCTTTGTGCTCCAGCACCTCAAAATCGGGGTGCAACACCATCAATCGGCCCTTGCCCTCTACCACGTAGGTTTGAGTCTTGAAAGCGTCGCGGATGTCGGAAACGGTGCCATCCAGCACCTTGCGCGAGCGGTTGATCAGGGCAATGCTGTCGCACATTTCCTCCACCGACTCCATGCGGTGGGTAGAGAAAATAATGGTAGCTCCGCGCTGGCGCAGTTCCAGAATTTCGTCTTTGATGAGGTTGGCATTGATAGGGTCGAAACCGGAGAACGGCTCATCGAGGATAATCAAAGACGGCTCGTGCAGTACCGTGGCAATAAACTGCACTTTCTGCTGCATGCCCTTGCTCAGGTCTTCCACGTTTTTATCGGCCCAGGGCTTGATATCGAAGCGCGTCAGCCAGTTCTTGATGCGCTGCGTGGCATCGGCCCTGCTCAGGCCGCGCAGGCGGGCCAGGTAGAGCAGTTGCTCGCCTACCTTCATCTTCTTGTAGAGGCCGCGCTCCTCGGGTAAGTAGCCAATCTGGGCAATGTGCTCGGGGTTCAGCTTCTGCCCCCGAAACCGGATTTCTCCTTCGTCGGCGGCCGTAATCTGCGTGATAATGCGAATAAGCGAGGTTTTGCCCGCACCATTGGGGCCCAGCAGCCCGAAGATGCTACCCTCTGGGATGGCCAAGCTCACGCCATCCAGTGCTGTGTGCTGGGCGTAGGTCTTGCGTACGTTCAGCGCTTCAAGTATAGGTTGCACAAGTAGAAAGGGAAAAGGTTGACGTCGTAATATAGTGGGTTTACTATTCACTATGGTTTAACTCTCGCAGGGTAGCTTCCAGACGGTCGAGATGGCGGCCGTACAGATCTTGCAGCATCTGGCGGGCAACGCGCCGGGTGAAGCGGCTAACCACCACGGCTATTACACAACCTAGCCCTACCCCAACGAGTTGGATCAGCAACAATCGGCCGGAATACTGAGTTAGAGCCTTATACAACGCAAAGAAGAGGACGATGCCGAAGGTGCTAAACACCACCCACACACTGGAGCGGTAGGAAGCTTCTAGTATCTGCCGAATGCCTGCTACCTGCTGGGCCACGTGCGCGTGTATCGTAGCCCCTACCTCGCTCAGCCCTCGAATGCCGCTGAGCATGTGGCGGTGGTAGGAACCCAAACTCACCAGACTGATCAGAATAAGCCATATTAGCATAGTGCGCGTCTCAAGACTTTTCACATAAAAAAACCCGATGGTGCTACCCACCAGCAGCATCAAGGTGAAGCCTAATTCCCACCGGGCATTGCGCCGCAGCCGGCCAATCGAATTTTGCTTGGTTTCCATGAGCAGTTGTTCTAAAGTTTGTGCGTTATAAGATGTGGAAGTATTAGGAGCGGACTGTTGCCAGCGCCGGCGTAGCTCATCGAGTTCCATCAGGCGGGTTGCGTTAGAAGTTGACGAAGTTTTTCCTGCACGCGGTGCATTTTCACGCGCACGTTATTTTGAGTAATACCTAGAATATCAGCCATTTCCTCATAAGTGCGCTCTTCCAGGTAGAGCAGCACAAACGCTTTATCGACATCGGAAAGACGGTTGATGGCCTGGTACAGTTGGTGCAGATCGTCGGCATCGGGGCCGTCGACGGGAGGTAGGGGCACGTCGGGCAGCCGGTCTGTGCCGGGGTGGGCGGAGGTAGGACGGCGGCGGCGCTGGCGCAAGTCGCTGATGGCGACGTTGAGCGCCACCCGGTACAGCCACGTGCTGAGTTTCACATTGGGCCGGGGCTGATAGCGTGGCCACGCCTGCCACAGCTGTCCTACTATTTCCTGGTACAAATCCTGTTGGTCGTCGGCAGCGGCGCAGTACAGGCGGCACACCCGCCGCAGTAAGGGCTGGTACTCGTTCAGTAGAGCCAGGAAGTCGGGTGGCGCGGCGAGCATAACAGGCGATTTACTTCATTTATCGCCACGTCTCCTTAATCATTACAGCTTTCCGCGAAAAAGATTTTGCAGGAAGTATGCATAGCTAGAAAATACAAATGCCCGCCTCCTACTATGTAGAAGACGGGCATCCGTAGAATTAGTGCTACTCCGTGATTTTACTGGAAGTACTCCTTTACTTTCTCGAAGAAGCCTTTCTCGTTTTTACCAGGGTTCGGCGTGAAATTCTGTGCGTTGCGCAGTTTTTCGAGTAGCTCGCGTTCCTCGCCGTTCACGTTCTTAGGCGTCCACACATTCAGATGAATCAGCTGGTCGCCGCGGCCGTAGCCGTTGATGTCTTTGATGCCTTTGCCACGCAGGCGCAGGATTTTGCCCGGCTGCGTGCCTGGCTCTACCTTAATTTTGACTTTGCCTTCAATGGTAGGCACCTCCAGGTTGGCACCCAGAGCCGCATCCACGAAGGAAATGTACTGCTCAAACATGATGTTGTTGCCGTCGCGCTTCAGCAGCTCGTGCGGCTCCTCTTCAATCTGAATCAGTAAGTCGCCGGGCACGCCACCGCGCTCGGGAAAGTTGCCTTTGCCGCCCATCGAGAGCTGCATGCCTTCGGCCACACCCGCCGGAATGTTGATCGGAATAATCTCTTCCTGCAACTGGCGGCCTTCTCCGTGGCATACGTCGCACTTGCTGGTTACCACCTTTCCCTCGCCGTGGCAGGTAGGGCAGGTAGAAGCACTCACCATCTGGCCCAGCATGGTGTTCACTACCCGCTTCACTTGGCCTTCGCCGTGGCAGGTAGCGCACTCGCGCAGGTCGGTGCCGTTTTTGGCGCCGGTGCCCGAGCAGGTGTTGCAGGCCGTGTAGCGCTTCACCTTGATTTTCTTCTCTACGCCGCTGGCTACTTCCTCCAGGTCCAGCTTTAGCTTGATGCGCAGGTTGGAGCCTTTTTTCACGCGCCGGCCACCGCCGCGCTGGCCGCCCCCGAAGAAACCCTCGAAGCCGCCCCCGCCGAAAATGTCGCCGAACTGGGAGAAAATGTCTTCCATGTTGGGGCCGCCGCCACTGGCGCCACCTACCCCCTGGTGCCCAAACCGGTCGTAGCGGGCACGCTTATCCTGGTCCGACAGCACCTCGTAGGCCTCGGCAGCCTCCTTGAACTTGTCTTCAGCCGATGGGTCGTCGGGGTTTTTATCGGGGTGATACTTGATGGCTACTTTGCGGTAGGCCTTCTTAATCTCGTCCCCCGACGCCGTTTTCACGACGCCCAGTATTTCGTAGTAATCTCGCTTGGTTGCCATATTTCGTTAGTCGACCGGTGCGGTTTGCGCCGCCGGCTTGTTGCCGCAACAGCCACAAACGGGCAGAAGGTTTCAGTGCTCGTTTGTGGCTGTTGCAGATGCTCAGCAATTATTGACCCAGTACTACCTTGGCGTGGCGCAACACCTTGTCGCCTAAGTAGTAGCCCTTCTCTACCTCGTCCACTACCTTGCCTTTCAACTCCTCGCTGGGGGCCGGAATCTGGGTGATGGCCTCGTGCAGATCGGGGTCGAACGCACCGCCTTTGGTTTCCATAGGTGTCAGTCCCTTTTGTTGCAGGGTCTTCACCAATTTGTTATAAATAATGTCGATGCTCTCGCGAACAGCGGTAACGTCCGTCGAGTCTTTTGTGTAGGTATTAGCCCGCTCAAAATCGTCCATTACGGGTAGCAAAGCCACCATTAGCTCCTGACTAGCCGTCTTAAACAGTTCCTGGCGCTCCTTGGCCGTGCGACGCTTGTAGTTATCAAACTCAGCCGCTAAGCGCAGGTATTTGTCTTTCAGTTCCGCCAGCTCCGCATCGGTTTTCGGTGCGTCATCAACTGGAGCTGTTTCTGCCGTTTCGCCAGCAGTAGTAGCTTGGTCAGCCGTCAAGTTGTCGTCCTGGGGTTGTTGCTTATCGTCAGTCATTGGATGAAATAATCGTCGGAAGGGGTTTTTCACTCAGTTTTAGCCAATTGGCAAGCACTCGGGCGCAAGGAGTTTGCCAAAGCGGTTTTGGCTGTCAGTTTGACACAGAAATGTACCTTAGTTATTCAACTGATAACTTACACTATGCTGCAACAGCTTTTTGACTTCGTTGAGCTAAACAGAGAAGCTGGGAACGAGGATTGGAACGATACATTTGCTTATTGGCTGCTTATACTGCACGATCCGGATCATCCCTATGCTCGCAATGCTGAAATGGCATGCAGCGCTATGTCATTTCAGTATGATGTGGAAGAACAAAGCACAGATGTATTCAGTGATGAAGAACTGATTCCGTCTGTCTTTTTACCGATAGCACCTGTAACATTAGCATTTCGCTGGGCTCCTTTTCCGGCAGCAAGTACAGCGCTGGGTCAGCCTTTGTACTCTGACAGTAACAAGGGTAAGACGCTCGCTATATTTAAGCCGACCACAGAAAACCACCTTACCGGCTTTACTACAGACAACAAACACTTCGACTTTCTACTGCCACATGTCTGTAGCAAAGCAATCGAAACACAATCGTTGGTTCTGCTAGTTGGGGAGCCAGGTTGGGACTATACATCTGACTATCTTGAAGATGAGCCACAGATACAGGAGCGCATGCGAGAGTTGGGATTCGTCTACACGCTACGCAAGCCGCAAGATTCGCCTTCTACTACTTAGCATGCAACTGTGCCCAAATCATATCCTTCAGCTTCTGAATATTCTTATTCGTTAGGCTGGATATGAACACCGTAGGTAAATCTGTGGGTAGCGCCTGACGAATTTCCTCTTCCAGCTCTTCATCCAGCATATCGGATTTGGTGATGGCCAGCAGGCGTTTCTTGTCCAGCAATTCGGGGTTGAATTGCTCCAATTCACCCAGCAGTACCTGGTACTCGGCGGCAATATCGGGGCTGTCGCAGCTGATCATGAACAGCAGGGTAGCGTTGCGCTCGATGTGGCGCAGGAAGCGCGTACCCAAACCTTTGCCCTCGGCGGCGCCCTCAATAATGCCCGGAATATCGGCCATCACGAAGGATTGATAGTCGCGGTAGGCTACTACACCCAGGTTAGGCACGAGGGTAGTAAAGGCGTAATCGGCAATTTTCGGGCGGGCCGCCGACACTACCGAAAGCAAAGTGCTCTTGCCAGCGTTGGGTAGGCCTACCAGGCCCACGTCGGCCAGCAGTTTCAGCTCCAGAATAATCCACTCGTCGATGCCGGGCTCGCCGGGCTGCGCGTAGGTAGGTGCCTGGTTGGTGGCCGATTTGAAGTGGTCGTTGCCAAGGCCGCCGCGGCCGCCGGGCGTTAGGATCAGGCGCTGGCCATCCTCGGTGATTTCCAGGCGCTTCTCGCCGGTTTCGGCGTCGCGGGCCACGGTGCCTAGTGGCACCTGAATCACGATATCGTCGCCCTGGGCGCCGGTGCGTAGGTTTTCGCCGCCGTTTTCGCCTGGCTTGGCAATCAGGTGTTTCTGGTATTGCAGGTGCAGCAACGTCCAGAGTTGGGAGCTACCTTCCAAGATGATGTGGCCGCCTCGGCCACCATCGCCGCCATCGGGGCCGCCATTGGGTAGGCCCTTGGCCCGGAAGAAGTGGTGCGAACCCGCCCCGCCCCTACCCGAGCGGCAGTTGATTTTAACGTAGTCGATGAAGTTATTGGAAGCCACGGTTTTGAATTAAAAATTAAGAATTAGGAATTAGGAATTATTGCATTCCACCTTCCTGATTCTTAATTGTGCTGTATAAAAAAGGCTGTCATCCTGAGCGCAGCGAAGGACCTTGCCACGTCAAAACGACCATCGTACCAACGACTCGTTCTCGCGTGATAAGGTCCTTCGCTGCGCTCAGGATGACAGAGGGTTGCGAATTTAGAATCGCAAAGTTACGCTTTTACTTCGTCGGTAGCCTGCTGGCTACCTTCGGAGGTAGGCTGGTGCTGATCGACTACGGCGCAGATCTGCTGGAAAATATCCTCGATAGCGCCAATGCCGTTGAGGGCATGAAATTTATGCTGACTGGCGTAATAACCGGCTACTTGCGCGGTTTCGGTGTTGTACACCTGCACACGCTTGCGGATTTTTTCCTCGTTCTGGTCGTCGGGGCGGCCGCTGGTTTTGCCGCGCTCCAGCAGGCGCTTCACCAGTTCCTGCTCGTCTACTTCCAGTGCCACCATGCACGACACATTGGTGTTGTGCTGGGCCAGCAGGGCATCGAGGCTTTCGGCCTGCGGTACGGTGCGCGGAAAGCCATCGAAGATGAAGCCATCCGATTGCACATTCTCTTTCAGGGCACTGTCGATCATACCAATTACCACTTCATCGGGCACCAGCAGGCCTTCGTCCATCAGCTTTTTGGCCTGTAGCCCCAGCACCGTACCCTGCGCAATCTGGGCGCGGAGCAGGTCGCCGGTGGAGAGGTGCACCAGGTTGTAGTGAGCAATTAGCTTTTGGCTTTGCGTTCCTTTGCCGGCGCCGGGCGGGCCGAAGAGCACGAGATTAAGCATGGGTAATGGTTTCGCAGATAGTGCAGAAGGTGAAAGAAAGTGGCAAGATAGGCAATCTGCCTTCAGCAACTCCGATTAATGCAGCAATTACACCGCTTTGTACACGTCGGGGTAGTTGCGGCCCAGCCCGTCGTAATCAAGCCCATAGCCCACAATAAAGTCATTGGGAATCGACAGGCCTACGTATTGCACCGCTAGCTCATGCTGCAAACATTCGGGCTTGAGAAACAACGTGGCTACCTCCAACGACGCCGGTTTTTTGGCCGCGATGGTATCCAGCAGCATCCGCATGGTGTGGCCCGTGTCCACAATATCTTCCAGGATAACCACGTGTCGATCAGTCAGTTCCTCATACAGCCCAAGTACTTCCTTAACGCTACCCGTACTGGCGGTACCCGCGTAAGACGCTACCCGAATAAACGTCACCTCGCAGTCGATGGTCACGTTTTTCAGCAAGTCGGCCGTGAACATGAACGCGCCGTTGAGCACCGATAGAAACAGGGGCTGCTTGCCGGCGTAGTCCTGATTAAGGCGGGTAGCGAGTTGCTGAATGGCCTGTGCCAGCTCACCAGCCGACAGATAAGGAGCAAACTGCTTGTTGTGCAGCGAAATAGTTGACGTTGGCATCCAGATAGAGTTGAAACCTGTGCAAATGCACGAGCAAAGGTAGGGGCTGAAGTGTTGAGTGTTGCGTTTTAAGCGTTGAATTGAAGGCCGTGTGTTATACCAAGCGACGCCGAAACACTTCTGCCAGGAGAATGAAACGGCTCCACCTGACGCTCGTTTTCAAAAAGCTTGAACGATGTAGAGACGCATATTTGCGTCTCGTCGCTGAACGATTTGGGAGGCGGACGTTCAACGACGAGACGCAAATATGCGTCTCTACCTCAAATCAGCCTTTCGCATTTCCTGCACTGGGCTAAAATGCACATAGCGCACAGTAGGACGAATGCCTAACTCAGTTTTAGGAATCGACAGGGCTGGCGTTAGGTTGCGTGCTGCGCCGCCGGGCGCGGCAATGTGCGGGGCAATCACCAGCGACACGATGCTCATGAGCTTGATGAGGATGTTCATGCTGGGGCCCGATGTGTCTTTGAATGGGTCGCCTACCGTGTCGCCCGTCACGGACGCTTTGTGTTGTTCGGAGCCTTTGTAGACCATCACGCCGTCAATCAACACACCTTTTTCGAAAGACTTCTTGGCGTTGTCCCAGGCGCCGCCGGCGTTGCTCTGGAACATGGCCATCAGCACCCCGCTCACCGTGATGCCAGCCAGCGTGCCGCCCAATACCTCCGGTCCTAGCGTGAAACCGATGAGGACGGGTACAATAAGGGCAATAGCGCCCGGCAGCATCATTTCCCGAATAGCAGCCGAGGTAGAAATGGCCACACATTTCTCATATTCGGGCCGGCCAGTACCTTCCATGATGCCCGGAATTTCGCGGAACTGCCGCCGCACTTCCTGCACCATCGCCATAGCGGCCCGCCCTACCGCCGATATAGCCAGCGCCGAGAAAATAAACGGAATCATGGCGCCCACGAACAGGCCGGCCAGCACGCGGGCATTGCTGATGTCGATGACCGAAATATTGGCTGTGCCCATAAACGCTGCAAACAGCGCCAGCGAGGTAAGTGCAGCTGAGGCAATAGCGAAGCCTTTGCCGGTGGCGGCAGTGGTGTTGCCCACAGCATCTAAAATGTCGGTGCGTTCGCGCACTTCCTTAGGTAGCTCGCTCATTTCAGCAATGCCGCCGGCGTTGTCGGCAATCGGCCCGAAAGCGTCGATGGCCAGCTGCATAGCGGTGGTGGCCATCATGCCCGCGGCGGCAATGGCTACCCCGTAGAGGCCGGCAAACTCGTAGGAGAAGATAATGCCGGCGGCCAGCACAATAATGGGTAGCACTGTAGACTCCATACCCACGGCCAGCCCGCCAATGACGGTGGTAGCGTGCCCGGTGCTGCTCTGCTGCACGATACTGTTGACGGGCCGCTTGCCCATGGCGGTGTAGTACTCGGTGATGATGCTCATGAGTGTGCCCACCACTAGCCCTACCAACACGGCATAAAAGACATCCAGCGACGTGAAGGGAGCCGCACCCGGCCGGCCAATCACAAGCGTGCCCACGGGCAGCATCCACCGGATGATAAAGAATGAGGCGATGCCCGACACGATAACCGAGGCATAGTTGCCAAAATTGAGCGCCGCCTGCACGTTGCCACCTTCCTTCACGCGCACCAGCAGAATACCCACTAGCGACGCCACAATGCCCATCCCGGCAATGACCATGGGTAGCAGAATGGGTGAGAGGCCGTCGAACTGGTCGTTGGTAGCTACTACCTCGCGGCCCAGTACCATGGTAGCCAGGATGGTGGCTACATAGGAACCGAACAGGTCGGCGCCCATGCCGGCTACATCGCCCACGTTGTCGCCCACATTATCGGCAATGGTGGCGGGGTTGCGGGGGTCGTCTTCGGGAATGCCAGCTTCTACCTTTCCCACAAGGTCGGCACCTACGTCGGCAGCTTTGGTGTAGATGCCGCCCCCTACCCTGGCAAACAGCGCAATGCTCTCGGCCCCCAACGAAAAGCCAGTGAGCACCTCCAGTGCGGTTTCCATCTCGATGCCATTGGCCCCGCCGCCTTTGTTCACCACAAACAACTGGTAGAACACGATAAACAACGACCCCAGCCCCAGCACAGCCAGCCCTGCCACACCCATACCCATCACCGAGCCGCCCGAAAATGACACGTTCAGGGCTTTGCTCAGGCTGGTGCGCGCCGCCTGAGCCGTGCGTACATTGGCCTTGGTGGCAATCTTCATCCCAATAAAGCCCGCCAGAGCCGAGAAAACCGCTCCGATGATAAAGGCCAGCACAATCACCGGGCTGGATTTCTCGCCGGTGCTACCCAGGTAGAATAGAAAAGCGGAGGCAATCAGGCCGAACAACGTCAGGACGCGGTACTCAGCCTTCAGGAAGGCAATGGCGCCGTCGGCGATGTAGCCGGCAATGGTGCGCATCCGCTCGTCGCCAGCATCCTGCCGGCTAACCCAGCCTGAACGCAGCCAAGTATACAATAACGCTAACAGCCCGAGGCCGGGCACCAGGTAAAGGAACAGCATAGTGGGTGGAGTGAGAGGGTGGGAAGAAAAGAACAACCCGCCGGCCGAAGCCAAACGGGTTGTTAAAATACCCTTTATCCATTAATAATCAAGCCCTCAGCTATTCCCTATCCCTACCCTACAACTCCTGCATCAGCACTTGGTACAGTGCCAGCATACTTTCGATATCGCGCTTGTCCACGATTTCGTCGGGCGAGTGCACGTTGTCTTCAGGGGCACCCACAAAGCACCAGTCCCAAGGTGCGTCGGCGTGTTGCAGCTCCTTGGCATCGGAGCCTCCGGCGCCTTCTACCTCCAACTGATGCGGTATGCCCGAGGCCGCCGCAATCTGCTGGATGCGGTCTACATAGGCACGGCGCGGAATCAGAGAGTCGCGTAGGGAAATAGCTACTCCCTCGCCCGGCCGCACACCTTCCGTCACCCACGTAATATCCGAAATTAGGGCCTGGCGTACCCCGTAGGTTTCGTAGATGTATTTGGCGAGGTAGGCCACCGAGCCGCCTCCGTGCTCCTCCCAGCAACTGAACACTACAATGCCGTGCTCCAGCGTTTCGCAAAGGCGCAGGGCGTTCCACACGCCTAGGCGGTTGTCGAGGTAGCAGCTTTGCACGGTGGCATCGGTTTCGCGGAAGTCGCAGAAGAATGTGAGTTCCGTACCGCGTTCGATGTCTCGGGTGAACTCATAGCCTAATGCGCCGGTTTCCTCATCAACTGTCAGTGTGCATTCGATAGGTCCTTGTGTGTCTTCGCCTACCAAACGGTAGCCGGGCTCCGCGTCGGGGCCACCAATGCGCACGAGTTGCCGGCCGTAGCGCACCGTGAAGCCGATGCTATCTAAGTGGGCGAAAACAGCTGTACGGGGCTGCCCAAACACGAGGATGATGCAATCCTGGAATTGTTCACCAGCTAGCACTTGCGGAGTAGTTTGCCAGTTTTTCTGCTCTGTGGCAATGTACTGGAGCAAAAATTCGGTGAGCCGTGTTTCGTGGCCAGAAGGTGCCGGTATGTGGCACAGAGTTCGTAGAAGTTGCATGAAGTGTAGGTTGTTAATTCGAAACTAGGGCAAAAGATATACTTTAGCTTATTCGTTGAATACTGACTGACTGGTTTACCGTACCCATTGTCTGTGTTCGTATCCGTGCCCATGACCCACCCACGTTATTTTCTTCTGTTGTTGCTCCTGTTGCCCTTCCTGGCCTTAGCGCAACGCCCCGACACTGCTCGCGTACCGGCTCCCATCCGCAATATTCAGGTGGAAAACGTGGACGTGCTACCCGGCGCGGTCGATACGAAAGGCTGGCTGTTGCTGGACCGCGACATTCAGTTGGAGTTGGAGGGGGCCATACAGAATATGTACAACTTCAAGTACGACAAGGCTGAAAAGCAGTTTCGGTCCCTGCGGCGGCGTTACCCCAATCACCCTATGCCCTACTTTCTGATGGGCCTGAGCACTTGGTGGAAGATCGTGCCGACCAACGTACAGACTACGCAGTACGACAAGTTGTTCTTTGCTTACATGGACTCGGCCATTGCGGTAGGCGAGAAAATGTATGAGGCAGATAACAAGAATTACGAAGCCTGCTTTTTCCTTTCTGCCGCCTATGGCTTCAATGCCCGTCTGCACGCCGAGCGAAAAGACTGGCGCAAGGCTACCTTCAGCAGCAAGCACGCGTTGGACTACCTGCAAATCAGCAAAGAAGCCAATGGCCTCAGCCCAGAGTTTTTGTTCGGGCAGGCCTTATTTAACTACTACGCCGTCTGGATTTCAGAAGAGTATAAGCTTCTGCGCCCCGTCCTACTCTTCTTCCCGAAAGGCGACCGTGCCCTCGGCCTCAAACAGTTGCGCAGTGTGGCCGACAACGGTTTTTACACTGGCACCGAGGCCAAGTTTTTCCTCATGAAGATTCTCTATAACGAGGAAAACAGTCCCAAAGAAGCCCTACCCCTCTCTCGCTACCTAGCCACCAACTACCCCGACAACGGCTATTTTCAACGCTTCTATGCCCTCAACTGTTTCCATCAGGGCGAGTTTACGGAGAGCGAGCGGGTGAGCCGCGAGATTCTGGATAAAATCAATCGGGGACTTCCTGGCTACGAGTTTATCAGCGGCCGCTATGCCACCTATTTTCTGGGCTGGCTGATGCAGAATAAGTACAACGACCTAGCCAAGGCCAAGGATTACTACCAGCGCTGCATTGTATTCGCCGAAGGCACCGGCGAAACTTCGGGCGGCTTCTACATCTACTCCCACATCAACCTGGCTCGTATGGCCGATAAGGCGAAAGACATAGCAGCGGCCAAAAAACACTACACAGTAGTAGAGGACAAAGCCAGCCATAAATCGGATCAGTACCGCGAGGCCAAGGCGTATCTGAAAAAGCACAAATAATCCTGCTGGTATGGAGCTGAAGGACCTGTTGCTAACGCCTATTTACTTAGCTATTTTCTACGGTATTGCTTTTTCGGTGCGTAAGAAGTATACCAATGCGCTCACGAAAAAGTATTTCATTCCAGCGCTTTCGTTGAAGTTTCTAGGAGCTATTGCACTGGGGTTAATTTACCAGTTCTATTATGGTGGGGGTGATACGTTTAACTACTACGGCCACACCAAAGTAGTATACGAAGCCTTTATGAACTCGCCATCGGCGGGGCTACAGCTTATTTTTGGTTCCACGGAAGGTTATAACCCAGAAGTAGCGCAGTACGTGGGCCGCTTGTATTGGTACCATGCTGATACAGAATATTTTGTAGTAAGAATTGCTTCTTTCTTCGGTCTCTTCTGTTTTAATACCTATACAATTATCGGTCTGCTTTTCGCTGCGCTGAGCTTCAGTGGTATGTGGGCTATGTATCTGACGTTTATCCACATTTATCCGTTAGCATATAAAAAGTTAGCTATTGCCGTATTCTTCCTACCCTCTGTATTTTTCTGGGGTTCTGGCCTGATGAAAGATTCCGTATGTATTGGGGCGCTTGGGTGGACTTTTTACGGTTTCTACCATGCTACTATTCTCAAACGCAACGTTTTATTTTCGACTATTATAGGGTTAATTGGTGCGTATCTGTTGGTTTCAGTGAAAGTTTACATCCTGCTTTCCTTTTTGCCCCCAGCTCTTCTTTGGGTATTCAACGAAAATAACAGACGCATTAAATCGGCAGCGGCGCGGATGCTGCTCAAGCCCTTTTTCCTGCTCATGGGGCTGGGAGCTGGCTATCTAGGTGCCACTCGCCTTACAGCCGGTGATGACAAATATGACGTTGATAAGATCGGAGAACGCACTAAGATCAACTCAGAGTACCTTACCTCACAGGTAGCCAACGGCTCCGCTTATAATATCGGCTCGTTTGATGGCTCGTTGGGTTCTATGGTGAAGGTGGCGCCGCAGGCAATTACCGTTAGTTTATTCCGACCTTTTTTATTTGAGGCCCGGAACCCAGTTATGCTATTGTCTGCCATGGAAGCAGCATTATTTCTCTACCTTACGGTCAGCCTTTTCTACAAGACGGGCGTGCTGAAAAGCTTTCGGCTTATTGCGTCGCAGCCCATTCTTACGTTCTGCTTTATCTTTTCGGTGGTATTAGCCATTGGAGTAGGCACCAACAGCGGCAACTTCGGCACCTTAGTGCGCTATAAGATTCCGCTGATGCCCTTCTATCTCGGTGCGCTTTACATCATGCAATTTATGGCGCGCCCCCAGCGAAAGATTAGAACTGCACAACCTCAGGTGAACAGGGCTAAGAAGGTAGAATTATTGGCCAGCACGGAATAACGCTTCTCTACAGTTTGGCGAGCGGCGGCGCCCATCTGCGCACGCAGGCTCGCATCGAGTAGCAAACGGCGTAAAGCTGTCTCCCACTCTAATGGGGTAGTACAGATATTGCCATTTACGCCATCGGTTACTACCTCTGTATTCATCCCTACTGGCGATACTAGGGCAGGTTCACCCAAGGCCATATATTGTAAGGCTTTAAAAGCGCATTTACCCTGCGCCCACAGGTCATCTTCCAGCGGCATCAGGCCCACATGAAACTCTAGTAGATCAGCAATTTCGGTTTCCTTACGCCACGGCTGATACACAAGCGACTGCAGGGGTAAAGATGGCGGCTGATTGGAAATTACCCGAAACTCAAAGTCGAACTCCTGCTCCAGCCGGGCCAATACGGGCACTACTTGGTGCAAGTATTTCAGGGTAGAGTGCGTGCCCGTCCAGCCGATAATAAGTTTACCGGGGGCCTGTTGATCACGCACCCGGTTATGCAGGTGCTCAGTGTCTATGGTAGTTGGGTTAATGATAGCCTGCGTGTTGAACTGCCGGGCATAGGCATGCAGGTAGGCGTTGCCGCAACTCACCTTGTACGACCACCGGCAGATGCTATCCACTTTCTGGTGCCACTTAATACCAGCCACCAGCTTGTTGGCTTCCGAGGTATTAGCCAACCAGATAGAATCATCAAAGTCGTAAATAATTTTCTTACGCAACACCTTTGCTATCAACCACTCAAACACCGGCGGCCCGATGGGTGATGCTTCCCGGTGAATAAACACATAGTCGTAACGCGGCACCATGAACAGCAGCCCTACCCTCCGCACAAAGCCGGCCACAATGCCCGTAGCCTTGGCCAGTGTATGCCCTGGCTTGTAAAGGATTCGCCAAGTGGCAATCGACAGAAACGGGGACAGATGCCACTGATGCCCACGCTGCGTCAACATGCCCAGATATTGCTCAAAGCGGAAACGTTGTGAGGGAGCCTGCCCTAAGGGATAAGGCGCAATAAACAGAATCTTCATGCGTGCAAGCTACTGCCGAGCCACCAGCTCCTTATACAGGCTACCCAAACGTAGGTAAGTGGACTGCGGACTAAATTTCTGCCGGACAAATGCCCGGCCAGCCATCGCAAATTTGCGCCTCTTTTCGGTATCGACGGCCAGCGTAGTGATGGCGGCAGTCATGGCCGCCACGTCGCGGTTAGGCACCAGCAGGCCGGAGCGTTCGTTCTCAAACAACTCAGCAGGCCCACCGCAGTTGGAGGCAATAAGCGGGGTACCGTAATACAACGCGTCCAGGCAAGTCAGAGAGAATGATTCCGACTCGGAAAAGTTGAGCACGATATCGGCCTGTTTAATGGCGGCTTCCACGTCCTGCACGAAACTGCCAAACGTTACAATCTGCTCCAAGCCGGCTGCTTGTACCTGCGCTTCCAACTGCTGCCGAAATTCTCGGTTTTTCGGCATACCCATGTCCCCACCCGCAAAATGCAGACGCAGGTTGGGGTACTGCGCGTAAGCTTCTTTGAAAGCCACTAAGGCGAAGTTCTGGCCTTTCCCCTGAATGTAGTTGCTGAGGTAGAGCAGTTCTACGGTAGCTGGGTGACGTGGTGTTGGTACCACCGGTACCACATAACGTTCTGTTTCCGGTATCGGGTCGAAAACCACCTGCACCTTTGCTGTTACACTAAAATATGCTTGAACTGCCTGTGACACACATACCACACGATCGGCAAAACGTTCTGCCAACCAGCGCCACGTGCAAGCCAGTAACTGCGGCAGACTCTGCGGCAGGAAACGCACGTGCGTTACCACGCGCAGCCGCCCCCCACTTAGTAGTTGGGCCACGTAGCCTGTCAAATTGTAAAAATCGTTGAGGTGCAACAGCGTTGCCTCCTCATGTCGGGCTAGTTGGCGGAGCCGCCAGCCATTCAATAGCAGCATAGGCACATAACGGATAAGGTCTCCTACCCGCCGGCTAATTTCCACAAACGGCAATTCATGAATTGAATAACCGGCCTGTTCTAGCACGGCCCGACCAGTGCTACCTGCCGGCAGTACGTACACAAACCGATACTGCGTGCGCAATGGATCCGTTGCACTCCGAATCGCATTTAAGGCCCCCGTTACGGCCCGAGAGTTATCGATGATCAGAATGGTGGGCTTTGCGGACAGGTGAACTTTACTCAAGCGGACGGTAGTTAAAAAGGAATAAACACGCCTACTCTGCCAGCACGGCATCTATTACCTGCGCCCAGCGCTCAAACGTGCGGGCGTGCGAAAAGTCATCGGATCGTTGCTGTGCAGCCTTACCCAGTTGTTCTCGTTCTACAGCATTAGATAATAGTTGGTCCAGCGTATCTACCCACACTTGTTTATCGGCAGTCAGGGTAACGGCTTCGGTGAGCATGGGCATTAATATTCCATATTCCCCCCGCTCCATCGCCCGTATAGGTTGGAAAGGGGTAGAGGAAATAGGTGCTAGCATCTCGCGGGGGCCAGTGGGGCAATCTGTCGTTACTACGGGTATGCCACAGGTCATAGCCTCTCCTAGCGCTAGCGGAAACCCTTCCCAAGCCGAAGGAAAAACGAAAAGCGTTGCCGGCCGGATATACTTGAATGGGTTGGCTTGTAGCCCAATGAAGTATATATCGTAGTCGGGCGTGAGTGAATCGTTGTTCCAAGCCTCATATACTCGCAGGCCCAGCGCGCGCGCATGTTTCACCAAATCGGTGCGCAGTTCACCATCGCCAATAAAGACTAGCTTGGCCGGTTGCCGGGCCAGCAATGTTGCAAAAATATCTAGCAGTGGCGCCTGGTTTTTCTGAATAGCCAAGCGGCCGGAGGTAATCAGCACAGGTGCAGTTGCATAGATAGCTTGCATCGCGTCGTCTACAAGCTCCAGGGACTGCGCACGTACCTGCGCTACATCAAACGAGTTGTTGATTACCACCAGCTTGTGCGGATCTACCCCGAAGTCTTCCACCATTTCCGGAATGATATCCCGGCTCACCGTCACGATACGGTCGGCACGCCTGTAGAGCAACGGCATCAACACTTTCTTCCGCAGCCACCCTACAACGCCGTTGATGTTGCGGTCGTGCGTCTTGGATCCATGAATCAGCAGAATTATTTTCTCACAGCTCTTGCTGAGCAGATTAACATAATCGGCACCTTCCAGATGACTTATACATACATCCGTATGTAACCGCCTTTTAATGGCTTTTAAACGAATAATCCGCTGTATGAAGTTAACAGCTTTTTGCTTAGCATTATTTCCCCCAGGTACTTCCATATTCTCCAGCGGGTTACCACTCGGGTACAGGTTTGGCTCGTCCAGATTAAAAACTGCCTCCGTCACCTCGTATTGCTTCTGCAATTCCACACTATGATCATGAAACACCCGTTGGGCGCCCCCAAGACCGAAGTTGGGAATGATCATCAGAATACTTTTTTTCACTATCGTCACCCAGTTATGCTAGATTATGCCTGCACCTTTATCCTAGCACTCGCTAGAGACAACCAATCCATCATGTGTTTCTGAAAAGAGACAGGATTAATATAGAAACCATTTACGTATTTACTTTTGGCTACCTCCCCAATCATTCCATCATATTGGTAGCCTAATTGAGCCGCCATCAGCATGTAGTGAAAAGGATAAAACTCGCCAGGCGGAAGCAACTCCATCAGCCCCATCGGTTGCGTACCATGGAACAGCATATTCACTAGGCCTGCTCCATGAATCCCCACTACATAGCGAGCCTCTCTCATTAATTTAATTTGTTGGGCAAGAGTCATCACGTCAAAGTCGATGACCTCGAATCCTTCCGCACGACAAATAGCTTCTATTTCTGCAGCGTTTTCAATATAGCGTCCACGTTTAGGACTACGGGTGATGAATATACGACGGTTGGCACTACCAACAGGCACCAGGTCCTGCACCGGTACTAGTTCTCTAATTCTAGCATAGTAGGATGCCGTATGCGTTAAGGGCTTACAGAAATACGTCTTCCGGCTACGTATATATTCTCCCGGTTTCTGCACTACCCAATTTCTATTCTTCAAGTAGGGATGCTGTAAAAAGTACTGAAAATAGGGCCGGTTGTATAAGGTTTCAGCTATAAGCAACGGAACTTCATAGGGCAGTTGCAATTGTTCCTCTAAGAAGAACAATTTGGCTAATATGTCATTGTAAAAATGATAATAGTTCTCTTCTCCCGTATCACGCAATGACACTAATACATCGTGAGCGGGCAACGTTTCAAGTAAAAGATGCCGCATACGCAGGGAAGGTTTTTGCAGATAGTAAACCCGACTAAACCCTAGCGACGGATATATTAACTTCCTATCAGCTGCTAGCGCCCAACCGTATTTCGGGTCAATCAAGCACTCATCTTTGTATACTAACAGATACTCATCTTGGGTCCAGTTTTCGTATTCATTAACTTGATACTGAAGTCGGGTGTCTAGATGATCCTTCGGTACAGAAGTTATTTGAAATGGATAGGCGTCGCGCTTAATAAAAAAATCTTGCTCGTCAAATCGTTTTTCTGGAAATACTATTTTATCAATAGTATTGATACGCAGCTTATTATAATGTGCATACGCTTTACTAAGCAATGCAACTGGTACTAACTTTTTAATTATCGTTTTCAACATAGCTACCGCTTTTACACCCAATGCTTCACAGAGGCTAAAAACCGACGCCGCCACAATACGCTAGTGTCCTGTTGCACTGCCTTCCAAAGATAACGTGCCGTTTCAACGCGATACTGCTTACTTAGGGCTAGAGTAAGGGCAATAAACGTATAGCGGTCGGCAACAAACTGGCCAACCTTACCAGGAAACCGATGTGCAAATTCCGGATTCCGCTGCACGAGTTGTCCAAACAGCTCATCCCGAGCTCGCACAGCCTCTGGGGAAATGGTATTGAGGCTACGGCCGTCATGCTCACGCAAGCAAAACGTTTTTTCACGGATAGAGTGAAATTGGTATTGACTGGCTAGACGGAGCCATAGTTCCCAGTCTTCCGCCGAGGACAATCGTCGATCTTCCACAAATGGATTAGCCAAAGCAATATCCCGACGTACGAAGACGGTATTGCACGCTAGGGGGTTGTCATGCAGTAGTACTTGGTTGGTATCTTCCCGAAACGCGCACACCTCACTTATCAGGCGGCCTTGACCATCTAGTCGTTCATAGCCGGTGTGCATTATTTCCACCTCCCCGTGCTGGCTGAGAAATGCCTGTACCACCCGCAAGTGGTTAGGGTACATCTCATCGTCGGAATCGAAGAAGTTCAGGTACTGGCCGCGAGCTTGCCTTGCGCCATAGTTGCGAGCAGCTCCTCGCTCACCGTTTTCCTTATGAAATACCTGAACACGAGAATCAACGGCAGCAAGCTTCTCTATTACTGCAGCAGTTTCATCATTACTTCCATCATTTACCAGAATCAATTCAAAATCAGAGTACTCCTGCTTTAGAATAGCGGCCACAGTGTCCGGAATAATTACGGCACGGTTGTAACAAGGAACAATAATCGAAAAGAGAAGCATTACTGGCAAAACATTTATTTTCTCGAAACCACATAACCAATTATTTTACAGCGCAATATTTTTCATCAAATATCTGTCTATTTTAGCAACTTAACACAATTACAAAAACTCTATTAACTCCTTTACTATTATGTTAACAAAAATTATTATAATTTATTTAAAATATTAGATTAAATTATAATAAAATATTTTATTCCGATTAACACATAATATTTTTATATTGAAAATATATAATTAAATAAGCGTAACTTCAACGAGGACTGAAAAGAAGACCCATTTAACCAACTAACTATATCTATATATTTGAGAGATATCTCAAATTGCGCCTTACCATCTGTTGTGTAGTTAGGAATGGTTACTGCTGTAGAAACTGACTTTATATTATCCTTTAAAAACTGCAAAGATGAGAATGGTAATTTATCAAACTCATACACCAAACTGGTAGTTGCATAATCTTTACTTCCATCAAATTTAACGAATATATTATCCCAATTAATTCTTTTTACACGGCGTGCCCATTTATCAAACGCTTCTTTTTCGCTTTCATAATGCAAAAAATGAATTTCTATTTCTTCATTCAAATTTGCCATTGGAAAATTTTTATTTATTCGTTTTCGCAACTCATTTATTGACTCGTAACGAGACTCTTTTTGAAAAACTAATTTTTTAGATAAATAAAATTTAGGGTCAGATAAAAACTTAATGTAACAAGGAGCCATTAACATTAATCCAACGAAGGGGGTATTATATGGCAAATTAAAATATTTATAAACCTCCGAACCCCAACAGTCATTAGAGAAAATCGTAAAATCAGTGTTTCTTAATCGAATTCGATTAATTATTTGACCTACTTCTTTACGTTTGGAATTAATAAGATGGCTCATAAACCTGATGCTATAATTTAAATATATCTTTTGTTTACTAAACTTTTTTTCAAATTATTTACACTTTTAAAAACAAATGTCGATTTTCTCCAATTACGCAAAGAACTTTTGATGTTGTATATTAAGCGTAACATCTCAAAGTTGTGCGTTAGACTTTCTTGATCTGTGTAAAGGAGTGCATTGATTAATGCCCTAGGCTGTCGAACAATTTGTATACTAAGCCACAATAAGCGTTTAGTATAAAGAAAGCGAAAACGTGACACAGTAAGAGATGGATGCCGAAAGATAAAGTAATATACTACACTTGTTATCTGCGAAGATGCTGTACTACGGGCCATACGCATGAGGTATTGCCATGTCATTCGCTCTTTAAACATAAAATGTTGGAAGCGTAGCTGATCATTGTACCATAACTTGTAGCCTGCCAAACGGAGCGCATCACCTAGTTCTAGGTCTTCTCCTCCTGAAAGCACTTTTCCTCGTTTAGCCGAGGTGGTGAAAGAGAAACCGTGCGCATACAGCTTACGCCAACCCGATTGCCGCACCACTGAGCCGGCACCATAAATGTAACCTACATTATCAGGCAGTGGCCCATTAACTCCCTCATTTTGTGGGCCAATAGCATATACCGCTTTAAATTGATCAAACCATTCAGGTGGAGTAATTTCGTAAGCACCTTGTGCATGCGCACCCAAGATACCAATCTCTGGATGAGCAAGCATAGTTTCGTATGCTACCGCCACATAATCAGCAGCTAACCAATTGTCGTCATCTACAATTGCAATAAACTCGTATTTAGCTGCCTCAAATCCTCGAATGAGTGCATTTTCCTTGCCTGCCACAGATTCATCTAGTACTCTATATGGAACAGGCAATTGCAACTCCTCACATAAATCGGTAGCTACTTCTATTGTTTTATCTAACGAAGCGTTGCTGACAAGTATTACCTCCCAACTTATATGCATCGGAACCTGTTGAGCGGCAATATGATGCAGAGTAGTATGTAATCGACTCTCGCCGTTGTGCGTACAGATGAGGAGTGTAACTCCGTTGGGTGAAAACAAAGCGGGCATTAATTTAATAACTATTGATTGTTTCCTTTATAAAGCAAGCGTGCACGTTGCTGCATATTTTTCACTTTAATGTAATTAAGGCGAGTTTCATTAAATTCTTTCATAAAATTAATCCAGATATAAAATTGTTCTTGTATCAGCAAATATTCAATATCATCTTTAAAACGCAACTTTAAGTATTTTAATAAATTTCTCATAGAGAATGTACGTATAGTAAGATATATAAAATCCTTTATCCAAGGATACACTTGAGAATAATCTATAGTTGAATTATAGGCTAGACGGCGATAAACGGATAACCTCGTAAAGGTTTCGCTGAAAGAATGGATAATACGAGGTACATATTCCTTGGTTAATCGATTCTTAGTCATAAAGTGAGTAAGACATAATGTTGGCGTGTACCATATTTCATAACCAGCAAGTTTTACAGCGTAACTCAGTTCGTCATCCTCCCCACCCATTAACTGCTTTTCGCCTATACGACCATTCAATAGACTTTGAAAATCAGCTTGTTGCAGCAAGCGCCATGCGGCATGCCTCATAAAAAGACCAGCGCCGCAAAGAGCCCCCTGCGTAATAGGGCCCGCTTCCGTCAATAGCCGTGGTGGATTTCCAGTGAACAGCACCGGAGTACCTACCGCGTAGCTCCGACTGACCTTCGGAAACCACAATGGCATAGGCACCTCAAAAGCCCCTATGCTGCGTCCGCCGAGTAACCCAATAGCATCATGCCGGCTCAACAAATCAAACCCAACTTGCAGGTAATCGTTATTCAACCAATTATCATCATCCACAATGCACATAAACTCATAACGTGCTTCATCATAAGCCATTTCCAGTGCGTAGTTTTTACCGGGTATAGGCTGCCGAAACGGACGCAAAGGTACAGGGGCTCCGTATCGTTGCCAGCAAGCAGTACTAAGCGCTATAGAGTTGTCGGTCGAACTATTGTCAACTAGTACTACCTCCCAGGGAATACCTAATGTAAGTTTCTGCTGCGAGAGGTGCTCTAACGTTGGAGCAAGGCGCTGGGCTCCGTTGTAGGTACAAATAAGAACCGACACACCAGCCGGACGAGTATGCTTCATTGCTAAACGCACCCCTAGGCTTCTTTGATTTCCAACCGATTTGCTAACGACTCTTGACTTACTCTATAAGCAATAACTCTACGTTTAAAACCTATTACCTTCTTATAGTTCTCTGTTATATTCTTAATATTTAAGAAGAATTTATAAATATATTTCACATGTACATTATTAATGATGAATGATGTTTTTTCTTTCCCAAATAAGAAACCCAAATAATTAGCAGAAAATATGTTTTTAACAGTAAAAAATTCTATATAATAAAAATCTTTTAGTACATCTAATGTAATATTAGGTTCTTCTTTCTTATTTAACAGTGCATACTTATAAGGTAATAATTGTAAGCTACCAATAGCGCAAGCATGCAAGAGTTGGTCTCGGTACGCAGCTGTGAGCCGGCTTTTCGTCATGAAGTGAGTAAGAGATAGTGAAGACGAGTACCATACTGTGTACCCTAGAAGGCGAGCTATATAGGAAAGCTCATGATCTTCACCTGCAACTAAATCCTTACCCTTACGTCCGGAAAGGAGGCTTTCAAAGCGTAACGCTGTCATTTCTTCCCAAATAGAGCGGCGCACGAATAGTCCTGCGCCCCATAACTCAAAACCAACTACAGGGCCATCATCTATGGGGCGCGGAATGTTGCCGTCGTAAAGCACCGGTGCCCCAACCGCATAGTAGTGTTGATACTGCTTAAACCAAGCTGGTGGCTCTACTTCGAAAGCACCTGCTGTTTTTCCCCCTAGCAGGCCTATTTCCGGATGACTTTGTAAGATGTCGAAGCCATTTTGCACGTAGTCAGGAGCCAGCCAGTTATCATCATCCACAATACACATGTAGCTGTAGCTGGCTTCGTCATAGGCTAGCTCCAGTGCGTAATTTTTACCAGGTTTCGGCTGAACGTACGTCCGGAGCGGGGCAGGCGCCGCACTGCTGACCCAATAGTCGGTTGCTACTGCCAGCGTATTGTCGGTGGAGGCGTTATCGACCAGAATGACTTCCCATTGCAAACCAAGCGCCACCTTTTGGCGAGCCAGATGGGACAAGGTTTCCGTGATTCTAGCACCCCCATTGTAAGTACAAACTAAAACAGAGACACCAACAGGATTAGTATGCATCATTAAGCAAATGAATTAGCGCGAGAGCCTAGCCGCTCAAAGGGACTGGTAGTGCTCAGCAGTCCTATAACCATTATTTGGACCTAAAAAGATGCACTTAGCTCCGTATAAATAAAAAGCGCACCAAAATACGCCTTTACTTTCTATGGAATCCATTCAAAAAGAACGCCACGATATTATACACCAAACCAACAACTTCTTTTCTAACTCAGGCAATCTGCTCAACAGGGGACTTAGACACGCGCTGTTTGAAAGCTTTTACCACTTTGTAGTAGTCCTGAATTTCCCGAAAGTTACGGATAAAGTCGTAGAGAGTAAGTAGCTGATGGTGGCAGCTCATTAAATGCTTGTTATCACCATTTAAAAGTGCCTGTACGTAGCCGCGGGACAAGAGCCGTTGGGCAACTGTTCGGCTCATGTACAGAATGTCTTTCGTAAGATTGGTGGTAGAGCCTAGCTGCTTGCCTGATGAATTACCTAATACGTCGCGGTACACTTTCAGGCGCGCCTGGGACCACACCGTGCCGTAGAAAAGTCGGTCACGGTAGGCTTCTGTCAGACGACTAGCCGTCATGTAGTGTTGCAGCTTCAGGTTCGATGAATACCACACTTCGTACCCTAGCAACCTAGATGCGTAGCACAGTTCGTCGTCCTCACCCGCCGTCAGGTTTTTCGTGCCTTGGCGTCCTAGAAACAAGCTCTTAAATTCTCCTTGCCGAAGCTTATACCACACCTCCATTCGGACAAACATACCTGCACCCCAGAGCACCGCCTCCTCTACCAAGCCATCTGGAAGCGGTATAGATTGATAAGGTCTAAGTTGCGGACCAACCGCATACAGAGCCTGATATGCAGAAAACCAGTCGGGTGGCATCACTTCAAAAACCCCAGTATTTTGGCCACCTAATATGCCAATTTTGGGGTTTGATTCTAATAAATCGTAGCCAATTTGGAGGTAGTCAGACGCTAAACGATTGTCATCGTCGACGATACACACATAACCATAACTTGCTTGGCTGAAAGCTACTTCCACAGCAAAATTCTTACCGGGCCGTGGCTCCTCAAACGTGCGCAGAGGTACAGGCGAACCTAGCTTTTCCCAATACACCTGTGCTACTGAGGTGGTATTGTCAGTAGAGGCGTTATCTACAAATATTACTTCCCACTCGATAGTAGAAGCCCCTTTTTGCCGCGCTAGGCAAGCCAGCGTTTCCGAGATACGCTCAACACCGTTGTACGTGCAAATCAAAAAGGAAACTCCTGCTCGAAGTGATGCCATTATCGTGTGGTAGAATATGATACAGATAACTTTACCCAGTCACGGGTGCCATTAGCCGAAAACAAAAATACAGGATACCTTGGAGTTACTTGTTGGTAGCTACATAGGAGTTAACTGTATTGTTACCACCACCATTTTATTTCACTGTTTCGATAAAGCTCAGCAGGGTTTCGTCAGGATGAAGATCGGTTATCTTAGAAGCGTGCTCGAATGCACGCTCACCCATTACCTGAAGATGATCTTTCTTTAGCCATAGCTCTTCTAAGACAGCAGTAATGCACTTCCTCGAGGCACAATCCGCCAGAAAGCCAGTAATCCCGTGTAACACGTACTCACTATTATCGCCAACATCTGTGGTGACAGCAGCCCTACCGGATAGCATGGCCTCCACCAGCGCCAAGGGTGTTCCTTCACTTAAAGAAGGCAGCACTAAGACATGGTTAGCTTGCCAGATTTGGTCTATGTCACTAACGTGCCCCTCAATCTTCACCTTTTCCTGAAGATCATATAACTGAATTAAGTGCCGTAGGTGTTCCTGGTCGGGGCCGGTACCGTAAAAGCTGAGGTGAAAGTCGCGGTTGCGCCATTGCTCGCCACTTAGTACCTCTAGTAGTATATCTTGTCCCTTAAAGCCACAATCGAGACGGGCTACGCAGGCCATCAGCAGCTTCTGGGTAGCAGGGAATGGCTTGATAGCAATGTCTTTTATGTTCAGTGGATTACTGATAATTTGCGTATTATCTAGGTAACACGCAATTTGCCGCTGTATACTGTGTAGGTTCCGCTTCGAAACGAAAAAGAACTTAGCAGCTTGGCGCATGATATGCAAATTCCTTTCACGTATGGAAGCGCTGATCACATTGCCATTCTCAAAGCTATGCTGACTAATAAGTATATACGGCTTAGCACTCTTTAACAATACAGCCATAATATCAGGCTGGTAAGCGAAATCAAAAGTGGTGCCGTTGGATATTACCAACACATCGGCCTCAACAGGCGGCACTACTTCTGCTACGCTTTGCTTGACTTTAGCTTTGATAGCTACTCTATCGAGTAGCGAGTACTGAGGCTTTTGGTAAAACAGCGCAGTAGCACCAAGCTTCTGAAGCTCTGCAATTCTCCCCGGAGTAGTATCCCAATGCTGGGTAAGTGTGTAAACCGTATGCCCTTGTGCGATGGCAAGCTTTGCTGTTCTAAACCACAGTTCTTCGCTACCGCCCCAAGGCAACACGCGCAACAACGATACGAAGACAACCTTCATCAAGAAAATAACTTAGATTAGACAGCAGAAATGATGTTGCCGTCTCATATATACAAAATTCTAGTTCCTTTTACTGTTGTACTTAGCAGTAGAGGTATCATTCAAAGCAGTTTTAGAAGTTGCTGGTTGAAGTATTCAACAGCATCAGCAGGATGCTTCTCTCTCAGTGAAGCTGCTGCCTTAATACCCATTTGTTGCCACTCATCTCTTTTTTCCCATGCTCGCTCTAATGCTGCATCTATCGATGCAATAGTAGGTGCATCGGCAATAAAGCCACTTACTCCCTCTTCGATTAACTCAGAAGCACCACCTACGTCTGTAACAATGGCAGCTCGCTGACACCACATAGCTTCTATCAAAGCTAATGCTTGCCCTTCGAAACGAGATGGCATCAGCAAGATCTGATTCTCACTCCAAACTTCGCCTATATGATTACTATGCCCTTTTAGAACAAGATTCTTAAGTTCCCATTTAGAAATATAAGTTTTTATGAATTCAGTGTGGGGGCCATCTCCATACATGTTAAACTGAATCGGTCTCTTTTTCCATTTATCCTCACTTAGAACCTGTACAAGTAGGTCATACCCTTTGTGCCAACACTCTATTCTTCCTACTAAACCAATTGTGTAAAAGCCGCTGATTTTCGAGAATGCAGGTAATTCGTCATTCAGTAGTTTACAAGGGTTGTAAACTACTTCCGCATTAAGTAGATCACAGCCAAGAATAAAATTATTAAGTTTTAAATTACTATGAGAGACAAAAAAATTCTTCTTTGCATTTCTATATACTTCTCTAAAAGTAAAAACATGCTCATTTTTACCAACCCAGATAAACAGATCGGACACCAACTGAGTCAATGTAATATATGGAAAATTCAAATATTTACATAGATTTATTACATCTATAGACTCATATATATTACCTTGTGATATAATAACAAGCTGAGGTTTAGCTTCTAAAAGTAAATCTTTTAAAGAATCTTTAGTTTCGAACTTAATGGGCAAAAACCGCTCTATACCTCTTTTTAAAAATGGCTTGGGAACAAAACGATTTAAAAAATTTAGCCGCTTAACTTTAAGCTCATCTAATTTCTCATGATCATATACTGTAGCGACGCAAACAGAATATCCCGCATCAATAAATGTTTTTGCTGACCTTGACCAAAGTTCTTCACTACCACTCCACATTGAGTTCGTAGATATATAAAACAGGTCAATCATTGGTTTGTCGTTATTAAATTTCAAAAACTCAAAAAGCACTCATATATATAATATACTATTAAAATAGTAATTCAACAAATATTACACTTACACAAGATATACAAATTTATATTTTACTGTAAGTATTTAAGCTTTACAGCTAATTTCAAATATTCTAAAGGAGACGCATATCGCTTATATATAGCTCTTAAGCTTACGACAGCTTCCTTGTTATAACGATACTTACTATATATAATTGAATAGTTATTTTCAGCGAATTTTTTTAAAATTTGTTTGTATTTTTTATTTTCTATAGGATAGCCCATTGATTCAAATTTTTGAAAAATCCTTTCATATTCCAAAATATCTTCCCCAGAGAAAAAAACTCTAGAAGTTTCGTTTTTAGAATGCACTCGATATTTACATAAAACTTTATCTAGATATACTCCTTTAAAATTACTTATTATACGTACCCACATATCCCAATCAGCGACATGGGACAAATTTTTATCAAACTTACCAACTTTTAAATAAGCATTCTTCTTAACAACAACAGCTGGAGTACGCACAGGATTAGTATATATAAGTTCTTCAATATCATCAGATGGAGCTGATAATGATTCTATTGAAGGAGAATAACCTTTGTGCTTTCCGCTTTCATCAATCAGTTCGGCAGTGCATACAACTAAGGAAGCTTCAGCATTTGCTTCAAAACAATTTTCGATTTCTTTGTAAAAATTTAGAATAACTAGATCATCAGAATTAAGTATATGTATCAACTCACCTGTTGCAGCCTCTAAGCATCTATTGAAATTTCCAATAGCGCCAATATTCTCGTCATTACTATAAAATTTTATCCTTCCTCCTCCTGTTTTTTCAACAATTTCTTCTGTATTATCAGTAGAGCAGTTATCAACAACAATTATCTCCATTCTTTCTTCCCCTAAATCTTGCTTTAAAACACTTAAAAGTGTTTCTTCCAAAAATGCAGCAGAGTTATATGTGGGTATAGTAACTGACCAAGTAGGTTTCATAAAATTTATTAAAAAGCATTTTGACCTAAACATCTCCCTCGCAAAACACAGTCATCGCTCCAAAAATAATTCCATTGACCGAATCTACCCGCAAGGAATAAGCTTCCTGAAGCTATACAAGGATCCTTTGCAAATTGTTGATCCCAATCTGTCGTTGGCTCTAAATCATTTTCTTCCCTTACTAAACCATATTGCTCTAGCCAGTTATAAATGCTACCAAGCGCCTTCTTTCTAGGATGATCAAAAATGACGTTTGCCCACTCTACCCACTTCGAGTGTGTAGATTCTATGCTCTCGGCTGTTTGAATTAGCCCCATCTCAATCATCTCATTGCACACAGCAGAGATAATTTCATCCTGGCTTTCTTTCATTGGCTTGTACTTAGAAAAGTACACTTCCACTTGAATACCAGTTTTTCCAACTATGCCGTTCGCAGGAGATAGTAGCTCTGTGAAATTTATTCGTGAGCTATACTTATCCTCATCATATACATATATCCAGTTGTTCTCTCGTTGAGTTGGATGATTTGCAATGATATTTACCAGTAAGACAGATGAACAGCTTAGTTGGCTGGCCGCCTCCTTTATTACGTCAGGAGCATCACTCTGCTGGATTAGCACCGGTAATGGAATAGTGCTGATTAGTTTTTCAAACTTCACTTTAGTGCCATCTGAGAAACAAACAGTTCTATCTTTAAAGGAAGTGAAAGAGACTTTTTTTCCGTACTCAATGTTAGCTTCTGCCAACATCTTCTGAGCGAATGATAAGTAGCCGCCCGTCTTAGGATAACGAACGGAGGTTATGTAATGCGTCGATTTCTCTAAGGGATGCTGAGCGCCCTCTAGTACATCATTAACCGCCGGAAAGTACATTCTTCCTCCAACCCAATCTGTCGTCAGGTTTTGTGGCTCAGTTGTCCAATACTTTCGCGTATAAGCCCCAGGAAAGTTGTCCGCAAATGTGTTGCCGTATGCGAACTCCAACCATTCCTGATAGTTTGCCGGTGTAAAATCGGCTTTATCTGGTGATTCTCTGATTGATAGGAAATCCTTGACACATTCTTCCCTTATTTCCTGTGGAGCAGCATATAAGTTGGTTTGTGCAGGATGTGGTATCCAGGAGCCCTTGTAGTAATTAGCTGGGAATACTGGGTATTCCACGAACTCCGTGCTACTGGCAAAAAGGTCTCGCACGTATTCACTTTTTGTAAATGAAACGTGCGGACCTTCATCCCAAATGAATCCATCTCTGGTTTCACTGTGTATATGTCCTCCTGCGTAAGCATGTTGCTCAAATATCTGACATTTACTATGCCCGATATGATAGGAAGCACTTATTCCAGCCAAACCAGCACCAAGGATTACAATCATTGCTCTTTTATTTTACTTCTCCTACACCAACCGTTTTCAGGTATGCAGCCAGCACTTCTATAATGTAATCGTAGTGTTGCTCTTCCAAACCGGGCCATACCCCAAGCCAGAAAGACTTGTTCATAATGGTATCCGTGTTTTCCAGTCCACCAACAACGCGATGCTCTATGTTCTGATAAGCAGGCTGGCGGAGCAGGTTGCCGGCAAATAGTAGGCGCGTACCAATTTTGTGGTCTTCCAAGTGCTGAATCAGGTCCTGCCTTTCGATCGGGCTATTCTCCCGAATTGTTAATAGAAAGCCGAACCAGCTTGGGTCAGAGTTAGGCGTAGCTTCGGGCAGGATAAAGTGCTCTTCAAACTGCTTCATTTTGCTGAGCAGCATCGCATGGTTCTCACGGCGACGTTGCACAAAATGATCAGCTTTGTTGAGCTGGCTCAGACCAATTGCGGCCTGCATATCGGTTACCTTCAGGTTGAAGCCGATATGTGAGTAGGTGTATTTATGGTCGTAACCGTAGGGCAGTTCGCCCAGCTGCCAGCAGAAGCGCTTGTTGCAGGTATTATCCTTGCCAGGCTCACAGTAGCAGTCGCGCCCCCAGTCGCGGAAGCTTTCGGCTATCATCTTCAACCGAATATTATTAATCAACACAGCTCCGCCTTCGCCCATAGTGATGTGGTGGGCGGGGTAGAACGACAGCGTGGCCAAATCGCCAAAGGTGCCAGTTTTCTTGCCATTATAGGTAGCACCCAACGAGTCGCAATCGTCTTCGATTACCCAAAGATTGTACTTCTTCGCCACGCGCATCACCTCCTCCAGGTTGAACGGGTTGCCCAACGTGTGGGCAATCATAATGGCTTTCGTTTTGGGCGACACTGCCTGTTCAATCAACTCGGGCTTGATGTTGTAGGTAGGAATGTCCACATCTACGAACACTGGCACGCAACCGAACTGAATCATCGGGTTGACAGTGGTCGGAAAGCCAGCTGCTACCGTAATCACTTCATCGCCAGGTTTGATGGCCCGGTCCCCCAGCTTAGGCGAAGTCAGCGTGTAAAAGGCTACCAAGTTGGCCGACGAGCCGGAATTGACCAAAATAGAGGATTTACACCCAAACCATTTAGCCAGTTTTTGCTCGAACTTCGGCCCAAAACGGCCTGTCGTGAGCCATCCATCAAGGGTAGCGTCTACTCCGTTCAACAAATCTTCGGCATCCAACACCTTACCCGTTACGGGTAGGTAATCTTGGCCTGGAACAAATGTCTTAGTGACATTTTTTTCTGCTATTAGCCTTAGGCTATCAAGCAAAATAGGGTCGGTGAAATTTTTATACATGTGAGAGCTGATTTCAGAAGCTTGAGGGTTTCTTTCCAGAAATAAACTTATTTATTCCTTCATCTATAGTTATAGTAGGTATCCAATTAAAATGCTTTACTAGCTTAGCAATAGGAGCAACTGAATGCATAGTATCACGATTTCTATAAGGGATTGCTCCCCAGTTAATATTTTCTGGCATCTCCAGCTTTTCACTTAATATGCTTGCTATCCTTTTCAGTGTACTTCCTTGACCTGTACCCAAGTGATAATCTTCCCAATTGTTTTCAACCAGTTTCGCTTGGTCAATCAATAAACAGTAAAATAATACAACGTCTTCAATATGAATAAAGTCTAAAAATTGCTCACCACCAGACATATCAGATGGAAACTCCTTGTAAAAGCTATTGTAAATAATATCAATAATTTTAGGTTGTGAATCCACTTGACCATAAACGGTGTAAGGAATCACATTAATGACTTTAAAACCACTAATTTGTTGATAATATTTGATAATGTTATGAAATGCGGTTTTAGTTGCAGAATACAGATAAGATGGGCTATATTGTCCATCTCCGTAAAAATATTCAGCAAATGTACCTGTGTTTATAAAAACTTTTAATCCAACGTTTTTTAATGATTGCAAAAGCTGAGTACCAAACGTTATGTTACTTTCTATTAATACAGGTATTATATTTAAATCATCTTTGCTAGTTAAAAGAGCTGCAAGATGCACAACTACTTCAGGAGTAAATCCAGCTACTTCAGTTGGCCATCTATCATTGCTGCTGTCTATTACTTTTATTCCTTGAATGTTTTCTTTCGAGAAAACAGAGTATACCTTGTCTGGATTACGGGCCAAGATTGCAACCTCATGCTCTCTCACACACAAAGATTTCACTAATTCTTTGCCTATGGAACCTGTAGCCCCTGTAATTAATATCTTCATCACAAACAGGAAGTCAAATGAAAGTCGTTCAGACTCTTGAAAGTGGCATCCCGATCTGATACAATGGGGTTTTGTACAGGCCACTTAAACCCAATGGAGTCCCATCGAACACCGGCATCCGCTTTAGGCTCATACACGCTGGTCACATTATAGACCACTGTTGCTGTATTGCTTAATGCTAGGAAACCATGAGCGCACCCACGTGGGATATAAATGGCCTGGTTATGCTCGTCTAACGAAACAGCTAGGTGCTGGAGGTACGTAGGTGAGCCGGACCGCAAGTCCACTACTACATCCAGAATCGCTCCCTGAGTGACGTACACAAGCTTATCATGTTCATGTGGTGGAAGCTGAAAGTGCATCCCCCGGATCACGTTTTTGTGTGAGATGGAATAATAGCTTTCCCGAAAATCCACTGCCAATCCATGCTCTTGAAAAGCACCTAAGTGAAAAGTTTTCACGAACGTGCCCCGCTTGTCTTGGCTGACGAAGTTTTCGAGTAATTGTACGCCTGCCAGCGAAGTAGCATTAACTTTCATGCGTAGCAAAAGTCTTGATCTGCTGCACCGTAAAATCGCGGATAGCAGTTGGTTGTGCATCGTAAGCCTTATACCATTCTAAGGTTTGGCTAATGGCCTTATCGGCAGTATACTGAGGTTGCCAGGCCAGCTCGCTAACTGCTTTACTGATATCCAGCTTCAATAAGCCCGCTTCGTGGGGCTGATTAGTAAGGGTTGGCTTCTCGTAAGTACCACTTCCCCATATAGCCAGCGCCGTTTTTACCAAGGCTTCCACTACCTTATTGTCCTCTGCATATGGACCAAAATTCCAGGCGCTGCCGTAACGCAACGGCTCGGCAGCTAACCTAGCCCCCAACAGCAGATAGCCACCGAGTGGTTCTAGGACATGCTGCCAGGGCCGCACAGCCTTTGGGTTGCGCACCGTTACGGGCTGCCCGGCTCGTAGCGCCCGCACAATGTCCGGAATGATCCGGTCTTTGGCCCAGTCGCCGCCCCCGATTACGTTACCAGCTCGGGCGCTGGCTATTCCCTTCTGGTGGTGCGAAAAGGCCGCAGGGTTGAAGAACGATTGGGTATACGAGTTGATGACTAGTTCCGCGCAGGCCTTGCTGGCGCTGTACGGGTCATAACCGCCCAAACGGTCGGTTTCCCGATACGAGTATACCCACTCCTGGTTCTCGTATACCTTGTCGGTTGTAATCAGTACAACCGTGCAAGGCTTTTCCAGCTTGCGCACAGCGTCCAGTACATAGGCGGTGCCAATGGCATTCACTGCGAAGGTGGCAGCGGGTATCTCGTAGGAAAGCCGTACCAGTGGCTGAGCGGCCAAGTGAAAAATAAAGTCTGGCTGAAAGCGCAACACCTCCTGTTCCAGACGGGCTGCGTCGCGTAGATCCGCAATTACCGACTCACACAGTGTATCGCCCTCAATCAGGTTGTATAAGTCCTCATCATGCTCTGGGGCTAATGCGTAGCCCTTCACTTGGGCACCCAGTAGGTGCAGCCACTGCAGTAGCCACGCGCCTTTGAAGCCGGTGTGGCCAGTCAAGAATACTTTTTTGTCCTGGTAAGTGCTCGGTAGGTTCATCATTACCAGATTTTCCATTTTGCTACACCCTGCTGCCAATCACCTTCCAATTCTACTTTGTCACGCAGTGTGTCCATGGGCTTCCAGAAGCCATGATGTTTATAGGCTTGCATCTGGTCGGCCGCCGCAATACCCTCCAGCGGCTCACGTTCCCAGATGGTTGTATCGTCTTTGATATAATCGATTACGCCGGGCTCACACACAAAAAAGCCCCCGTTGATCCAAGCACCGTCGCCTTTAGGTTTTTCCGTAAAAGAAGTTACCTCATCTTGCTCACCAAAGTTAAGGGCACCAAAACGGCCACTGGGCTGTACGGCCGTTACAGTGCACAACTTGCCACTCTGCTGATGATAGGCTAGCGACTCACCAATATTCACATCGGCTACACCATCGCCGTACGTTAGGAAGAAGGTTTCGTCCCCGATATGCTGCTTCACCCGCTTGATGCGCCCCCCAGTCATGGTATTCATACCGGTATCCACAAGCGTAATATTCCAAGGCTCAGCAAAACTATCATGCACCTGCAGGGAGTTTTCCTTGAGGTTGATGGTTACGTCCGACTTGTGCAAAAAGTAGTTGGCGAAATACTCTTTGATGACATATCCCTTATAACCCAGACAAATCACGAAATCGTTGAAACCATGTGAGGAATAGATTTTCATGATATGCCACAGAATAGGCATATCACCGATTTCTACCATAGGCTTTGGTTTCAAAACTGTTTCTTCGGAAAGACGGGTACCTAAGCCTCCAGCTAGAATTACAACTTTCATTTTATACGGCTTTCAATTCAACTTCTTGAAAATTCATACTACCCCATTCGGAATGCCACAAGGTCATCATCTGAGTTTTGAGACGATCTTTATATGCTATTTCAAAAAATAGTGTTTTTGAAATAACATCGTAATCAGTTGTACCCGTTAGTTCATTGCCAATTCCTACTGACAAATCAAAATAATATTGACCCTTAGCCAGTTGATGGTTCTTTATAGTTATTGAAAACTCTTTCTCTTGGCCCTTTTTTATTGACAAAGCTTCTTCTGAGAAGAAAGTACCTACTGCACTTTCGTCCATTTTGCATATAGAAAAAGCTAAGCGAAATGATTCTTTGTCAACTTTACTAGTAAACCTTACTGCAATAACAATATCGTCATCTATGGAATACAAATTATTATCTACAGGATTTACAAATTCTATGGATTTATATTCTATAAAGCGCGAAAGGTTGCGATTAGTACGATGTGCATCTGTTATCTGAATTTTTGTATCACTATTAAAATTTAAAAAATTTGCTATGTAATAATCTACAACTTCGTCTGATGTTCCGCCAAAGGAAACTTGCCCATTCTGCATTAACAGCCCTGTTGTGCAAATATTCTTCACAGCTGCCATACTGTGGCTTACGAACAGAATCGTACGACCGTCGTTGCGGCTTACATCCTTCATTCGTCCCAGGCACTTCTTTTGAAACTCGGCATCACCCACGGCCAGCACCTCGTCTACAATCAAAATTTCGGGCTCCAGGAATGCCGATACGGCGAAGGCCAGACGTACATACATGCCGCTACTATACCGCTTCACGGGCGTGTCGATGTAGCGCTCTACTCCGGAGAAATCGACAATCTCATCAAACTTCGAGCGAATCTCGGTTTTACTCATACCCAGGATAGCCCCGTTGAGAAAGATATTTTCCCGTCCGGTCAGTTCTGGATGAAAGCCCGTACCAACTTCTAGCAGCGAAGCAATACGACCATTTACCTTAATACTCCCCGTAGTAGGTGCAGTAATTTTCGACAGAATTTTGAGCAGCGTAGATTTACCGGCCCCATTGCGACCGATAATGCCTAGCACCTCCCCTTGCTTCACTTCGAAGTTCACATCCTTTAAAGACCATACGTAATTACTGCTACCCTTCTTGGTGCGGTCGTTGGTTTCTCCAATGGTAGCGAAAGGGTCTTCTTTGCCCCGCACGCTGGCCCACCAGCGGTTCAGGTCCTGGCTCATAGTGCCGGTTCCTACTTCGCCCAAGCGATAAAGCTTGCTCAGGTTTTCTACTTTAATAGCAATATCACTCATTTGTCTTCAGCGTAATAGCGAGTAGTTAGTTCGACCCGAATACTATATTAGCATCTACACAGTATCGGTGAAACTCTTCTGTACCCGATTGAAGATGATAGTTCCCAACAGCAGAATTACTAGGGTGAAAGCCACACTGTAGGCCAGATAGGCCCAATCGAATGTGCCGGAACCCAGGAAAGCGTACCGAAAGGTTTCGACAATAGAGGTCATTGGGTTAGCCAGAATCAGATATCTGTATTTGCCGGTGATGCTGGACAATGGGTAGATAACCGGCGTAGCATACATCAACAGTTGTACACCGAAAGCCAATAGCATCGCTAAATCACGATACTTAGTGGTCATTGCACTGAATATCATCCCCAGGCCCAACGACATCAGCCCCATGACAACTACCAATAGGGGGGTAAGTAGCACTAGCCAGTTAGGGTGTATGCCACTATCCCCTTTCAGTAGGTAGTACAGCCAGACAACGATAAATAAGCCGAACTGAATAGCGAACCGCACCAGGTTAGAAAGAACGATGGATAGCGGCATCGTTAGGCGAGGAAAGTAGACCTTGCCAAACATACCAGCATTGTCCCGGAAAACCGTAGACGTATTCGTCAGCGTCTGGGCAAAATAGTTCCAAATGGTAATACCCGATAGGTAGAATACCATCATGGGTAGGCCATCGGTAGAGAGCTGCGCTACATTGCCAAAGATGACAACGTAGGTGATAGTAGTGAGCAGGGGCTGGATGAAAAACCAGATAGGGCCCAGCACTGTCTGCTTATAAGTTGAGACGAAGTCGCGCCGTACGAATAGCATTACTAGGTCGCGGTAGCGCCACACATCGGCTAGGCCCAGGTCCAACAGGCGTGTGCGGGGCTGAATTACTTCGGTCCAGTTGTCATCCTGCACGTTAGCATCAACGTAGGTTTGCTCTGGCTTACTTACAACGTTTGTGGTATCCACAAAGGGGGTGGGTTAGGAAAAAGATGCGCCCGCAGGTAGCTACTTGCGGGCGCAAAGATAACTATACAGCGGAACAAACCGCTTACAAGGACCGTACCTAAGCCACTACAGCTGGTTGAAAGGCCTCTTGGTACACAGCCTTTATGCCTTCCGGCAGTGCAATCTTATACTTCCACCCTGCCTCGGCCAACTTCGAAACATCGAGTAACTTGCGCGGAGTACCATCAGGCTTGTCGGTGTTGAAGCGGATGTTCCCTTCATATCCGACTGTATCGCGCACCAGTTCTACTAACTCACGGATGGTAAGGTCTTCACCAGTGCCCACATTTACAGGCTCTTTACCGTTATAGTGCAGCATCAGGTGCAAACAGGCGTCTGCTAGGTCGTCTACGTGCAGGAACTCGCGGCGCGGTGTGCCCGTGCCCCATACTTCTACTTCTGGAGCATTGCTTTCCTTAGCCTCGTGAAACTTACGCAGCAATGCGGGTAGCACGTGCGAATTCTGCAGGTCATAGTTATCACCAGGGCCATAGAGATTGGTAGGCATGGCGGAAATGTAATTGCTACCATGCTGGTCACGGAATGCTTCGCAAAGCTTCAAGCCCGCAATTTTAGCTAGCGCGTAGGGCTCGTTGGTAGCTTCTAGAGGGCCAGTTAGTAAGTACTCCTCCTTTATAGGCTGAGGTGCCATTTTGGGGTAGATGCACGACGAGCCCAAAAACAACAGCTTCTTCACATTTTGATTGAAGCTGGCCTGAATGACGTTATTCTGAATCTGGAGATTATCTAGCAGAAAATCGGCCCGGTAGGTATTGTTAGCTAGTATGCCGCCTACTTTAGCAGCAGCCAGGAATACATACTCTGGCTTTTCCACTGTGAAGAAAGTGTCTACAGCCTCTTTATTACGCAGGTCTAGTTCTTTGGAAGATCGGGTGATAATATTTTGGTAGCCAGCTTGCTGTAACCGACGTACTAAAGCCCCGCCTACCATACCCCGGTGACCAGCTACGTATATTTTGGCGTTCTTTTCCATTAGAAGTTTTTTTTATGAGCGCTATAAAATTAGCTCCCCTCCTTTTTCATTTCAAGGGGCAGGGGGAGGTTCAAATCATTGAACAATAGTTAATTCTAGTGTTCTAATCTCTACCTGTCACTACCCCCACCCCTCCTGAAAAAGCAGGGGAGCTAATTTCTAGAGTTTAACAACAAACTACTCGGCGTAGTTTTTCAGGATGGTATGCCCCCCTTCGCGCAGATACTCGTCGCGGCGCGACTCGTCCAAATCCGACTGCATCATTTCTTTTACCAAGCCCTGCAAATCATATTTAGGCTCCCAGCCAAGTTTAGTTTTGGCTTTGGTAGGATCACCAATGAGCAGCTCTACTTCCGTGGGACGGAAATAACGCTCGTCTACTTTCGTCACGATAGAACCAATTTCGAGCTGGTAGTCAGGGTTGTTGCAGGCTACTACGCGGGCTACCTCTTTGTCTTCTTCACCTTCAAAAGCCAGCTCTACGCCTACCTCGGCAAATGCCAGCCGTACAAAGTCGCGTACAGTAGTGGTTACGCCAGTAGCAAGTACAAAATCTTCGGCGGTTTCCTGCTGCAGCATACGCCACATGCCTTCCACATAGTCTTTAGCGTGACCCCAGTCGCGTTTAGCGCTCAAGTTACCCAGGTATAGGCAATCCTGTAGGCCTAGGGCAATGCGCGATACGGCACGGGTGATTTTGCGCGTCACGAAGGTTTCGCCGCGCAGGGGGCTTTCGTGGTTGAACAGGATACCGTTACAGGCATACATGTCGTAGGCTTCGCGGTAATTCACCGTAATCCAGAAGCCGTACATTTTAGCCACGGCGTAGGGCGAACGGGGGTAGAAGGGCGTAGTTTCGCGCTGGGGCACCTCCTGCACCAAACCGTATAGCTCGGAGGTAGAAGCTTGATAAATACGGGTTTTCTTGGTCATGCCCAAGATGCGAACGGCTTCCAACAGACGTAGTGTACCAATACCATCCACGTCGGCAGTGTACTCAGGCGTATCGAACGATACTTTCACGTGCGACATGGCACCGAGGTTGTAGATCTCGTCGGGCTGTACCTCCTGAATAATGCGAATCAGGTTGGTAGAGTCCGTTAGGTCGCCGTAGTGCAACGTGAAGCGCACGTTCTTTTCGTGCGGATCCTGATAGAGGTGGTCGATACGACTGGTGTTAAACAGGGAAGCACGACGCTTAACGCCGTGAACTTCGTAGCCCTTGCTCAGTAGCAATTCAGCCAGGTAAGTACCATCCTGCCCTGTAATACCGGTAATGAGTGCACATTTTGCCATGTGTAATGTGTTTGAAGTGATGATGGAATTAATCGAAGTGAGAGACGCTGTTGGGTAATAAGAAAAAATGGGTGGATTTGGCAAATGGGCGTTCAGAAAGGTGAAATTAGCATTTTTTCTAATACGATATTGTACTGAAACGCGAAATCAAATAGCAGTTTGGGAATAAAAAGCCCGAATAGCGTTTGCTATCTTCTCAATCTGAATTTGTGTCATGCCTGGCCACAGGGGTAAGCTTAAGCAGGTAGCCGCTAATTGCTCTGCAATAGGCAGTGATTGCGGTAGTGTAAGTCCTTGGTAAGCAAGCTGCCGATGTGGTGGCACTGGATAGTGGATCATTGTAGCAATGCCCTGGCCCGCTAGATAGTGTTGAAGGGCATTGCGGTGGGGAGTATGAATAACGTACAAGTGATAAACGTGCGTGGCACCGGGCTGGACTGCTGGCAGGTGTAGAGTAGGAATATCAGCCAAATAGGAATTATACCAGATAGCCAGTTGCTGCCGCTGAGCGGTCCAAGTTATCAGAAAAGGAAGTTTAATCCGCAGCACGGCCGCTTGTAGCTCATCCAGGCGCGAATTATGGCCCATTACGTCGTTGTAATATTTTTGTTGCGAACCATAGTTACGAAGTAGCCGAATTTTACGTGCTAGTTCTGGATTGTTGGTCGTAACAGCTCCGGCGTCGCCCAGAGCACCCAGGTTTTTACCAGGGTAGAAGCTTGTCCCATTCAGCTCTCCAAAGCTGCCGGTTGGCTGCCCCGCAAACGTAGCGCCCTGCGCCTGCGCGTTGTCTTCTACTACTGATAAGCCGTAACGTCGGGCGATTTCCATAATCTCCGTCATGCGGCACGCCTGACCATATAAATGCACGGGTAGTATAGCGCGAGTACGTAGTGTAATGGCCGCCGGCAGCAAGTCAGGATTCAGATTGCTGGTGGTTAGGTCCGGCTCTACGGGTACGGGAGTAGCACCTGTTTTGGTAACGGCCAGCCAGGTAGCGATGTACGTATTGCTGGGCACAATAACCTCGTCTCCCGGCCCTATATCTAGCGCCAGCAGGGCGAAGTACAGCGCGTCCAGTCCGTTGCCTACCCCCACGCATTCCGCCGTGCCATTGAAGCGGGCATATTCCCGCTCGAAGCCTGCTACCTCTTCCCCAAGCACAAGCTGCCCCGAATCGTAGACGCGTGCTATAGCTGCTAGAATAACTTCGCGCAGAGGCTGGTGTTGGGCTTCAAAGGATAGGAACGGAATAGATGACATGAATGCAAAGTAGGTTGTGCGCAGTGTCCAACGCGTCCGGTTCAAGTAGATAGAAACCGAATTTTGCTGTTTGCAGGCTTGGTACAGCAGCAAACAGGTATGTCATTATTAGCCTCTACCTCGCGTAAGACAGTTCAGAAAGTTATTATTATGGACGACCTATTGCACCCTATATAACAGAAGCACCTTTATCGCTTCTAAGAAGAGGTAAAGGTGCTTCTGTATTTAAACAAACACTATCTACTTCTGATTCAAAGCATTGCTGCTTTTGTTAAAGCTACCTTGCCAGGTGAATCAGCATCAATGCGACACCCTAGAAGCTGCGCGGCGTGTTGTCGACCTTGCCGGCCATTACCTCGCTCACGTGCTCTTTGAAATACTCTAGCGTACGCTTCAAGCCTTCAGCGCGGTCCACCTTCGGCTCCCAGCCCAGGATTTCTTTAGCCTTGGTGATATCAGGCTTACGCTTCATTGGGTCGTTCTGGGGCAGTTCTTGGTAACTGGGTTTGAACTCCACATTCATTAGGCGTGCAATTTCTTCCCCGAACTCCTTGATAGTGATTTCATCGGGATTCCCTACGTTCACCGGCATCGGGTAATCCGACAGCAATAGGCGGTAAATACCCTCAATTAGGTCATCAACGTAGCAGAACGAACGAGTTTGTGAACCGTCGCCGAATACCGTCAGGCTCTCGCCGCGCAGGGCCTGCGACAGAAATGCTGGCAATACGCGGCCATCGTTGAGGCGCATACGGGGACCGTAAGTATTGAAGATTCGTACAATGCGCGTTTCCAGACCGTGGTGGTTGTGGTAGGCCATCGTAATAGCTTCCTGGAAACGCTTCGCCTCATCGTAGCAGCCACGCGGTCCTACAGGGTTTACGTTGCCAAAGTACTCCTCCACTTGTGGATGAATCTCCGGGTCACCATACACTTCCGAGGTGCTGGCAATCAGCATGCGTGCACCCTTCACACGGGCCAAGCCCAGCAAATTGTGCGTACCCAACGAACCTACCTTTAACGTCTGAATCGGGATTTTGAGGTAGTCGATAGGCGAAGCAGGCGAGGCAAAGTGCAGGATGTAATCCAGCTTGCCGGGCACGAACACAAACTTCGACACATCATGATGATGAAACTCGAAGTCCTCTTTCCCAAACAGGTGTTCAATATTCTGGAGGTCACCCGTCACCAGGTTATCCATGGCAATGACGTGGTAACCCTCCGCTAGGAATCGGTCGCAAAGGTGAGAGCCCAGAAAACCGGCTCCGCCTGTAATAAGTACGCGTTTTTTGTCGGACATATAGTTAAGCTGTTAGCTATTAGCTAATAGCTAATAGCTTTTTGTAATAGACCAAGAATTCAAACAATCAGCTGTTAGCTATCAGCTATTCTAAGCTGGCTCTTTGTGGGCGGTTTTAACGCCGATGCAATGGTAGGCAAAACCTATTTCGCGCAGCTCGGCTGGGTCGTAGATATTGCGGCCATCGAATATAACTTTGTCCTTCAATAACTTACCTACTACCTCGAAGCTGGGTGAGCGGAACTCAGGCCACTCCGTTACGACCAACAGCGCATCGGCATCTACCAAGGCCTCGAAGGGGTCTTTAGCGTAGGTGATACGGTCGCCTAGCGAGTGCCTGGCTTCTTCCATCGCTACCGGGTCATAGGCCGATACGGTGCTGCCTTCGGCCAGCAGCTTCTCGATAATAACCAGTGAGGGCGCCTCACGCATGTCGTCGGTTTTGGGCTTGAAAGACAGGCCCCACACAGCAAATTTTTTACCGCTCAGCTCACCGCCAAAGTGCTTGCTTACTTTATCAAACAGCACTTCCTTCTGGGCGTCGTTCACGTTTTCCACGGCCTTCAGCACCTGCATCTCGTAGCCGTTTTCGGAAGCGGTCTTGATGAGGGCCTTCACGTCTTTGGGGAAGCAAGAGCCACCGTAGCCGATGCCGGGATAGATAAAGCGGTGGCCAATACGGACATCGGAACCGATGCCTTTGCGCACCATGTTCACGTCAGCGCCCATGATTTCGCACAGGTTGGCAATGTCGTTCATGAACGAAATCTTGGTAGCCAACATGGAATTGGCTGCATATTTCGTCATTTCGGCCGACGGAATATCCATGAAGATGATGGGGTGGCCGTTGAGCAGGAACGGCTTATAGAGGCGGCTCATCACCTCTTCGGCCCGCTCCGACGAAATACCGACCACAATGCGGTCAGGTTTCAGGAAGTCGTCGATGGCAGCACCTTCTTTCAGGAACTCGGGATTGGAAGCTACGTCAAACTCGATGTTGGCACCGCGCTTGGCCAACGCATCTTTCAACTCCTTGTGCACTTTAGCAGCCGTGCCTACTGGTACCGTACTCTTGGTTACTACTACGCAGTAATCGTTCATGTTCTCGCCAATACCACGGGCTACGGCCAGCACGTATTTCAAGTCGGCGGAACCGTCTTCACCGGGAGGAGTGCCTACGGCAATGAATGCCACATCACACTCTTTGATAGCCTCTGCCAGATTAGTAGAGAAATTCAGGCGGCCAGCCGACACGTTGCGGCTTACCATTTCCTCCAAGCCCGGCTCGTAGATGGGTAGTATCCCCTTGTGTAGGTTATCTATTTTCTTTTGGTCGATGTCGATGCAGGTTACCTCAATGCCTACCTCGGCAAAGCATGTACCCGTTACAAGGCCCACATAGCCCGTACCTACTACTGCAATTTTCATAATTGATGGAAAAAAGTCTGGTATAACTTCAGTGCAAAGGTGAAACAAAAAGAAGTAGGAATCATGGATTATCTCAATAATCCATACCTAATAATGCAATAAATTGCCCACACCCCGTCACGCTACCCTATTTTTTGCCTTCAGCATAGGTGCGGCCATAGCAGCTGATTCCTACTCCATAGATGCGTATACGGGGTAAGTGGGCTACTTTGAGCGTTACTTTCGGCTCAAAGCCGAAGCGTTTTTCCGCTAGCGTCAGGCCCTGTACGATATCGCGCCAAAAAAGTTTATAACACGTTTCCATATCCGTCAGATTGAGGTTGGCGAACGAATTGGTCAGCATGGTTAGCCAATGACTGCTGATACTGTGCCACAAAAACAGTACCCGATGAGGACTACCCCCCATAAAGCGTGAGCCATATACCAAATAGGCTACCCCACGCAGTACAGGTTGCAGCAGTAGGTTGTATTCGGCAGGATCATATTCCAAATCCGCGTCCTGAATTACGATGTAGTTGCCGGTAGCGGCTCTTATACCGATATGCAGCGCCGCTCCTTTTCCTTAATTCACTGCATGTTTGTGGTACTGCAAAGACAGGTTAGGGTGGTTGGCTTGGTACTGCTGCACGGCGTGTGCCGTATTATCCTCAGAGCAATCGTCAACAATAATTACTTCTTTGGCTAGGTTGCTAAGCAATTCCACCGCTTCTATCTGCTCCAGTATTTTAACAATCGTTGCGCCTTCATTATAAGCCGGAATCACCATAGAAAGCTTACTGACCGGCGCAATAGAACTCATGCAGCAAAGAGAAAACCTAGAGTGGAAGTAGCTACGCTTGCATCCATTTTTTCCACCACCACTGAAATACGATAAGCGCCCAGATGCGGGCGTGCACGTCGCCGGGGCTACGGGAGAATAGTTGGGTTTTGAGGGCGCGAATAGCTCCTATGTCGAAAATCCCTTGGGCTTCGATGAATGCATCGGAAAGCAGGTCATCTTCAATCAGCGGACGCAGCTCGCCGCGGAACCACTTAAGCAAGGGCACTTCGAAGCCGTGCTTGGGACGCTTGTATAGCTCCTCGGGCAACATAGGCCGGAAAGCATCCTGCACAATCTTCTTTTTCAGATTCTCGTCAATTTTGCTCGATACCGGTAGGGAGAAAGCAAAGTTAACCACATTGTGGTCCAGAAACGGCGGACGCACCTCCAACGAGCAAGCCATGCTCATTAGATCTACCTTAGCCAACATATCGTAGGGTAGCACCAGCTGTACATCGGTGAGTAGTACCTCATTCAGGTCACCGTCGGCGTGCAGGTGTTGCAGAATGTCTTTGCGGCGTTTGTCGGCTAGCTTCTTGTTGATTTTCTCCTGGGCAGCGGGGCTGAGCAGACTACGCGCATCGGTGGCCGAAGCAAAGGTAGCCCAATCCCAATACCGATCTTTGGGGCCGCTGAGCATGCCGCGCGAAAAGCGCTGGAATTGCCGCACCCGGTTGCCAAAGAATGAGTTGCGTGATTTAGGCAACACATCCCACAGCAGGTTCAGGCTGGTCACGGCCTCGGCCTTGAAGCCGCCCTGCCGCACCTGAAACTCCCCCATGTGCTTGTTATAGCCCGAAAATAGCTCATCGGCCCCATCACCGGACAGGGCCACAGTTACTTTCTCGCGGGTGCGCTTGCTCAGAATATACACCGCCAATGCTGAGGAATCAGCGAAGGGCTCATCGAGATAGTTCAGCACATCGAAGATGTGGTCGTATAAATCCTGGTTGGTAAGCGAGAAAACCGTGTGATTGGTCTTATAGCGGTCGGCTACCAGCTTGGCGTATTTAGTTTCGTCGAAAAACGGCTCGTCGCGGTAACCAATGCTGAAGGTGTTTAGGTGCTGCGTATGACGCGAGGCCAGTGCCACTACCACAGATGAATCGATGCCCCCGCTCAGGAAAGCACCCAGCGGCACGTCGGCTACCAGACGGCGTGATGTGGCATCATCGAGCAAATCAACCAGCTTTTTCTGTTGCTGCTCGTAGCTGAGTTTGTTCTTTTGGACCTTCTTGGGGTCATAGGGCACTTTGTACCAGCGCTTGCGCACTACCTTCTTGCCTTTGATATAAAGATAGTGGCCGGGTAATAATTTCTTGACCCCTTTGAAAATAGTGGCCGGACCCGGAATGTAGTTCAGCTGCAAATAATGACTCAGCGATGTATAATCCAGTTTACGTGGCACGCCCAGCGCCAGCAGCGACTTCATCTCGGAGCCAAATAGTAATTTGTCTTCGTCGCGGTACACCAAGATGGGCTTCTCCCCCATTCGGTCGCGGGCAATGAATAAGGAGTTTTCCTCTTTATCATAAATCGCCAAGCCGAAGAATCCGTTGAGCTTCTTCAGAAAGTTTCGGCCCTCAGTGATATAGAGTTGAAGAATAACCTCAGTATCGGTCTGGGAATGAAAGCGGCAGCCTTTTGCTACTAGCTTTTGCCGCAACTCCTTAAAGTTGAATATCTCCCCGTTAAAGACAATGGTATAGCGCTCCGACTCGTCGGTCATGGGCTGGTTGCCATCGGCCGACAAATCTAGAATGGCCAGACGGCGGAAGCCTAAGCCTACGCAGTCGTATACGTATTGCCCCCGCGAGTCGGGGCCGCGGCTCTCAATGGCATCGGTAGCGGCGGGTAGGGCGGCCAGCGTCGTGCGACCCGCATCAGTAAAGGCGAATGTTCCGGTAATTCCACACATAGCAGTGGGTAAAAGTACGAAGTCTGCGGACTACCCTGTAAATAAAGTGCCAGATACCTCCGCAACCAAAGCCCGGCTGGTTTAGTACACCTTGGTACCTGCTCACCCTCAGCCTCCCTTTATTATGAATCTGCAAGAACAAATGAGCCTACAAAAGCAATTTGAAGTCGCCATTACGCGCGTAGACGCCCTACCTGCCGAAAAAGGCGCTGAACACATGACTGACCTCTACGGTCTCTACAAACAAGCCACCGACGGCGACCACGACACTAAACATGACGAGGTAGACACCGACGACCACGACAATCCCAACGGCCCTGCCGGCCTCTCACAGGCACAGTGGGACTCGTGGAGCAAGTATAAAGGAATGCCCGAGGAAGAAGCCAAACGTCAGTATGTGGCCTTAGTCGAAAAAATTGCCGGCCCGGTAGGCGAGGCGGCTAATATTATCACTGGAAACGGCCAGCCTGCTACTGCTACTCAGGTAAATCCTGCTGGTACTGCCAGAGTTGATGATCCGCAGCCTGGAAAATCGGCCCCTGGTGGCTTGCAAGGTAACCTAGAAAGTGGCACTCCTTATGGTGGCGAAGATGACTTAAAGCTAAAGCCATAAATTTAGATAATGGTAATTTGTTGGCTATTAATGCCTCATGCTAACAAATTACCATTATCTAAATTTATTTCAGCAGAACATATATTTAACTTTACAAACAAATTTGCTCGTTCTTAAAATAAGCATCAGAATAAAAATATTTATTAAACCTTTCTACACGATCATACTGATGCAAAATATTTGGCGTATACTTATTATATGTCAATAATTTGTCTTTTAATTCCATCTTATCTTCTAATTCAGAATTAATTGTTAAAACAATATTTCCATTATCATACTTTTCAGCAAAAGGAATAACATTACAAAAGATCATATAGTTAAATATACCTTGATCCATACCTAAAATATTCAAAGGAATCTTGTGCTCAATGCAGGTTTTCATAAAAGCCCTTAAAAAATTTAGTATTCCATCATAAGTACCCATAATTGTTCCAGAGCAAAAAATAGGTTCAGAAGCCATTTGACTAAGCACCTTTTTGCCAAAGCCCTGTTCTATCCAAGCTCGGTTATGAGATTGATCAATTAACTTAACACCTGGCGCCTCGCGAAATACAGCCAATATAGAATCTAACCCAAGGAAAGGGTTTTGCTGAAAGACAACATCTCTGACATCAGTGATAAGTATTTTATCATATACTTCATTATTAATAAGATAATTGTAATAATAAGCGTATCGAGCTGTTTGTCGTTCATACAAATAGATGAAATATTTAATAAATTTAGATTTAAAACCTCCAATATTAGCTTGTAAGTAATTATGGACAGCAGTTTGAGCAGGCTTTTGCATAAGAAGCTTACCCAACAATCTTTTGAATATTGTCTTCCTGAATACCGGCTCGAACAGTATATCAATATCAAGCTGCATCTTTACTTCAGGAGGAATATGTAAATTATCATCAGCAATTAAAACTAACTTACCTTTGTACTGGCATTTAATTAGCGAGAGTACAAATGGCTTAATTTTTTCAAATGTATAGCCAATTGCCAGACCCATGATTAGATTACGCTGCATGTTGATACAGTATTTTTTAACAGAAAACGAAATTTATTTTTTTAAGCATCTATATCAAATTCAAACCCTTCGTTATCTTAATCTATTCGATTTTTCACTCTGTGGACTTGAAAATTTTACCCGGATTCATAATACCATGCGGATCAAATACCTTCTTGATGCCGCGCATCAGGTTGAGATTGGCTTCTTTTAACGCGATGCCGATATAGCCTTGCTGCACTAATCCGATGCCATGCTCGCCGCTGATTGTGCCGCCTAATTTTACACACAGCTCAAAGATTTCGGAAATAGGCTTGCGCAGGCCTACATTCCATTTTTCGTCGTCTAAGTCGCCGCGGATGATATTGACATGTAGGTTACCGTCGCCAGCGTGGCCGTAGCACACACTCTTAAAACCGTAGCGAGCCCCTATCTCCTTCACGCCTCGTAGCAGGGTAGGCAGCTCCGCGCGGGGCACTACCGTATCTTCTTCTTTGTACACCGAGTTGTAGCGCACCGAGTTGCCAATGTTGCGACGAATTTTCCACAACTCGTCTTTCTGTGTGGCGTTATCGGCCAGTAGGATTTCGCCTACGTCGTAGTTCTCCAGTACTGTATATACCTGCTCGGCCTCTTTATACAGATCATCCAGGTCCTGGCCGTCCAGTTCGATAAGTAGATGTGCTGTAATATCATCTGGCAGAGTAAGCGGAATTTTCAGGTAATCGGAAGACCACGCAATAGCTTCGCGCTCCATAAACTCCATACCCGATGGGATGATACCCGCCCGGAACACTGCCGATACTGCCTCTGCTGCCTGTGCTTCCTGGCGGAAGGGTACCAGCATTAGAATGTTGTGCTTAGGGTAGGGCAACAGCCGAAATACCACTTTTGTGATGATGCCAAGCGTACCTTCCGAGCCTACCATCAGCTGAGTTAGGTTGTAGCCAGTAGAGTTTTTGAGCGTATTGGCTGCTGTCCAGATGATATCACCGGTAGGTAATACCACTTGCAGATTTAGTACGTAGTCGCGGGTAGTACCATATTTCACCGCTTTAGGACCACCACTGCTATGGGCCAGATTGCCTCCTAAAAAGCAACTACCCTTGCTGGCCGGATCAGGAGGGTAGAACAGTCCCACGGCTTGCACAGCCTGCTGAAATGCTTCATTTACTACCCCTGGCTCTACGGTAGCCTGCAAATTGCGCTCATCGATTTCAACGATTTTATTGAGCCGATCGGTACTGAGCAATACTCCATTGTGCACAGGCAGGGCCCCGCCGCTTAAGCCAGTACCAGCGCCGCGGGGCGTCACCGGAATGTGGTGTTTATGGCAGAGATGCACAATCTGGCTGATTTCCTCAGCGTTAGCGGGTCGGAGAACCACATCGGGTGCGTAGTGTAAGTCCTCGGTGTGGTCGCGGCCGTAGTCGGCGTACGCATCGGCTTCAGCGTGCTGAGCGGTTAAGATGTATGCCGGGCCTACTATTTGCTCGAAAGCAGCAATCAGCTCGGGAGTGAGAGACTGGAAATTCATGGTAGAAAAAGAACAAATGACCGATTCACCTATCTTTGTGCCGATGCAGGCATCCATCGCGAAGGTACAGTATTCGGAGCAGGCGCGGCGGCTTTTCACTATTTTCCTGATGGGGATAGTGTTGTGGCTCAGCTCCTGCAACGGCACCCGCAAAGTAAATTACCGCAACGGCCGCTATTACTCGGCCCGCGATATGGCCCGCATGAAGGCCGAGGATCGGCGCCGCGGCACCAGCCGGAGTCGCCCGATGGCCCGCACCAAGACCCGAAAGGCCCTACCCTCCGGCCGCACCAAGATTGTGGTGAAACGCAGTTCTCTGCCAGCTAATGTGCCGCGCGAAATGGCCACTGTCATTGCCACGGCCCGCTCCTACCAGGGCACTCCTTATAAGTTTGGTGGCACCTCCCGTTTGGGTATGGACTGCTCAGGGCTGCTCTATAATTCATTTGCAGCTATAAACGTAGCCATTCCGCGCTCCTCCAACGAACAGGCCGCTTGGGGCGACCCCGTGAAACCCCAAAACCTACAAGTAGGGGATTTAATATTCTTCGGCGCCAATCCTGGCAGCGGCACCATTACGCACGTGGGTATGGTGACGGAGTCTAGCACCGAGGGAGTGCAATTTATTCATGCATCCAGCTCATTGGGGGTTACTGAAAACAGTCTGGAGACAGATTATTACCTCAGCCGGTTTATTAAGGCTGTGCGTCCTAGATTATAATTAATTGACAATTAACTTTATAAGTAGATTTCTTTCAATTGACTCCTTTACAACGTAACAATTTCTTAACATTATCTCCAACAGCAGAACTATTACTTTTGCGGCGTTTTTCCTTAGTCCTTAGCGAGCTTTTTTTCACTTTTTCCTTCTCTTTATGAGACAAACACTTTTACGCAACTTGCTTGTGCTACTGCTGACAGTTTTGTCAGTACAGCGTGGCTGGACGCAGGGGGCTACTACGGCGGCCATGAACGGTACCATTACCGATCAGACTGGTAGTGGCCTACCCGGCGCCACCATCATTGCCGTGCATACGCCCACCAACACGCAGTATGTAGCGCCTACCAATTCGGATGGACGCTTTAACATTCAGGGTATGCGCGTGGGTGGTCCGTACTCAGTGCGCGTAACGTTTGTGGGCTACCAAGACGTAACCCGTGATGGTATTTTTCTGACCCTCGGCCAGAATCTGCGCTTAGATGTTAATCTGAGCGAATCGACGCAGCAGTTGGGTGAGGTAGTGGTTTCAGGCCGCCGCGACCCAGTAATTAATTCGGGCCGTACAGGAGCCGAAACGAACGTGAGCCGTGCTCAGATTCAGAATCTACCTACTCTAAGCCGTTCATTAAACGACTTCACTCGTCTTTCCCCCCAAGCTAATGGTGGTGGTAGCAGTTCTATTGGTGGAGCCAATAACCGGTATAATAATATCACCATTGACGGCGCTGTCAATAATGATATTTTTGGACTAGCTAGTAGTGGTACACCTGGAGGTCAGGCTGGTACTACTCCTATTGCGCTGGATGCTATTGATCAGATTCAGGTAGTAGTTGCTCCTTATGATATAACGCTAGGCAACTTTGCTGGTGGTGGTATCAACGCAGTAACTCGCTCAGGTTCAAATGATCTGTCGGCTTCCATCTATGGTTTTGGACGTAATCAAAATACTATTGGCAAAAGCGTTACTCGTGATGCTAATGGCAATCGGACACGCGTAGATGAGTTCTACAACTACCAAACTGGTTTCCGAGTTGGTGGTGCTGTTGTGAAGGATAAAGTATTCTTTTTCCTAAATGCCGAAATTGCTCGTAACAGCACTCCTCTAACCTTCTTACCTGGTACGGATGGGTCTACGTTGGATCCTGCTGTTATTAATGAGATTGGTTCGCTAGCTCTCTCTCGCTACGGTTATGAGGTAGGAGCTACGGGCGAAATCAACCGTCGCACGCAGAGTAACAAGATATTTGCTCGCTTAGACTTCAACCTTTCGGAAAACAATACGCTGACGTTGCGTCATAATTTCATTGATGCTTTTGATGATAATATTTCGCGTAGTTCTAACCAATTCCGTTTTGGTAACAACGGTTACCGTTTTGATAACTCGACTAATACCTCAGTAGCAGAATTGAATAGCCGCTTAGGCCGCTATTCCAATAAACTAATTCTGAGCTACAACAGAATCCGGGATCAGCGTAGTACGCTTGGAGAGTTGTTCCCCCAATTTCAGATAACAGAAAATGGAAATACCTATGTACTGGGTACAGAACGTAGCTCGGCTGCCAACAGTCTGGATCAGGACATTGTAGAATTGACAGATAACCTGACGGCTGGCTTTGGTAAGCATACGCTCACTGTAGGCACGCACAACGAATTCTATAAGTTCCGTAATCTGTTTCTCAACAACGGCAACGGATACTATACATTCCGTTCGCTAGCCGATTTTCGTAATAACCGGTCAAACCGAATTCAAGCCGCCTACCCTACTGCTGACAATGGCGAAGCCTCCTTCTCAGCTTTACAGTTGGGTTTCTACGCACAAGATCAGTACGCACCAATAGAGAATCTGCGTCTGACCCTGGGAGTTCGTCTTGATATCCCCGTATTCTTCGATAAGCCCGGTTTCAACCAGGGCGTAACCACACAATTTGGCAGCGATTTGCGCACTGATAATGTACCTAGCGGCCAGCTTCTGTGGGCACCCCGTCTAGGCTTTAACTGGGATGTGAACAACGACTCTAAAGTGCAAGTGCGTGGTGGTACAGGAATCTTCACGGGCCGAGTGCCGTTTGTTTGGATTTCAAACAGCTACACCAACAGTGGTCTAATTCAGGGCGCAGTTGACGTGACAAACCCAGCAGCTACGCAGAATGGAAATGGCCAAGTAGGAGTATTGACCGACATTTCACGCTTCCCAAGCTATTATAGCTCTGGTGCTGTTAGCACATCACAAATCAATCTACTTGGCAAAGACTTTAAGCTTCCTCAAGTATGGCGCACCAACCTCGCAGTTGATTTCCGCCTACCCGGTGATGTAGTAGCTACCGTTGAGGGTATCTATTCTAAGACGATCAACGATATTTATTATCAAGATATCAACTTAACGGATCCAGTTGGTCGTCTAGCCGGTCCGGATCAACGGCCTGTATATGCTGCTGAGACGAAAGACAGGCGCGTTAATTCTAACTATACTAACGTTTACTTGTTGCAAAATACCAGCCGTGGCTATCGGTATAACGCAACAGCTCAGTTGCAGAAGCAATTTATCAGTGGCTTGAATACGTCGTTGTCCTACACATATGGGGTTGCAAAGGAAATCAACAGTGGTTCCAGCAGCACAGCCTCATCCAACTTCCAGTTCAATCAGATTGTGGCCGATCCTAATAACCCCGAGTTAGGCTACTCTCGCAACGACCAACGCCACCGTATTCTGGCGACTGCTGGTTATAAGTTCACCTACGCTGGTGAAAAGCTTGCCACTACTATCTCAGCTGTATACGAAGGTTATGCTGGCGCACCCCTTACGTATATATACGGCAACAACAGTGACCTGAACCGAGATAATAACTTCGGCAACGACTTGCTCTACGTACCCCGCGATGTGCGCGACGGTAATGAAATCATTCTTGTGCAGACTGCAGCTGACCGCACAGCTAACCGAAGCTTGTCACAAATTCAGGATGAGTTTAATACTTTCATTGAGAACGACCCCTACTTGCGCAGCCACCGTGGCCAGTATGTAGAGCGTTTCGGCGCACGTTTGCCCTGGACCCACCAAGTGGATTTGCGCGTTGCGCAGGATTTCAACTTCATGGCTGGCGGAAAGCGCAACACGATCCAGATTACTTTTGATATTATCAATGCCGGTAATCTGCTGAATAAAGATTGGGGTCGTCAGTACTTTGTCAACAACAATGCTGCTGAAATTCTACGTGTAGAGTCAACTGGCCCTAATGTGCAACCTACCTTCTCATTTCCCAGTTCTTACGTGAGCAACGGCAACCGGGCATATTCTATCGCTCCATTAGCTTCACGCTGGCAGGGTCAATTAGGCATACGTTATATTTTCAACTAATTGCTTAGCAATTTCATTAAAAAAGGGTGGAGAAATCTCCACCCTTTTTTTGTGTCTTAGCTATATGATCATTAGCCATCACATCATAACAATTTAGTAATACTACAGCAGAGGAGTCGACACTTACATTTGTGCCGTTTTTCATTTAACCCTCTGTATGAAACACAATTTTACACGTTACTTAGTGGTAGCGTTGCTATTGCTAATTGCCCACGTCGGCTGGACGCAGGGCGTAACTACTTCCGCTATGAACGGTACGATTACCGATCAAACGGGAGCAGGTCTACCTGGTGCTACAATTATTGCGGTACATACCCCCACCAACACGCAGTATGTGGCCCCTACCAACTCGGATGGCCGCTTCAACATTCAAAACATGCGCGTAGGTGGCCCCTACACCGTACGCGTGACCTTTGTAGGCTACCAGGATTTCCTACGTGAAGGCGTGTACCTGACGCTGGGTCAGAACCTGCGTCTGGATGTGAACCTGAGCGAGGCAGCTCAGCAACTGGGCGAGGTAGTGGTATCGGGCCGTCAGGACCCTGTTATCAACTCCAACCGCACGGGTGCTGCTACCACGGTACAGCGCGAACAGATTGAGCGCCTGCCTACCCTAAATCGTTCCCTCAACGACTTCACCCGTCTTACGCCACAGGCCAACGGCCAGAGCTTCGGCGGCCGCAACAGCGGCTACAACAACATTACCATCGACGGTGCCATTTTCAACAATGCTTTCGGTCTTAACTCAACGGTAGGTGGTCAGGCCAGTGCCCAACCTATTTCGTTGGATGCTATCGACCAGATTCAGGTGGCCATTGCGCCGTACGACGTACGCCAAGGCTCTTTCACAGGTGCTGGTATTAACGTAGTAACCCGCTCGGGCACCAACAAATTTTCGGGCTCGGTGTATGGCTTCTATCGCAACCAGGACTTGGTAGGCGATAAGGTAGGCGACGTCAAAAACCCGTACCCAAGCTTCAACCTGAAAAACTACGGCTTTCGGGCAGGTGGTCCTATCATCAAAGACAAGCTATTCTTCTTTGTCAATGCAGAGCAGGAGCGCCGTACTGACCCGCCGACGGGCAACTTCACGGCTAATCGCTCCGCCACGGCGCCGGCTGCCGGTTCGCAGACTTCGCAGGTAAATGCCAATGACCTCGATTTCCTAAGCAACTTCCTACAGCAGCAGTACAGTTACAACCCCGGTCCCTACGAAGGCTACAACCAGCGCGCCAACAGCGACAAGGCCACAATCAAGCTTGACTGGAACATCAACCAGAACAACCGCTTCAACATCAAGTACAACTACTTGAAGTCGTACGCTGATATCAACCCGAGCACCTCGGGCGCTATTGGAGGTAACCGCGCACAGTCGCAGTTCGGTTTGCCGTTCTTCTCGTCGTACTACACCATCAACAACAACCTGAACTCGTTCATTGCCGAGTTGAACAGTACTATTGGCGGGGGTAAGTTCTCGAACAACCTAACGGCTGGCTATTCTGCTTTCCGCGATTTCCGCCAAAGCCCCGGTGGATCTATTTTCCCGCTGGTAGATATCGGCAATAGCGCAGGTCGTAGCACTTCTACCGCCGCTATCAACGGCATCCAAGCTTCTAATACCCTAACCTCATTCGGCTACGAACCTTTCACGGCCTTCAACATACTGAACTCCGACGTATATCAGTTAGGTGACAACTTCACGGCCTACCTCGGCAAGCACAACGTGACGGTGGGTACTTATAACGAGTATTATAAGTTCCGTAACGGCTTTGCTCCCAACTACTACGGCAACTATTCCTTTAACTCCCTAGAGGATTTCTACGCCTCGGCTGGGTATAACTACACCCGTAGCAACGGCACCAGCATGCCATCGATTGAGCCTCTCGGCACCGGTATTTCACGCCCCGGCCCGGCACGCTATAATCTGCAATACTCTGCCCTACCCGGTGGCGAGTTTCCTTATGCCGACATTCAGGCTATGCAGTTGGGTTTGTATGTGCAGGATGAATGGTCGCCGCGCAGCAATTTTAAGCTGACTTACGGCATCCGTGCTGACCTACCCTTCGTGGCTTCGGATTTGCTGCAAAACACCAACGCAGCGAATCTGACTTTCCGCGATGGGGTAAAGATCAATACTTCTGCTACACCGAAAGAGCGCGTGCTGTTCTCGCCTCGTGTAGGCTTCAACTGGGATGCCAACGATAACAAGAAAACGCAGGTACGGGGTGGTACGGGTATCTTCACGGGTCGCGTGCCTTTCGTGTGGCTTTCCAACCAGGCCAGCAACAATGGTGTGCAGTTTGGCTCGTATAGCCTGAGCGGCTCCAACACGGTTAACCCCGTATCGGGCACTCCTTCCTACTTCAATGGCGATGCGAATGCCTACCGCCCGGAGAATGCCTCGGCCAATACGGCTTATAACCTAGCTGTAACGGACGAAGACTTTAAATTTCCGCAGGTGTGGCGCTCCAACCTGGCTATCGATCAGCAGTTGCCCGGTGGCATTATTGCTACCCTGGAAGGCTTCTATACGAAAGACCTGAACGCCGTCTATCACCAAAACGTGAATCTGCCTCAGCCACTGACTTATGCGGTGGGCGCGACAGAAAATAACCGCATCTATGCCGGCGACCGGCGGCCGATTTTCTATAGTTTCGGTGCAGCCCAGACGGGTGCAAACGCTGGCTTGGTGAACATCACCCGCAACGAACGAATCTACGGAGGACAGGGCACAGCATCGGCTTCCAACCCCAACATCAGTGATGCTATCCTGATGAAGAATACCAACAAAGGCTATTCGTATGCCGTGACGGCGCAGTTGCAAAAGTCGTTTGTGAGCGGCTTCTACGTTAGTGCGGCGTACACCTACTCCGACTCGCGCTCGGTGAATGATGGTGGCTCGATTGCCCAATCTATCTGGCGTGACCGGCAGATATCCGGCGACCCAAATGCTGATGTATTGAGCTACTCGCAGTTTTTGCAGAAGCACCGCATTATTGCGTCCGGCTCCTACCGCAAGGAGTACCTGGGCCACTTGGGTACCACCATCTCTCTGTTCTATGAGGCTGCCCCGCAAAGCCGCTTCTCCTATGTGTACGCAGGCGATATGAACGGTGATAACCAAAACGCCAACGACCTGATGTACATCCCGCGTAATGCTAGTGAAGTCAACCTGCGTGACATTGTGTTCTACACTGATTCACGCAACCTGACAGGAGAATACGCTCGCTATACCGCCGCTCAGCAATATGCTGATTTGACTGCTTACATTCAGCAAGACGATTACTTGAGCAAGAACCGTGGTAAGTATGCTGAGCGCAACGGTGGTATTCGCCCCTGGCAGAATCGTCTGGATGCCCGTCTGTTGCAGGATATCTTCACCAACATTGGTGAAAACCGTAACACGCTCCAACTCAGCATCGATATCTTTAATATTGGCAACCTGATCAACAGCGACTGGGGTGTGTTCCAGACGCCGAATAAGGTAAACCCAGTGTCATTCTCCGGCTATAATGCGCAAGGGCAGCCGGTATATACCTTTCCCTATCTAAATAACCCTACCCGTAATGCTACCACGGGGGCCGTTACGCCAGGTACCCCGCTGACTAAAACCTTCCGCAATGACACGGGTGGTATTGGCTCACGCTGGCAGGGCCAGATTGGTCTGCGCTACATCTTCAACTAGTTCAGAAGGTTAGCATTCTGAAACAGGGCTGGCATTGGTGCCAGCCCTGTTTTTTTGACAAATATTTCAGTGCTGCCCTTGCGGATACCAAAATCTACCCTACTTTTGCATCACCAAAACGCAATTGGCGGCTTGGTTGACAAAAACGGGGGATTAGCTCAGCTGGCTAGAGCGCTTGCATGGCATGCAAGAGGTCATCGGTTCGACTCCGATATTCTCCACTCCCGTTGCAAAAGTCTGACTTGAAAAAGTCAGACTTTTTTGTTTTTGTCAATAACTGACATGGCCCTGCTTTCACGTAGAAAGCAGGGCCGTATCGTTGAGAAGATAAGAGGGCGAGGGCGCTACACAAACAAGCCATCCACGGATAGGTACCGCTCGCCAGTATCGTAGCAGAAGGTGAGCACGCGGCTACCCTTCGGCATCTCGTCGAGTTTTTTGGCTACGGCGGCCAATGAGGCGCCGGAGGAGATGCCACCTAGCACGCCTTCTTCGCGAGCCGAGCGGCGTGTCATTTCAAATGATTCCTGCTGATTGACTTGGATAGCACCGTCCAGCACGCTGGTATGCAGGTTTTCGGGGATAAAGCCAGCGCCGATACCCTGAATAGGGTGCGGGCCTGGGGCACCACCGCTGATAACGGGTGAGGCTTCGGGCTCTACCGCAAACACCTGCATGTTCGGAAATTTCTTCTTCAGCACTTCGGCTACCCCAGTGATGTGGCCGCCGGTGCCTACTCCAGTGATGTAATAATCGAAGCCTTCGGGGGCCTCTTCCAGAAGTTCTTGGGCAGTGGTATCAATGTGGATCTGGATGTTGGCGGGGTTATCGAACTGCATGGGCATCCAGGCCTTGGGGTTTTCGGCCACCATTTCCTTGGCTTTTTCAATGGCGCCCTTCATGCCTTTCTCGCGGGGCGTTAGCTCCAGTTGAGCACCGTAGGCCGACATCAGCCGGCGCCGCTCGATGGACATGGACTCAGGCATAACCAATGTAATCTGGTAGCCTTTCACGGCGGCTACCATAGCTAGCCCTACCCCCGTATTGCCGGAAGTAGGCTCAATAATCACGCTGTCTTGGGTAAGGATGCCGTCTTTTTCGGCCTGCTCGATCATGGAGAGGGCGATACGGTCTTTGATGCTGCCGCCGGGATTGGTGCGCTCGGTTTTCACCCACACCTCTACATCGGGGCGGTGGGCAAACAGGCGGTTGACGCGCACCAGCGGCGTGCGGCCGATGGTGTCTAGGATGGAATTGGCTTTCATGGGATGGGAATGATTGAGTGAGTTACTGAGTGTTGCTTGGCCTGCTGAAAGACAGCTTACGAAGTGGGGACTTGTTCAACGTCTTTTTCGGTAAGAAGAACCGTAGCATCCCAAATCATTTGCCAAGCAGTAAGCAAGTGATTAAATAGAAAACATGATATCAGCCGTTGGGTCTTCGGTACGAGTTACCTGAATTTGGGCTTGATGATACACGCGTGAATGCGAAGGCACACTTTCTGTGAGCCATACATTACCACCGATGATGCTATGACGCCCAATAACCGTACTGCCACCTAAAATAGTAGCGCCGGCATAAATCACCACATTATCTTCGATGGTGGGATGGCGCTTGGTATGCGCCAAGTGCTTAGCCACACTCAGCGCCCCTAACGTAACCCCTTGAAATATCTTTACGTGCGCGCCAATCACAGTGGTTTCGCCGATGACGATGCCCGTGCCGTGGTCGATGCAGAATGAAGGACCAATCTGCGCGCCAGGATGGATGTCGACGCCTGTGCGGGTGTGGGCAAACTCGCTGAGTAGGCGCGGCACGCGGGGCACTGCCAACCGGTGCAGGGCATGGGCCAGCCGGTGCAGAGCAATTGCGTAGAAACCCGGATAGGTAGCAATGACTTCCAATAAGCCTTCGGCAGCTGGGTCGGCAGCCACAATAGCGGTGGCGTCTAGCAGCAACAACTCACGCAGTTGCGGCAGCTGCTCGATAAAATTGGTAGCTACGACTGGTGCCGGCTCTGTGAGGGTCACTACGCTGAGCAGGACCGCCAGATCGGCGCGGAGCTGGCTGATGGTAGCCGCCACGGCATCGGTAGTAGATAAAGGGCGGTCGGCGCGCTCCGGAAACAGGAGTTGCAGCACTTGCTCGGCCCAGTGGCAGAAGGCAGGCCCTGGCAGCGGTACGGCGGCCTGTTGGTGGGCTTGGGTGAGGGCGTGCAGAAAATCGTCGGACATGCGGAACGGATAAAAGCAACGGCCGGCTACTGCCACACATATAACAGGAGCCGCCGAACGGTTTTCAACCAGCCGGCGGGCCGGAAGGTTTAGGACAAGTGGTACAACCACCATCCCCTACCCTGCGTTAGGTATGGTAATTCTCTCATCCACTCCAATTTCTATTCTGACCATCATGGCCGATACCACCATCACCAAAGTTGATTCGAAGCACTCTCCTACTGGTCCTGACGGCGAAAAATACTTGGCTTCCGGCGTCCACGTTTCGATGCGCATGTGGGAAAACGAGCAGCCATCTGAGGCGAAAGAGCCTTCAACGCGCCCGTATGAAACCGTAGGATATGTAATCAGCGGCCGGGCCGAACTGCATCTGGAAGGCCAGAAAGTAATTTTGGAGCCCGGCAACTCGTGGGTAGTGCCCAAAGGCGCCTCGCATACCTACAATATTCTGGAGGCCTTCACGGCAGTAGAAGCCACTTCACCACCAGCGCAAGTGCACGGCCGCGAGGAAAAATAGCCTCCGGTTTTTATTCTAAATTCTATAAGCAGCTCGCTTTTTCTTTAATGGAAAGGCGAGCTGTTGTATGCTATACCTTCGCCGCCGCTGCTTATCAGTACGAATTAGAGCAACTATTAATAGTTCTGATAATGGGACATTTTCGCTCCATGTACAGATAGAATATAATCTATAAAAATCCATGTACTCTATACAATTATTTATAATACCTTTTTTAATATAAACATCTGACACGCTTGTCAATGCAATAATTATTATAATGTTTTCAAGAAAGGATTTTACATAATAAGCCTCCCCTTTGTTCTCTTTATTTCAGATTCAATACCTGCTTCATTTTTGTAGAAAGATAAATGGCATTCGTCCTTTCCTTTCTGTATTCTCAATATGAAGCACTTTCTACCGATTCCTACCTTTTTACTGATAAGTGGCTTAAGCTTAGCGACTAAGCCAACATTGGGACAGCAAACCGCTTTGACGGCTTTGTACGTGAATGATGCGGCTACTTCCAATGACGTATACACCCAAGCAGCGGGCAATGACTTGACCGGCAACGGTACGCCCGAGGCGCCTTTCGCCACGGTGGGGCGTGCGTTGCAAACAGCCCTAGCCGGCGCCACTATCTACGTAGATGCAGGCACTTATACCGAGCGTGTTGTGCTAGACAAAACGGTACACCTCCGTGGGGCAGGTACCGCAACGAATCGCCCCGATGGGGCTACGATTTTCAACGCGGGCTTGCCACAATCTGGTGCGCGGAGCCACGAAGTGGGCCTGCTGCTCACGGCGCCCGGTGGCACGGTAGCGGCACCATTAGTCATCTCTGGCTTTACCATTCAAGCCTACGACCTAGGGATAGAAACCAATGGTAGCGCCCGCGCCAACGTTGTGGTGGAAGACGTGGAAATCCTGGACCAAAGGCAGTATGGTATTTTCTGGAATAGCCTGGGCGGCGCCGAGAACCTGACGTTTCGACGCGTGCATATTGCTCGCACAGCTGTTGATCCGGCCGATGTGCGCATCAACTACAACGGTAGCAGTAGTCCAGCAGGGCGCGGTTTATTCATCGTTAATGGCACGAAGCGTCAGATTCTGATTGAAGGCGGCACTTACGAGCAAAACCGACGCGCCGGCATTGATATCAACGATGGCAGCGTGAGCGACTTGATTATTCGCGATGTGCTGTTTTCGCAGAATGGCGGTGGGGCTATTGCGTTGCTGGGGGCCGGGGGCCTGCGCGATGCAGCTGGCAACTTCCTGACCCCGGCCGCGCTGATTGAGCGTAATACCATTCGCAACAACGGTTCCAACGGAATGGAGCTAAAATCGGTGACGGGCAACGGGCAAGCCAGCGGGCCGGGCAGCTTTGTGGTGCGAGAAAACGTGATTACGCGTCTCACTACCCGCCCCGATCCGCTACCCGACGGGCTCCCTGAGGATATTCCCACTAGCTTGATTGATGACAACGCGGCTATTGCTTTCATTGACCGCGACCGGGGAGTTATTCAAGCGGGCGGTGGTGTAACCGGCGACTTATTGACGGGCGGCGCCTACCTCGCCAACAATACGCTGGAAGGTTATATTGCCAGCGAACAGCAGAGCAGTCTCAGCTCGGGCATCAACGGGTTCGGCATTGTGCTGGAGGGCAGCCACAACCGGGTTATCGGCAACCAGATTACACAATGCCAGATCGGTATTCAGGTGCAGGAGCGCCCTACCAATAGCACGGGGGTAGGCACACCCTTCTTCGACATCAACCGCAATACGCAGCTTGCCACGCTGGACAACCTTATTCAGGACAACAAGCTAGAGAACTGCGCACAGGCATTGGTGGCCGTCAACCTGACTACGCCCGTAGCCGCGCCGCTGAACTGGCTTGGCAGCACCGAGGCCAGCCAGCTCTACGGCCCCGACAACCAGAATGGCTTGGTAGCCACGATCAGCAAAGACGGCAATACGTTTATGCGCGAAGCGCCAACCAGCGCGGCCGGACGCATTGCCTACTCCCCTTTCCTGCATAGCAATCAGGATGCCGCCACCGATGCCGGCTTTCAGGGCGACCGGAGCTACCTGCACGTAGACGGTGCTAGCCCGGCCCTCGTACCTGGTACCAGCTTGCAGCAAGGTTTGGAGTTGCTGACTGCAAACGGAACCCTAAGCGCTATTGCCGGCACCTACGATGAGGCCCTGACGGTGAACAAAGCGTTTACCTTAACTGCCACGGGCGGTACTACCCTGCGCGATCTTACCCTGGCTGGCAATACCTTGACGCTGGGCGCCCCCTTCAATTTATCGGGAAACCTTACGCTCACGAGTGGCCGTGTGGTGACGACCAGCACCAATCTGCTGTCATTGTTGGCTACGGCCACGGCTACGGCCGGCAACGCCACTTCGTATGTAGATGGGCCGCTGCGGAAGATTGGCAATCAATCTTTTGTGTTTCCACTAGGGAAGAATGGCCAATGGGCCCGCGTAGGCATTTCGGCTCCCAACGCTGCTAATACAGGCTTCACGGCTGAATATCAGGCACCCCAGGCTACCAGCACTACCACTGACGTGACGCTTGCGGCCCCGCTGCACAATATTAGCGCCGTAGATGCCTGGCAGTTGACACAAGATGGCGGTGCGTCGGAAAACGTGCGTGTGCAGTTGTTCTGGGAAAACGCATTCCGTAGTGGCATTGATGCCTTCACCAACGATTTGCAGGTAGCCCGCTACGATGGCACTTCTTGGGTAACCGCTGGCCACGGTGAGTTAAGCGGCGAATTGATGGCCGGCGCCGTAACTTCTGCCGATGCCGTAGGCCAGTTTGGCACCTTCACGTTAGGCTCACTTTCTGCCGATACAAACCCATTGGTAACAGAGCTGGCTGCACTGAAAGCCACCGAAGTGCAGCCCAACGTGGTGCAGCTAGACTGGACTACATCGGATGCGGTGGCAGTGCGCGGCTTCGATATCGAACGCTCCTACGACCAGCAGGAGTGGCAGAAAGTTGGGGCGGTGGCTAGCCGTCCGGCTACTCCGCAACGCGCCTACACCTATCAGGACCGCCCAGACCGCACCAACGTAACGGCCTACTACCGGTTGCAGCAGGTGTTAGCCAGCGGCAACCGCGTATCGACGCCGACGGCCGTTAACCTCACCGGCGTGACGCTGCCCACCAAAGCAGCGGTTGCTTCTACCACTTTCAGCCTGTATCCTAACCCCGCTACCCGCCAAGTGCAGGTTGCCCTACCCTCCACTGCCACGGGTACTATCACGCTCACGCTTTTTGATCTGACCGGCCGTACGGTTCTCACCCAAACGCTGCCCGCTAAATCTGACGCTACCCTACCCCTACCGGCATCATTGCCGACCGGCACCTACATGGTTCGCGTGCACGGACAGGGTTTTGCCGACAGTGTAGTGCGCTTGGTGAAGCAGTAAGTCATCATTCCCAAATAGCATGAAAAAGACCTCAGTAAAGTATACTGAGGTCTTTTTTTGAGCCGCGCCACAACTACCGCACTAGCTCTACCCGCTCTATCGTGTCGCCGATTTCCAGGCGCTGCACTACGTCCATGCCCGCTACTACCCGTGCGAAAATGGTGTAGCGGCCATCGAGGTGTGGAGTGGGTGCGTGGGTAATAAACCACTGGCAGCTCTCGGTGTCTTTGCCGGCTGAGGCCAGACCTACGGCCCCCGCGCCGTAACGCAGATTGGCCAACTCAGAGCGCAGATTATAGTCGGTGCTACCCCAGCCGTCGCCACGCGGGCATCCTCCCTGGGTCACAAAGTTGGGCACTACCCGGTGGAAGTTCTTACCATCGTAGAATCCCTGCCGAATCAGCTCCACGAAGCTCGCCACGGAGCCGGGCGCTTCTTCTACCAGCAATTGCAACGTGATAACGCCCTTGCCGGTGCGCACTACCACGCGCTGGTTGGCCGGAATAGCAGACACTACCGTCCAGTTGATGGGATGTGAGGCAGCCACCGCCACGGGCGTAGGAGTAGCTGGTTTCTTCTGCAAAAAATCCAGCGTCTGCTGCACCGACTGCCACGCCTCCAGGTCGCGAGGTAGGACGAGCTTTGCCTGGGCTTTTTGCAGAAAAGTGGCATCGGGCAACAGCTGGCGCAAGTTCAGCTTGGGGTCGCGTAGGGCTTCGGCGGCAATGCCGAGCAGCGCTACGTCGCCGGTTTCTGCGGCTTGCCGTAGCGCCAGCGCAAACGAAGCATGTTGTGCTGCCGGGAAATCGGGCTGATGCCGCATGGCTACCAGCGCCTCTAGCCCATAGGTGCGCACCACCAATTGCTGCGCCGGGGCAAACGTGGCCTGCCGCACAAATTCATACGCCGCCGGGTCTTCGCCCAGCGCTTTCAGCAAGTACCCTTTCTCGTAGGGACTCGCCGCAGCGGCGTAGCGCTCTTGCACGGCCTGCTGGATAGCGGCCTGCTCCTTGGAGCGCTGCTTCAGGGCAGCGGCCAGTAGCGTGGCCCGCACCCGCCACTGCGTCAGTTTATTGGCTTTTTCCAGAAACAGCGTGCCCAACTCCTGGGTGGCATGGGCCAGGAAAAACTCGGCTGCTGTAACGGCTACTTGGTCGTTTACGTCCGTTAGAGCCGCCCAAGCAGCTTCTTTCACTTGCACGTACATAGCAGCATTCATCGCACGCAAGGCGCTTACCCGCACCCGATAGTCGGTGTCGCGGCGGGCCAGGGTAGCCAGCAGGGCAGGCACCGCGGGGGCGTGGCTGGCCTTGCCCAGTGCCAGTGCGGCGGCTCCGCGCACGGCATAGTTTGGGTCGGTTTGGGCGGCAGTAGCCAACGGGGTAGCATAGGGCGTCAGGTCGAGCGCACGGGTGCGGGCTAGGGCATTTGCCGCAGCTAGGCGGGCACCGTAGGGGTTGTCTGTACCCAACAACTGTACTAGTCGGGCTACGGCGGGCTCTGAAGTAATACCGCGCAAAGCGGCGCGATACAGCCCCCAGCTTTGCCCAGCGAGGGCAGCCGTATCGGAGGTCAGTGAAGCGGGTAGGCGCACCAACGCCGGGAGACCAGCATGGGTAGTGCATTTGCCTAACGCCTCCAACACCTCAGCCCGCACTGTAGAGTTGGTTTCAGCGGTTAATTGCTGACGTAGTGCTGCTTCGGCGGTGCTGTCGGCTGTCTGACCCAACGCATAGGCCACAGCGCGCCGCACCGCTGCTTCTTGGTCATTGAGGTGAGCGTTTAGCGCACTTGTGGCGGCTTTGTCCTGCACCGAAGCAAAAGCCAGCGCGGCCTGCTCGCAGTAGCGCGGCTCTGGGCTCAGCAGGTAATTCAGCAGTGCATGCGTTCGGCGCTCATCCTGTAGGGTAGCAATTCGGCGCAGGGTAGTATCAGCCGCAAACTTGTTGGGAGCCGACGCAATAGCCGGCATAGTTGCGGCGGGTTGCGTGGTAGAGCAGGCGCAAGCGCAGCCAAGCAAGGCAAACGCAATGGTCAACCGCAGACGAGTAAAAGCAGGGGTGTATAAAGGCATATTTGCCTCTAAAATAGACAAAATGCCCTACGCACCCGCTGTCCCGAGTAGGTTTACGTGCGGCTACTCGGGCTGCCCGTTCGCGACTGTAGCCACCAGCTGCTGCCCGAGCGCAGCAAACAATACGTTGTTGCCATCCTGCTGATAACCGCTCAGCTTTTCCGCAAACTCATCTAGCTCGTACAAGAAGGCGCGTACACTGTCGGCGGTGAGGGTAGTGAAGTGGCGGCCGTATCCCAGCTTTTCCACTTCAGCCGCATTCAAAAACTGCTCGAACTGCGCCGGAATAGGCACCGCGCAGATGGGCTTATGCAGGTACACTGCCTCACTAATGAGCGAGAAGCCGCCGTTGGTAATCACGGCGCGGGCGCTGGCGAGGTCGTCGATAAAGCCTTGCTCGCTGAAAGCCCGCAAGTGCACGTTGCCGTGGTTTTCCTCTTTACTGAAGCCATACACCCGAAACTCCTGCCCTGGCAGCGCTTGCAGCAACGGCACCAAGTTGGTTTGGGTGGTAGCCGACTGGTACACCAGCACGTGCTGACCACGGGTAGGCTGCGCGGCCAGAATCTCGGGGCGGATAATGGGCGGCACCAGCGTGGTATTGGGCTTCAGAAGCGGCAGCTTGAAGAAGGTAGTAACGAGGTAGTGCCGACTGCGAGGCAGTTTGGCCCGCACAATCTGCCGGGCCAGTTGCAGGTGCTCCCGCTCGGTGGGCGGCACAGCAATATCCAACGCGGCGCGACTGATTATCTGCATGTTGTCGATGCTGATAAGGGGTAGGCGCTTCCAGCGGGCAAAGAAGTAGCTAAACGACTCGAAATCGGAAATGACCACGTCTGGCGCAAACGCGCCCAGCAGCTCGCGGTACCGGGCAAAGTTGACGCGCAGATTCTCGGGGGCCGTGCGCAGCGTGAGTGCCACCGTACGCATGCGCGACACTGTCACGTCTTTATACGCCAGGTGAAAGCCCTTGATTTCATGCACTCGCCCCGGAAAGTTGCGGGCCAGCATCTGGTAGGCGCGGCTGCTGCTCACTACCTGCACCTCATGCCCCTGATCCAATAGCCAGCCAATCACTACTTTACTACGAGTAGCGTGCCCCAGCCCTTCGCCGGGCACACCGTACAGAATCTTCATGCTAAATGGTGAAGTGGTGAGATGGTGAAGTGTGAGTAATGAATAGTAGCCAAACCGTGTGTCATCCTGAGCTTGCGAAGGACCTTCTCACGGTAGAACGACCACCGTACCAACGACTCGTTCAACTGGTAGAAGGTCCTTCGCAAGATCAGGATGACACACGGCTTGGCTACCCACCACCTCACCTACCGGGTAGGCACGCGAAATTGCAAGCCCAAGCTGGGCACGATGGTGAGGCCTTTGAGCGACGTAGAAGCGTTGTTGAGTAGCGCGAACGTGCCGTAGTTCTGGTAGAAAATAGACAGCGAGGGAATGATATAAGCGTAGCGGTAACCAATTTTGACGTTGGCGAAAGCACCAAACGACGAGAAGTTCTGCTTGCTGAGCGGCAGGTCCGGGATGCGCTGGTTGGTACCCTGGTAGAAGATATTGCCGGGCTGGAAGCGGTAGCTTAGGAATGTATGCGCGTACACCACACCGTAGGAGAAAGCGCCTTTCTCTTCTTCCGGCCCAAACGATTTGCTGAACACCAGCGGCACCAGCAAGTCGTGGCGGGAGGCACGGAATCCTACTGCATCGGTGATGTTGTCAAGGAAGGCGAAGTTGGGCAGCTTGGCTCGTTGCGTGGCGTATTGCAGGCCAATGCTGGCGTAGGTGTCGCCGCCCCTCCCCTGCGGGTGCTCCACAGAGCCGACAGGTCCCAAGAACTGGTACATGGCATCGAACACGTGCGAGCCGAACGCATACTTGTAGCCTACGTCGAGGCGGTCGAGCACGCCGTAGCGCAGGTAGAGGTCGGCGGTGGGCTGCACGGGGTCCAGCACGTAGGCCAGGGCCGCCGCTTGTAAGTCGGTGACGGTTTGGCTGTACCGCACAGTATCCGCACGGGCAGCGCTTTCAGCGGCCGATTTCAGGGCCGAGCCGGCTTTGCCCAGCGTGGCGGTCGGCACGTTAAAGGCTGCGTTACCTCCTACCCGAAACTCGCCCCGCGGGGTCACCTTGCCCGTGCTGACGATGGTGCGTGGCGCCACGCAGGAGGTAGCGGCTAGCAGCGCCGCAACGGCCACCCAGGAAAAAATACGACTAAATGGAGTATGCATACAGGCAAAAAGAACAGATACAAACCGACAAAGAAACGGGTTATTGGCCCTTCGCCAAAACCAAGCCGAATGCTGTGCCTGTTTTCACCTCACCAAGCGAACTATAGCAACGCAACCGGCCCGGCGCAGGACTGCACCGGGCCGGTTTGTTGGTCTGTAGCAACGTTAGTTGCCGCCCCCTACGTAGCCTTCCGTGAAGACGCGATACTGATCGAAAATAGAACGTACGGAGCGGCGCAGCACGATTTCACCGCGTGGACCGTTGGGCACCGTCACGCCGGAAGCATAGCCGTTCCAGACGGCGCGGTTGGTGTGGTTGTCGATGAGCGTCACGAGCAGGGTACCCTCAGAGAGCAGCATACGCATGGGCTTGTAGCCGCGCTTGTATTCGTCAGGGGTTTCATCGTCCTCTACCACGCCCATCTTCACCCAGCGCTCCAAGTCTTCCTGCATATAGCCCCGGAAGCGCATATCACCCTCGAACACCTGGAAGTTGATGAGCAGATCAGGGCGAGTAGTGGCGGGGCGGTAGCCCTGGGCACGCAAGCGGTTGCGCACGGCATCGCGCAGGGCCTCGCCTAGCCGGCTGGAATCGGAAGCTAGTCCCTGCCCCCGCATAAACTCGTAGGTGCGGTAGCGCTTAAATGTGCCGCTATAGCTATAATCTGATTCAATGCGGGCCTCACGCGTGGCGAAACAGCCAGTCAAACTCAACAGCAACAGCCCCACAAGTAGGGTAAAGGTAGGCTTCATACGGATGGATTGTAGTGAGAAAGGTTATGCCTAAGATACGCAATAATCTTCCTTACAACTCTCACAGTCAGCCACAAAACCGTAAAAATTTTGCACTTGCACCCGTTGTTATCGGTAACCCGCCGCTTGTAGCTGAAACAGCTCGGCGTAGCGCCCACCGCGCGCCAATAACTCTTGGTGTGAACCGATTTCGATGAATTTGCCCTGCTCAATCACCAGAATGCGGTCGGCCATGCGCACGGTGCTGAAGCGGTGCGAGATGAGCACGGCGGTTTTGCCCTGCGTTAGCTCATTGAAGCGCTGAAATACTTCGTACTCGGCGCGGGCGTCGAGGGCGGCGGTAGGCTCGTCTAGAATCAGCAGCTGAGCATCGCGCATGTAGGCGCGGCCCAGGGCAATTTTCTGCCATTCACCCCCACTGAGGTCTACCCCACCGGCAAAGCGTCGGCCAATGATTTGGTCGTAGCCCTGGGGCAGCTTTTTCACCACCGAGTCGGCTAGGCTTTGCGCGGCGGCCGACTGGATGCGGGCCGTGTTTTCCTTTTCCTCGATGCGGCCTACGGCCAGGTTTTGACCTGCTGAGAGCTGGAAGCGCACGAAATCCTGGAAAATCACGCCGATTTCCTGGCGCAACTCCTGGGGGTCGTACTCGCGCAGGTCGTAGCCATCGAGCAAGATGCGGCCCTCGGTGGGGTCGTAGAGGCGAGAAAGCAGCTTGACGAGGGTGGTTTTGCCGGAGCCGTTTTCGCCTACCAGCGCCAGCTTTTCGCCAGCGTGCAAGGTAAAGCTAAGGTTGCGCAAGGCCCATTTTTCGGCGTTGCGGTATTTGAAACCCACGTTCTCAAACTCGAACCCTACCCGGATAGGCCGTGGAAATGGCCGCACTGGTCGGGTTTCGTTGCGCACAATGCGGGGCTGTAGGTGGAAGAAATCGAAGAAGTCCTGCAAGTACAGCGCACCTTCGGCCACCGAGCTAAACCGACTCAAGATGCCTTCCAGCAAGCCCCGCATCCGAGCGAAAGAACCCGCCAGAAACGTGAGCTGACCAATAGATACTGCCCCGCGCACAGCCTGCGCAATAATGTAGACGTAGGCCGCGTAGTAGCCAGCCGCCCCTACCGCCGCGAAGAACGTACCCCAGCCGGCCCGGCGCACCACGAGGCTTTTATTCTTCTCATAGAACTCGTCGGAAAGCTGACGGAAGCGGTCCGTGAGGAAGCCAGCTAGGCCGAAAATTTTTACTTCCTTGGCGGTTTCGTCGGAGGCACCAGTCACGCGCAGGTAGTCCAGCTCGCGGCGCTCAGGCGTCCAGCCGTGCACCAGCGAGTAGCTGCGCTCGTTGAAGTGCGACTCGCCCAAAAATGCTGGCACCACGGCCACCAGCAGCAGCAAGAGCAGCCACGGGTTGAATGCAGCCAGGCCCACGGCCAGAAAACCCATCGTAATGAAATCCTGCGCCTGCGACAGCACCTGCGACATGAGCACCGTGCGCGAGAGCGTCTGGCGGCGCGCCCGCTCCAGCTTGTCGTAGAAGGCGCTATCCTCGAACTGGTCCAGGTCGAGGCGGGCAGCGTGCTCCATGAGGCGGATAGACGACTGGTTGGCGAACAAATCGCCCAGCAACGAGTCGAGCAAGGCCACGCCCCTACCCAGCGCATCGGATAAGATGGCCAAACCAAACTCCAGTGCCAGCAGCGTAAGCACTGGCGAGAGCGTGCGTTCGGCGGCGGGTAGGCGACCCAACGCTATTACCTGATCCAGAATTAGTTGACCTACATAGAGAATAGCAACGGGTAGGGCTGCCCGCAGCAGACGCAACACAATATTAGCAAGCGTGAGGGACGGACTGGTGTGCCAAACCAGCTTCAGGAACTCCGGCAGGTTGCCCAGCGCCGAGAATCGCTCCCGTACCGTGAGAGCCGGTTTGCCGTCCTGGCGAGGGCGCTTGGCGGAAACCGCGTGCAGTGAATCGAAAATTGAAGCCATTGGTAGCCATACGACACAATTCGCTCCAACTAGGTTCGCTGGAAGCTGAGTAGCCGTTTTGGCAGATGCCCAGCCTGGTAGCTTGGCAGCAAATGGGATAGATAGGGCTGAACAGTAGCGATGCCGAACATGACGCTCCTATAGAGCGCGTTCACGCCTACTTAATTATTTCTAGGTTTCGGTTTATCTCGCATCAACACCATAAACGGCGATTTCTCGTGTTCTCTCACCTCTTCTGCATACCCCTTTTCAGTAGTCAAGTCCATGTGATACAAATACCCTTCCGGCTGCCGGGCGTTTTTATGGACATAGCTTCCTAAAAACGCTACGATATCGGTGCGCTTGTAAGCATTCAGTGCCTTCCCACGTACCCGTTTGCCATCTACCCAAATGCCGAACTTATGCGGGTTATGCCAGTCGGCCCATTGTGCTTCAGTAGGTGTGCGGCGGGGTGAAATAGGAGCTACCCATACCCATTTTCTTTCCTCGGGTGTTAGGTCTGCGTACTTTTTCTGCTGGTTATTAGGCAGCATCACCAGCTTGTCGCCGTAGCGTTGCAGAAGCGTATCCGCTTTTTCTAAGGTAGCCGGGCGCTGGATTTTGGCTGGTGCGCTGCTAGTAGTTTCTGGTCGGGCCTCTTGCGCCGCCGTGGTGCTAAACAGGAACACAGAAGTTCCTACCAACAAACCGCTGAAAGAACCTGCCAGCCACACGGTGCGCCGGGACGTGTGTTTCGTCATCATAAGTAGTCGTTGTTTGGTGGTTTGAAATGTGAGTGTACTCGCTAACAGAGGCAGTGGCGTGGGTGTGAGCTTGCTCAGCAGTAGCTGCTGGTACTGCAGCACGTTGTGGTGACTGCTGTTTACGGCCTCATCGGCCAGAAACTCGTGGTTGAGCTGCATGGCTCGCCTACACCAGTAAAGCAGCGGGTTGAACCAAGCCAGGCACAGCAGCCACTCTATTAGTAGTACATCGAGCGAATGCCGCTGCCGGATGTGGGTTAGCTCGTGAGTGAATAGCTCCTCCTCAATCTCGCCCCGCTGGTAGGCCGTTTCGGGCACAAACAGGTAGTGCAGAAAGGTGTAGGGCACGCTGCCCGTAGGCAACCGAACCAGCGTAGCACGGCGAAATGCTTCTTTCGGGTGGTCTGTAATTTGGCGGGCTAGACGGTACAAATTGCGGCCGAAACGCCCCATCAGCACCGCCGTAACGATACAGTAAAGTAATAGCCAATAAGGTGGCGTAGCGGCTTCCGGTGTAGATGGCGTCGGTGCAGCTGCCACGGACGGTGGCGCGGGCGGCAACTCCTGCACAAACACTGACTCCGGCGAAACAGTAGTTAGCACGGCCACGCTGGGTGCTACTTCCACTGAAAGCATGGGTACCACTGCCGAAACTAACAGGCTGCCCAGCAGATAGAAGCGCTTAAACGTGTGCAGTCGCTCATTCTCAAGAGCAATCTTGTAGAAGACAAATAAAAGCAACAAGCTTAGGCTGCTCTTGAGTAAGTACACCGTCATAGCTTCTTCTTTCTTAGTTGCTCTTCAATAATCTTTTGTAAGGATTCCAACTCCTCAGTCGATAAGTCGGCTTGCGTGGTGAAGAAGGAGGCAAACTGCGCGGCCGAATTGTTAAAGAACTTCTTCACTAACCCGTTGACATGCGTAGCGAAGTAGGCTTGACGGGTTACGAGTGGATAATACTCGCGTGAGTTTCCGTACTCGCGGTAGGCTATAAGGCCTTTGTCAGTCATCCGTTTAAGCAGCGTGGCCACAGTGGTAGCAGCTGGTTTGGGGTCATCGTAAGCATCGAGTAGATCCTTCATGAAGCCCCGTTCCCGACTCCACAAATGATGCATAAGGGTTTCTTCAGTAGCAGAGAGCTTCATTCTACGTTTATAGATTATGTTCTACAATTGTAGAAATAAAAGACTTCAAAAACAAGCTATCCTCTATAGTTATTATTGCTAGCCAATATGTTAGCTACATTCACCACACATCACGCTACGACTTAAAATCTGCTTGATTTAAGCTACGTAGCGGTAATGGCTCATCGTGCAGAGTGCAGAACACAGAACCAAAAGCCTACCCCAAGACAAGCGTAATGGTTAGGAGTCCAGCTTGAATCTGTCGTGCCCGCACTGGAATGAAGTGCTTGGCTTATTAACAAGCTGCTCACAGTTCATAGCGCCCTACAACTAGGCTTCTCCTCTCTTCTGCGTCAGTTTTCGGATGCGTTACCGACTCCTCTGTCTAAGTTTTGGCCTCAACATACGCCTGCTACCCATGCTAATGACTTGATACAGAAATCGAACCGTGCACTAGTAAAACATAAAAAACTTCGCGTAGATCAGCTGTAGGGTGCAACGCGCTGTACCTACAATCGTCTGTACCAAGAGAGGAAGGCACGGCCCTACCCTGATATCTTACGGCAAACACACCTGCTGTGAATAGTGCCTACCTTCTCTTTTCTACCCGACCTATTTCTACTCCTAAAATCCCACTTCCATGAAAAAACCGTGTACTCTATTTGCCTTCTTTGCGCTGCTATTGGCTGGCTTAGTCGCGCAGGCTCAAACAACGACAGCAGTACAGTCTGTACTCATTGACTTTGGCGTGAACGATGGCTCCAACGGCAATAGCACGCCCAGCCCCGACGCCAACGGCAGCTACTGGAACAACATCCTCAACAATACAGCCGACGCGTTTTCCCTGATCGACAAGACGAACGCCGCCACGAGTATCAAGCTAAACGTGGGGCCTAACTTTCTCACCAACGGCATTCTGAACGGTGGCTTGCTGACGCCGGATGCCGCGCTGTTGGGACAATACGCCGTGGCTACTGCCACCCAGGACTACTTTTTCGTGCAGGGCACCGGGGCTACCTCTACGGCCACCATTCGCCTGAGCGGATTGGACCCCGCCAAGCGCTACGTCTTTCACGTGTTTGGCAGCCGCCAGATTGCCACCGAGCGGCGCGTGTCGCGCTACACCTTCACGGGCGCTACCACCAACACCATCACGCAGACTACTTCGGGTGCAGATGTGGGCGCCAACGGCTACCCCGGCAACAACAACACCATCACCAGCTCCGACACGCTGGCCGCGAATAGTAACGGCATTATCGAGCTGACGCTGAGCAAGTCTGCCGGCTCTTTTGCCTACCTCAACCTAATACGTGTAGACATTGTGCCGGCCCGCGCCACGCCTCCAACACCGCCTGCCACAGCCAACACCTCATTTTACTTTGATTTTGGGGTAGACGATGGCACCAACGGCAATCCTACCCCCAGTCCCGATACCAACGGGAACTACTGGAATAACATCCTCAACATCACCAGCGCCGCCGACACGTTTCGTTTGGTGGACAAAGCCAACCGGGCAACGAGCGTGAAGCTTGCTGTAGGCAAAAACTTCCTGACCAACGGCATCAATACAGGCGGCTTGCTGGCGCCGGACGCCGCGCTGCTAGGGCCGTATGCGGTGGCTACCGCCACCCAGGATTACTTCTACGTGGAGGGTACGGGTAGCACTGCCACTGGCAGACTGCGCCTGAGCGGGCTGGACCGCACCAAGCGCTATGTGTTTCACGTGTTTGGCAGCCGGCAGATTGCCACCGAGCGGCGCGTGTCGCGCTACACTTTCGCGGGTGCTACTACCAACACCATCACGCAGACCACCTCGGGCGCGAATGTGGGCGCCAACGGCTACCCCGGCAACAACAACACTATCAGCGACTCCGATACGCTATCGGCGGATGCTAATGGCATGATTGAGCTGACGCTGAGCAAAGAGGCTGGTTCCTTCGCCTACCTCAACCTGATGCGTGTGGATGTGGTGCCGGACCGCAACCCCGTAACGGGCAATATCGCCTTCCAGAATCCGGGCTTCGAACTGAGCAATTTCACCAACTGGACCACCACAGCGCGCGGTACTGGCGCTACTACTACCATCAGCACGGCTACTAAGCACGCGGGCAGCTACGCCGCCCAACTATCGGGTGGTAGCTTGGCGCTGGAGCAGCAGATTACCTATGTACCCACCATCGGCACCACGGCGCAGAAGCTGAGCGGCTGGTTCTACAATCCGGCCACGGCGGGCCTGCAAGGTAGCCAGGCGGTGCACCTGGAGCTACTGTATTACAACAGCAGCAACGTGCTGCTGGGGCAGTTCCGCTCCGACTCGTTGGTAGCGTCTTCGCCTGCCGGCACCTGGACGCAGCTGCAAACCACCGCCACCATTCCCACGGGCACAGCCTATGTGAAAGGAGTCGCTGTGTGGCGCAATCCGGACGGTGCCACGGGCAGCGCTTACTTCGACGACCTGCTGCTGGAGCCCTACACTGTGCCGATACCGCAGAACCCGTTGAAGATCGTATACATGGGCTCGTCGGTACCCTACGGCACGGGCGCTACCAACAACTACGGCTATACCTCTATATACTCCGACCTGCTAGCCCGCCGCGCCACGGCCGGCACAGGGCAGCCCTGGGTAACGGCCAACATTTCGGTGCCCGGTAACAACACAGTAGCCGTACTCAACCGCTACGCCGCCGACCTCCTACCCCAGCACGGCAAATACGTGGTGTACGCGCTGGCATTGGGCAATGAAGGTATCCTCACCGGCGGGCAGCCCATCTTCGATCAGTTCCGCGCTAATATGACGCAGCTCATCAAACAAGCGCGGGCGGATGGCATGGTGCCCATCGTGACGAACTCCTACACCCGCTCCGACTACACGGCCGAGGCTTATGCCTTCGTTCGGCAGATGAACCTGCTGATTCACGGCTGGAACGTGCCGAGCGTGAACCTGCTGGGGGCTGTAGACGATGGACAAGGCCGCTGGGCCACGGGTTACCGGTCCGATGACCTACATCCCAATGACTTAGGACATGCCGAAATGGCGCATACCCTGGTGCCGTCGCTCTTCGATGCTCTGCACGCGGGCAAGCCCCTACCCTCCCGCCGCCCCGGTACGGGCACGGGTATCACGCTGACCAAAACGGTAGGGCAGCCTACCTCGGTTGTTCGCTTTGTGCCCGAGGATGTGGTGCACCCCTTCACACAGGCCCTTCGTTTCAAGACCAACGGCGCGGGTCAGCTGGTCGAAATCCGCGACAGCGCTGGTATTGCAGCCGGTACCATCCGCATCAGCACCGATGGCAAGCTGCTCTACACGTCGGCCAAAGGCCCGACCATTACGGGCACGGTGCCGGTAGCTAATAACCGCTGGCATAAGCTGGTGCTCACGCACTACTACGCCCGCGGCACCACCATGCTCTATGTGGATAGCGTGCGGGAGGGTAGCGTGGCCGAGCGCCTGCGTCCTACTCAATTCGAGGTAGGCGGCACCACTGCTCCAACCAAGTTGCAGCTGCGCGACTGGCTGTTCTACCGCTCGGGCATGAACCAGGAAGAGGTACTGGCTATGGCCGCTGACTCGCTGCTCAAGTCAAGCTTGGAGCTGTACGCTCCACTCGATGGCCGCACCACAGCCGATTCGCTGGTTAATCTTGCTCAAAGCCTGAACACCCTGGCTCGCACTGCCGGGTCGGTAACGCTAGGCACGCGTGAAAGCACTAGGGCGGCGCAAGTAGTCCTGTATCCTAATCCTACTACTGGGGATTTACGCCTGCTAGCCCCCTGGAACCTGGAAGGCACCGAGGTAAAACTATACGATACGATGGGCCGCCTTGTGCTCCGCACGAAAGTAACGGGCGGCAAGCTCAATATCGGAGCCCTAAAATCCGGGGTGTACTCCCTGGTGTTTGAAACGGCCGACGGGCTGGTGCATAAGCGCATCGTGCGCCAGGGTAATTAGCCGTAACGGGTGTAAAACGGAATAAGGGAAGCAAATCTTTTGCTTCCCTTATTTTTTGTTAGCCAATGTGTTATCCACTATTGCATCCTGCTCATCCACAAAACCCGCGCAATCCATTAAAATCCGAGCGAATCCGTGGTTCGGATTTTCCCGACCTTTGCGCGCTATGTCTGCTGCTCCCTCCACCCGCGTGTACACGGCCGGTTTCTGGCTGATGTGCCTGTCGTCGTTCCTGTTCTTTGCCAGCTTCAACATGCTGCTGCCCGAGCTACCTGACTACCTCACCAGCCTGGGCGGCGCCGAATACAAGGGCTACATTATTGCTATGTTCACGGTCACGGCAGGGTTGTCGCGGCCGTTTTCGGGCAAGCTGGCCGACACGGTGGGGCGCATTCCGGTGATGGTGTTTGGGTCGCTGGTGTGCTTTCTGTGCGGGTTTTTCTACCCCTGGACGGCCACAGTAGGCGGCTTCCTGCTGCTGCGGCTGCTACACGGCTTTAGCACGGGCTTCAAGCCTACCGGTACTGCGGCGTTTATTGGCGATATTATCCCGTTTGAGCGCCGGGGCGAAGCTATGGGTCTGCTGGGCGTGGCCAGCTCGATGGGCATGGCCGCTGGCCCCGCATTGGGCGGCTTATTGGCCGAGCATTTCTCCCTGAACGTGCTGTTCTACTGTTCTTCCGGAACGGCGCTGCTCTCGCTCATCGTGCAGGGCACCATGACCGAAACCCTACCCCAGGCGCAACGCCAGAAGTTCAGCCTGAAGCTGCTGCGCCTACGTTGGGACGAGGTGCTGGAACCACGCGTGTTTCGACCAGCGCTGGCTACCCTGCTGTGCATGTTTCCGTACGGGGCCGTGCTCACGGTTATTCCCGACCAGAGCACCTACCTGGGCATCAGCAATAAAGGCTTGTTTTTCACCTTTTATACCGTGGCCTCGTTGGTAGTACGCCTAGTAGCGGGCCGCGCTTCCGACCGCTATGGCCGGGTGCCGGTGCTGCGCTTCTCTACTGCCCTGCTGCTGGTGGCGTTGGTCGCGCTGGCCCTGGCGCCTTCGGTTCCGTTTCTGCTGGCCGCGGCTGTGCTGTATGGTTTCGCTACGGGCCTCAACTCCCCTACCCTCTATGCTTGGACCATTGACCTGAGCCCCGCCGAGCGGCGCGGCCGGGGCGTGGCTACCATGTACATTGCCCTGGAAGCCGGTATTGGCCTGGGCGCCCTGCTGGCCGGTTGGATTTTTGCCAACTCGCCCGCCCGCCTACCCTACGTGCATGGCCTGAGCGCCGCCGTTACGTTGGTGGCATTGGTGTATCTGTGGGTAGGCGTGCGCCACCAACCAGTTCCAGAAGCCGCATAGCTTATTACTACCGGTTTTTGTAAATCTTTGAAACAGAACTTATGCCGCTGCCGGGGCCAGCATTTCCCACCCGTTACTTTTTCTTCCAGTAGCGCTCTAGCCGGTCGGCTTCTTTTGTCGTGAGGTGGATAACTGTGCCGTGCTTCGGCGACTTAAAATTGGTGGCTTTCATCACGCCCGTGTTGAAGTGCCCTATGTCGTTGAAGGTAGCGAAGTCGGTGGTTTGGCAGAAGCCGAAATTGTGCGGCTGAATGCTGAACACGTCGTACATCAACACCCATTTTTCCTCCCCAATGCGCTTCCACACATTCGGCGCCTCGCAGGCTCCCGGCTCGGCGTCTACCCACGCCGGGTTGTAGCGGTAGCCGCTGTGGACGCTGTCGGATAGCGCCATTTTGATACCACCTGGCTTTTCCTGTGCCACGTACATCAGGCAGAAGCGTTTATCGGGGAGTTGGGTGATGTCAGCATCCAGTACTTGTATCTCCGGGTTCGGGTATTCGAAGAGAATTTTCGGCGCCGACGTAAGCCGGGTAAATGCCGCATCGGTGTAGGCGTAGTAGAGCTTGGTACGTCCGTTGCCCAGGCGCATGGTGAAGTACAGCATCATTTTGCCGGCGGCGGCATCGTAAATCGTTTCGGGTGCCCAGGCGCAACCAACGTCCTTCAACTCCGGGAAAGCCTCATCGAGGCGCACTACGTGGTGCGTCCAGTGGATGAGGTCTGTGGACCGGAGCAGCACCAGCCCCCGGTTGTTGCCCCACCCGTACGCTTTTTCATCCCGTTCCCACTTGGTAGTGCGGTAGCCCTTCTGCTGACCAAAGAGGTGCAGGTCGGTCATGGCCATGTAAAAAGCGCCGTCTGGCCCTCGGTAGATGTGCGGGTCGCGGATACCGCGCTGCTCGGCAATGGTGTCGCCGGCTATAACAGGCTGGCCTTCGTTAACGGCCGTGAACGTGTAGCCGTCGCGGCTTGTGGCCATAAACAGGCTGTGCGTAGGGTCAGTGAAGAAGACGAATAGGTAGGCGCCCATCTTCTTTTCGTTGGGTAGCACCACTTGGCGCTGCGCTCCGGTAAGTCCTAGCAGCCCCAACAGCGCAACGGTTCCCAGTACCAGCCTATTCCAGTTCATTGCTTCTGCGGTTCTTGATTAGAAAATCGCTCTGTAAAATCCTCGCTATACAAGGCTGCTGATACTTTATAAGCGCAAGCAGCTCCGGAGTTGATAGGTAAGCGAGCTAAGGTAAGTGAGGGGTGGGTAAGCTGACTGTCAGACCCGAAACGCAGCATGCGCACAAAGCGTCAGATAGGTACAAAAATTTGGCTAAATATCATCTATTCTTCATCTTTGATGTGGATAAGACATTCTACCCTTTTGGGTTGATTTAGACTATCACTATCAGTTCGTTGCTATTACGCGTCATTTTTACTTTTCCTGGTTATGCGTCGTTTTATACTCAACAGTAGCTTGCTGCTGGGGCTGCTGTGTAATTACCAGCCAGCGGCCGCTCAGAAAGCTGCGGCCCTAAAGCCTCCTATCTCTTTTGGCGACGTATCGGCCGCTGATTTCGGTCCTAACCCTACCCCTGTGGCTGCCGATAGCGCCGCTGAGGCCGAGGTGCTGTGCGATTACGGCCAGTCGCGCATTGTGGGTGCCACGGAGAAATTCCAGGTGGTGTTCGACCGCACCACGCGAATTCACATCTTGCGCAAGGCCGGCTACGACTGGGCCACGGTGCGCGTGCCCCTCTATGTGGACGACGACCAGCGTGAGAAGCTCTCCAATCTGAAAGGCTTCACCTACAACATGGTAGGCGGCAAGGTAGAGAAAACCAAGCTGGACCCCAGCTCGGGTGTGTTCAGTGAGAAAATCGATAAAAACCACGTGCTCTACTCCTTTACGCTGCCCAATGTGAAGGAAGGCTCCGTGGTGGAGTTCACGTACACCATCACCTCCGACTTTCTGTTCAACCTCCAGGACTGGCAGTTTCAACACCGCATTCCCACGCGTTGGAGCGAGTACCGCGTGGCGCTACCCGCTTTTTTCCGATACAAAGAAATCACGCACGGCTACCTACCCTTTGCTGCCCAGGACCAAACGTGGGTGCCCTATAGCACTGGCTACCACCAGAATCAACAGACTGGTTACGGCTCTGTTAACACGGGTCCTACCCAAACAACCAGCATCAGCACGCAGGCACTGGCGCAGCGCTGGGTGCTACAAAACGCGCCGGCCTTCCGCGAGGAACCCTTTATGGCGGCAGCCCAGGACTACATGCGCAGTGTGCATTTCGAGCTAGCCGGCTCCGACTTTACGGGCCACGACTTCCGCGACCTATCGCATACTTGGGAGAAAATTGGGGTGGCGCTGCTAGCCGATGAGCGGTTTGGCGCGGTGCTCAACCAGAATTCGCCGCTGACAACCGAGGCCAAAGCACTACGCACCCGCCTACCCGATGCCCGTGCCCGCGCCGAGGCCGTGCTGCGGCTAGTGCAGCAGCACGTGAAATACAACGGACAGGAACGGCTTTATACCTCGCAGCCTACCCGCAAAACCTACGAGCAGCACCAGGGCAACTCGGCCGATGTGAACCTGCTGCTGCTGCAAACGCTTCGTGCAGCCGATTTGACCGCTAACCCCGTGCTGCTGAGCACGCGCAGCCACGGCCGCATTGTGACAGATATGCCTCTGCTCAGCCAGTTCAATTACACCATTGCCCACGTGGTACTACCCGATGGTGAGCTGCTACTAGACGCCACCGAGCCGCTGTTACCCATGGAGATGCTGCCGGAGCGCTGCCTCAACGAGCAAGGCCGGCTGCTGACCACCACCGGCGCCTGGGTGCCGCTCACCAGCAAACGCAACTATCTGGAATACACCAAGGCCGATTTCAAGCTCGACGACACGGGTACCCTGCGCGGCACCATGCGCCAAGGATACAGCGGATACGCTGGCCTTGCGGCCCGGCAACAGGTGTTCAGCCAAGGCGAATCGAGCTACAAAACCCAACTGGGCCGCCGCTGGACCGACTGGCAGTTGACCACCCCGCCTACCCTGCTGGAGCTGGAAGACCCTAGCAAGGCCTTTGCCGTGGACGTAGCTATGACCCTGCCCGGCCCTGAAACGCCAGCCAATACGCTGTATCTACCACTAATGCAGGCAGTAGGACTAAACAACAATCCCTTCCGCCACGCCGACCGATTCTTTCCCGTCGATTTCAGTACCACCCGCGAGCTGACGCAAGTGGTGAGTCTGGCCCTGCCGGCCCGCTACACGGTGCAGGAAAAGCCCGCCGATTTACAGTTAGCCCTACCCGGCAACGCGGGCAAGTTTCTCTACCACGTGGCCCAGCCCACCCCCGACCGCCTGGAAATCACCTCGCGCCTGCAACTCACCAAGACCAGCTACAGCCCCGCCGAGTATGCGGCCCTGCGCGAGTTTTACAGCCGCGCAATTGCCAAGCACGCCGAAATGCTGGTGCTGCAACGTCAGTAAAAGAGATACGCCAGAACAATGTTCTGGCGCATACTTGCGTCTCGTCGGCCGCGCCACGTGGCCGAAATCGTTCAACGACAACGTTCTATCAACAAGCACTAACGCAAACAGCCTTCTACCGCCGCCCTGCTTTCTACCCTACACCTTATCGCAACTATACAATTCCGCTGCCGCGCACTACCCTAGCGTGCAGCAGCGGCTCCTTGTGTCTTCATCAATTACTCCCTTCTCTACCTCACTATGCAAAAATTGCTACCCCGCTTATTCCTACTGGCGCTGGCCGGTGGGCTTACGTTCACTGCCCACGCCCAGACCGAGCCCATTAAGTTTGGCAAGCTGGACCCGAAGGATATGGACGAAAAAAGCTTCGTGGCCGATAGCGCCGCCGAGGCAGTGGTCCTCTGCGACTACGGCGTGTCGCGCTTCAGCGTAGCCAATGGCGAATTCAAAATCATGTTTGAGCGCGTGACGCGCATTAAAATCCTTAAGAAATCGGCCTACGACCGGGCTACGGTGGAAGTGCCACTCTACCACAAAGGCCAAAGCGAGGAGAAGTTGGGCAGCCTGCGCGGCTTCACCTATAATATGGTGAACGGCCAGCTCACCAAGGAAAAACTGGCTAGCGAAAGCACCTTTCGGGAAGAAAAGTCAGCTAACGTGACCGTGCGCAAGTTTACGCTGCCCAATGTGCGCGTGGGCTCCGTGATTGAGTACGCCTATTCCGTTAGCTCCGATTTTCTATTTAACTTCCAGAATTGGCAGTTCCAGGAAAGCATTCCCGTGCGCTGGAGCGAGTACCGAGCCAGCATCCCGGAGTATTTCGACTATAAAATGCTAATGCAGGGATATGAGCCACTGGCTATCAGTGAGCACCCTACCGGCCAGGCGCAGTATATTCTTGGCAGCGGCGGCTCGTCTGATGGCAATCGTGTACGGCTCAGCACCGAGACAGTATCGGCCAGCGTGACCAACCACCGCTGGGTGATGAAGGATGTGCCAGCGTTCCGCGACGAGCCCTACATGACCACCTCGCGCGACTACGTGGCCCGCATCGACTTTGAGCTAGCCGGTACTAAATGGCCCAACCAGGGGTATCACAGCGTAGCCAACACCTGGAATAAGATAAATGACGATCTGCTGATGGGGGAGGAATTTGGCGGCCAAGCCAAGCACGCCAGCTTTCTGAAAGACGAAATTGCCGCCCTCAAAGCCAAGCACGCCGGCGACCCAGCCGCCTTAACGGCCGCCGTGCGTCACCTAGTGCACCACTCGGTGAAGTACAACGACCTGGACCGCCTCTACGCCACCACCACCACCCGCCGCGCCTACGACCTGCACAGCGGCAGCGCTGCCGACGTGAACTTATTGCTGATTGGTGCGCTACGCGACGCCGGCCTCACGGCCAACCCCGTTATCCTGAGCACCCGCGACCATGGCCGCGTGAACACCATGTTTCCGCTGCTGTCGAAGTTTAACTATGTCATTGCCCACGTGGCCCTACCCGATAACAAGGAGATACTGGTAGATGCCACGGAAGAAGCTACGCCGTGCGGCACCCTACCTCGCCGCTGTCTGAACGGCGTGGGCAGGCTGCTACTTTCCAAAGCCGACGACTCACGCTGGGTGGACCTCACGCCTACCACCCGCTATGTGGAATACCGACAGGTACAGCTACAATTGGATGAAAAAGGTGGCTACACCGGTAAGGTACACCAAGAGTATGGTGGCTATCTGGGCGCACACCACCGCTCGCGGTTGCTAAAAATGGGCGAGAAAAAATTTATGGAGGAATTGGCGAAAGGTCATGAGGGCTGGGACATTCCTAAGTACGCCTTCAAAGCGACGGACGTCAACACCACACCGCTGGCCCTGGACTACGAGTTGACCAGCGCCGGCAATGAGCAGGTCGCTGATATCCTATATGTCAATCCGATGCGGCATTTTGCTGATAACAAAAACCCCTTTCCGCACGAAGACCGTCGGTTTCCGGTGGATTTTGGCGCGCTGACGGACGAAGTAAATCAGGTGACGCTGACCCTGCCGGCTGGCTATGTAGTGGAGGAGATGCCCAAACCGATAGTGGTGGAGCTGCCTGATAACGGCGGTCGGTTCCTCTACTCTATCTCGCCCGGCGAGAACTCCTTACAGATTATCTCCCGCCTGAATCTACGCAAAGCCGTGTACTCGGCCGAGGAATACGCGGCGTTGCGGGACTTCTACTCGCGCCTGATGGCTAAGCAGGCGGAGCAAATCGTGCTCAAGAAAAAATCGTAAGCTGATGCGCTATTCCTTTTTATTCTGCCAGGCTGCTGTTCTGAGCGCTAGCCTGTTACTAACCAGCACCGCTTGGGCCGCGCCGGCGCCTAAGTACTCCGTAAGCGACCTATCGGCCAGCCTACGCGAGAATGCTCACGGCGTGGTGCGCGCCTACGATGAAACGCTATTGGTGAAATCGGTGAGCCGCACGGTGAGCACGGTGCACCGCGCCATCACCATTCTGGACGGTGCTGGCGCTGACTGGGCGCAGCTGATGGTGCCCTACGATCAGCTCAACAGCATCAACTACCTGCGCGGGGCCGTGTACGACGCCGATGGCCGCCTGATTCGCTCCCTGCGCGCCTCCGATGTGAAGGACTACGGTTTGTCCGATGGCTTTAGCCTGGCCACCGACAACCGCGGCCGGTTGGCCACGCTGCAACAGTCGGCCTACCCCTACACGGTGGAGTTCGATTACGAAATCACATCTGACAACTCGCTGTTTTACAGCACCTGGGAGCCGCAGGACGAGCCCCAGCTAGCTGTGGAGCACGCCACCTTCCGGGTGCTCACGCCCGCAGCCCTACCCCTGCGCTACCAGGAGCGGCACTTGCCCCAAGGCGTGCAGGCTGCGCACTCGCAGCAGGGCGGGCAGGAAGTGTATCAGTGGGAAGTGAAAGCCTTGGCGGCTATGGAGCGTGAGCCAGATGGCCCGCCCCTGCGCGAGTTGGTGCCGATGGTAGTAACAGCACCCGCCGCGTTTGAGGTACAAGGCCACGCCGGTAGCGCCGCCTCCTGGCAACAGTTGGGCCAGTGGAGCTATGAGCTGAACCGAGGCCGCGACGTGTTGCCCGACGACCTGCGGGCGCGCGTGGCAGCGCTGGTGAAAGACGAAAAAGATGAGCGCGTCCGCATCCGAAAAGTGTACGAGTTCTTGCAGGCCAATACCCGCTACATTTCGGTGCAGCTAGGGCTAGGCGGCTGGCAGACGTTCCCAGCTTCGGCCGTGAGCACCAATGGCTATGGCGACTGCAAAGCCCTGTCGAACTACGGTATGGCGCTGTTGCAGGCAGCGGGCATCACGGGCTACTGCGCCCTGGTGCGCGCCGATGCGCCGGACATTCACACGGAGTTTCCCAGCTCGCAGTTCAACCACGTGATATTGTGCGTGCCGCTGGCGCAAACCAAAACCGCCAAGGCCGACACGGTGTGGCTGGAATGCACCAGCCAAACGGCGCCGTTTGGCTACATGGGCAGCTTCACGGGCAACCGCCACGCCCTACTACTCACCCCGCAGGGCGGCAAGCTGGTGCGCACTCCTACATACGGCGTGCGCGAAAACCGCCGCGAGCGGCTGGCCGACGTGTATCTGGACGCGCAGGGCAAAGCCACGGCTGCCGTTCGCACGGCATACACCGGCCTGGAGCAAGACCGCCTCAGCGCCATGCTCGATGGGCTGGACCCAGCTCAACAGAAGAAGTACATCACAGAAAGCCTGACACTGAACAACTTCAGCATCACGAAATTCAACCTGACGGCCAACCGGCAGCAGGCCCTCCCGATGGTGACAGAGAAGCTGGACCTGATGCTACCTACTTTTGCCTCCGTGAGTGGCAAGCGCCTGTTTCTGGCGCCCAACCTGCTCAGTCGCCTACCCGCCGTGGCCGCACCCGTGGGCGGCCGCCAGTCGGATGTGTGGTTGAGCCACGCCTACACCTACGCCGATACGGTACGCATTCACGTGCCGGCCGGGCTACAGCCCGAGAACCTGCCGGCGTCGGTGCAACTCACCACGGTTTTCGGTACGTACTCGGCCCAGCTGCACACCCTGCCCGATGGCACGTTGCAGTACGTGCGCCAGCTGCAAATGCTCCGCACACGCTTTGCCAAGGCAGAATACCCCGCCTACGTGGAGTTCCGACGCAAAATCAGCGCGGCCGATAAGGCGCAGATTGTGCTGCTGAAGACGGATGCTTAGCGTAAGTATTCGCTACTTTACTTTTCGAATGCCCAGTTGTCTCTCACAACCGGGCATTTTTTATAGCCTATGCACTACACTACTGCGCAACTCCTGCGTCAGAGCAGCTTAATTTTGTGACTATGGCCTTCCCATATCGCTGAAAACAACCCAACTTATGAACACTATAGTCGTTGTTTGTAAGCTGTTTGTCGATCAAACGAGGTGCGGCGTTGAGGTGCTGTTCTTTTCGTTTTCTTCCTACCCTACCTTTCCACCTTCTCACCTCTTACCCGATGCAAACTTCTACCCTGCGGCGAGGGCTGCTAAGCGGTCTGTTTTTAGTAGCAGGCCTGCTGCCAGCCGCGGCGCAACGCGTGCTATGGGCCGATGCCTCTCCTGCTGTTGTGCCGAAGCAACATACGCTGGCCCTGAGCCGCTTCCGGACCGTGACGGTACAGCTAGGTACGGTGCGCAACACCTTGCGCGCGGCGCCAGCCGAGCGTAGCGCGGCAGCCCGGGCGTCGGGCACCGTGGTGTCGTTGCCCCTACCCGATGGCACCTCCCAGCGGTTTCGGGTGGTGGCCACGCAGGTGATGGCGCCGGCGTTGGCGGCGCGCTACCCCCGCATTCGCACCTACGTGGCCCAAGGCCTCGACGACCCCACGGCCACGGCCCGCCTCGATGTGTCGCCGGCAGGTTTTCACGCCCAGATTCTGGCCGCCAACCGTACCGTTTATATCGACCCGGCCGCGCCCGGCGATACGGTAAACCACTTGGTATTTGACCAAAGCAGCATGAGCCGCTCGGCGCTGGGCGCCGTGTGCCACACGCCCGATGGCCTGGACCGCACGACTACGGCCGCTCTAAACCGACCGGCTGCTCCCCAACGGCCCAACGGCAGCCAGTTACGCACCTACCGACTGGCAGTGGCTTGCACCAGTGAGTATGCCGCTACCAAAGGCGGCACCAAGGAGGGTGCCCTGGCCGGCATTGTCACCTCCGTGAACCGCGTAGATGGCATCTACGAGCGGGAGCTGGCCATTCGGATGGTGCTGATTGCCAACAACGACCGCCTGATTTTCCTTACCGACTCCACCGACCGTTATACCAACGACAACGGTCAAATGATGCTTAAGCAGAACCAAGCTGTTCTGACGGATAGCATCGGCTCGGCCAACTACGATATTGGGCACGTGTTTAGCACCGGTGGTGGGGGCATTGCGGCGTTGGGTTCGGTGTGCGTGGCGGGCTCTAAAGCCATGGGCGTGACTGGTTCGCCCAACCCGGTGGGTGACGCCTTTGATGTGGATTTCGTGGCCCACGAGATGGGCCACCAGTTTGGGGCCGACCATACGTTTAACAGCCAAACCGGCAGTTGCGGGAGAGGCAACCGCTCCGCCTCCTCGGCCTACGAGCCGGGTAGCGGCGTCACAATTATGGCCTATGCGGGTATTTGCGGAAACGACAACATACAGGCTAGCAGTATTCCATATTTCCATTCGCGCAGCTACGACCAGATTCTGAACCACGTAACTGGAGCCGGCAACTGCGCTGTTGTCACTGCTACCGGCAACCAGGCGCCTACTGTGAATGCCGGCGCCAACTACCGTATTCCTATCGGTACGCCGTTCACGCTCACCGGCTCGGCCACCGACCCCGATGGGGATGCGCTTACTTATACATGGGAACAGTACAACCTGGGACCGGCCGGTGCGCCTACTGCGCCACAGGGCAATGCGCCCATTTTCCGGTCGTTTGAGCCTACCCCGATTGCCAGCCGCACGTTCCCGCGGGTGTCGGATTTAGTCAATAATGCCACGACCATCGGGGAGTTGCTGCCAACGTATGCGCGGCGCCTGATTTTTCGGTTTGTGGCCCGCGACAATCGGGATGGTGGGGGCGGCGTGGAATACGACTCGATGAACGTGGCCGTGATTGGTACCGCTGGCCCTTTTCTGGTGACTACCCCCAACACGGCTACCACCTGGCAGGCCGGTGTGCCCCAGCAAGTGACCTGGGACGTGGCCAATACCACGCAGGCGCCCATCAATGCCACCAACGTGGACATTCTGCTTTCTACCGATGGCGGCCTCACGTTCCCGACCGTGCTACTAGCTGCTACCCCCAACGACGGCTGCGAATCGGTGACGGTGCCCGCCGCTACCAACACGGCACTGGCGCGCATTAAGGTGCAGGCTACGGGCAACGTGTTCTTCGATATTTCCAACCAGAATTTCACTATTAAACCGCTTACGGCGCCTACCTTCTACCTTAATACGGCCTGCATTGGAAGTAATCTGCTGACGGTGTGCCCCGGCACCAGCGTGCCGGTGAGCCTAAGTATCGGGCAGGCACAGGGCTTTGCGGGCACCGTAGCGCTGGGCGCTACTAGCCTGCCCAATGGCCTTAGTGTTAGCTACGCGCCTGCCAGTGTAGCAGCTGGCAGCACGGCGGTAGCCACCATTGCAGCCGCCGCCGCGACCACGCCCGGCACCTATACCCTTACTCTCACGGGCACTAGCGGTGGGGTAGTGCAGAATCAGGTGGTGCGCGTGGTGGTGCCGCCGCTGGCCACGCAGGCGGCCGTAGCCGTAGCGCCGGCCGCCAATGCGCTGGTTACTACGCGGCCCGTATTTACGTGGCAGGCTGTGCCGAATGCCACGGCCTACACCGTGCAAGTAGCGACGGACGCCGCTTTCAGCAATGTGGTACTCACGCAAACTATAGCATCGGATACCGTTAAAACCTTCACCCCAACTGCTCCCTTAGCAGCGGGTACTACCTATTACTGGCGCGTGCGTGGCGGCAATGCCTGTGGTGCAGCGCCCTACTCGTCGGCTACGGCCTTCCGCACGGGGGTAGTATCCTGCCAGCCTTATGCGGCTACACAAGTCCCCGTCACGATTCCGGCAACGGCGAATGCCTCGGCTTCTTCAACAATAGAAGTAAGCTCAACGGACGTGGTAGCGGCTATTCGGATTAATAATCTGACCATTACACACCCCAACGCAGGCGAATTGACGGTAACGCTAACCAACCCAGCGGGCCGCTCGGCCGTGCTGCTGGCTACTCTGTGTGCCGGTACGGCCAACCTCAACTTGTCGCTGGATGAGCAGGCGACGGCAGCGCTTGTTTGTCCGCTGAACGCGGGCGGCACCTATCGCCCTGCCAACTCCCTGGCCGGTTTGCTGAACGCGCCCGCCAACGGCACCTGGACCCTGCGCATCACTGACAACACTGCTGGTAACGGCGGTACGCTTACAGGCTGGGCGTTGGAGCTCTGCACCGTACCGGCCCCACCCGCTGCGCCTACCAATTTGCTGGCCTACCTTAGTGGCACCAGCGGCAGCACAGCCACCATTGGCCTGCAATGGCAGAACAACGCCACCAACGAAACTGGTTTCGAGCTGGAACGCTCTCTAACTACAAACACCAGTTTCCAGCGCATCGCCACCATTGCCGCCAACCAGACCGCCTACTCCGACGAGGTGTCTAGCACTGGCCGCTACGTGTACCGCATCCGGGCTGTAAACGACATTGGCAATTCAGCCTATTCCAATGAGGCCGTCGCCAGCGTAACGCTTGCCAGCGCCACCGCACCCGTCCTCAAAGGGTTGACTGTGTACCCCAACCCTAGCAGTGGTCAGTTTCACCTGGAACTGAACAACGCGCAAACGGGCGCCGTGCAAGTGCAGGTATTTGATGCCCTGGGCCGTAGTGTGATGACGCGCACCTTTTCCAAAGCAAGCAACACGCTGCAACAAACCCTGGATTTGAGCACTGTCAGCGCAGGTATTTATCAGTTGCGCGTCACGCAGCCGCAAGGCACATCGGTGGTGAAGCTGGTGAAGGAGTGAGTAGTGAGGTTGTAAGTGTTGAGGGCGAGTAGAAAAAGACGACTGTCATCCTGAGCTTGCGAAGGACCTTATCACGTTTGAACGACAGGCGTCACAACGATTCGTTCAACTGGCAGAAGG